>NZ_CP034449.1:0-312500 GCF_003952425.1 Mesorhizobium sp. M2A.F.Ca.ET.046.03.2.1 | reverse complement strand
GTCGGGTCCGGGCGGCTGCGAGCCTTTCGGCCTGGCCGTCGCCGGCTATGAGAGCGGGCTTGCCGCCGAGATATTCGTCTCCTTCTACGGCGCGCTGTTCCTGCAGTCGGTGAGGAGCGAGGACAAGCGCCGCGTGATGGAGCTCGCCCAGGTCGATTTCCGCCGCCGCGCCGAACTCTACGGCATCCCCGTCAACTACCGTCCGTTCAGCATCGGCGATATCCGCCAAGCTCTCGCCGACGGCAAGCTGGTGCTGGTGCTGGTCAGCGGATTCCTTATGTTCGGCAAGAAGGTGCCGCATTGGGTGCTGGCCATCGGCGACGATGGCGACCATATCCTGATCCACGACCCATGGGTCGAGGATGAAAGGCAGGAAACCATACTCGATGCCGCGAACATTCCAGTGCCCTACGACATCTTCATGAATATGGCGCAGTTCGGCCGCGACGGCCTGCGCGCCGCCATCACTCTGGGAAAACGCTGAACAATGACCTGGGTAATCCTCACGGGCAGGCAGAACGATCTCGATCAGGTGGCCACACCCCACAAGATCATCACCAACCGCGACTATCTCGCGCATCCGGCGCTGTTCCGCGGCCAGCGGCCGAAAGTGATCAACCTGTCGAACAATTACGGCTATCAGAGCCGCGGCTACTACGCTTCGCTGCTGGCCGGTTCGCGCGGCCATAGGGTGATCCCAACCGTCGAGACGATGATCGACCTGTCCGAGCGCAAGCTCTACGAGCACGCGCTGCCGGAACTCGAGCTTGCCTTGAACAAATGCCGCAAGGACCTCGGCGGGATTTTTCCGGCGAAGGTCGCGATCTTCTTCGGCATCGGCCCGTCGAAAGTCTGGGACCGTTTCGCCAAGCTGTTGTTCGACTGGTTCCGCGCGCCGGCGCTGGAGGTGCACATCAAGGACAGCGCCGAATGGGCCTCGATCCGCAAGATCGGCTTCCTGCCGCTCGCCCGCATGACCGAAGACGAGGAAGAGCTCTTCCTGCAATGCCTGGAGACCTATACCAACCGCGAATGGCGCGACACCAAGGGCCGCACGCCGGCGCGCTATACTTTTGCGACGCTGGTCGACCCGCATGAGGAATTGCCGCCGTCGGAGATTTCCTCATTGCGCTATTGGGCGCGGATCGCCGAGAAGATGGGCGTCGAAGTCGAGCCGATCACCAGGAAGGACCTCGCCAAGCTCGCAAATTACGACGCGCTGTTCATCCGCGAGACCACGTCGATCTCCAACCACACCTACCGCTTCGCGCGCCGCGCCCAGCAGGAAGGCATGCCGGTGATCGACGACCCGCTGTCGATGATCCGCTGCACCAACAAGGTCTATCTCAACGAGCTGATGACCTACAACAAGGTGCCGGTGCCGCCGACGGTGATGATCGCCGGCACCTCCGACTCCGAAGTGGCGGCGCAGACGCTTGGCTTCCCGCTGGTGCTGAAGATACCGGATTCGTCCTTCTCGCGCGGCGTCAAGAAATGCGAGAACATGGCGGAGCTCACCAAGCTCGCGACGGAGTGGCTGGAAGATTCCGATCTCCTGATCGCGCAGAAATTCATCCCGACCGAATATGACTGGCGCGTCGGCGTGCTCGGCGGCCAGCCGCTGTTTGCCGTGCATTACCTGATGGCAAAGAAGCACTGGCAGATCGTCAACCACAAGGCCAGCGGCAAGCCCGACCAGGGCGGCATCAAGACCTTTACACTGAAGCAGACGCCGCCGCATGTCGTCGAGACGGCTGTGCGGGCGGCAAAATGCATAGGCGACGGCCTCTACGGCGTCGACCTCAAGGAGACCACGGACGGGGTCTTCGTCATCGAGGTCAACGACAATCCCAATCTCGATCATGGCTGGGAGGATTCCGGCGAGAAGGACGAGCTCTGGGTGCGGCTGACGCAGTGGTTCCTGGAACGTCTGGAGCGGCCGGAGAAGTAGGGGCGGGGGAACAGGAACTGAGGAACTGAGGAATTGAAGAACTGGAGAATTGAAGAATTGGGCATCACCTCCTCGCTTCCCTCGGTTTCATCAGTACTGAATCATTCGAACTGAGGGAAAAGTATGCTGTTCTTCGTGATCGAGGATTTTCACGGTTCGGACCGCAAGGAAATCTACCGCCGTTTCCGCGACAAGGGCCGGCTGAAGCCGGATGAACTCGTGGTGCATCACAGCTGGATCGCGAGTGACATGAGCCGCTGCTTCATGCTGGTCGAAGCCGATGACGCGACGGTGCTGCAGCGCTGGGTCATCGAATGGGCGGATCTCGTGGAGTTCGAGATCGTTCCCGTAGCCAGCAGCAAGGACATGGTGGTTGCGCTGGCCGGGCATCTCTGAGCAACGATCCCGGCAGCCGTTTGCTCAATTTGCGTGGAACCGTCTAACTGCGTCTTAAGCCCGATTTGCTATCCCGCCTGTATTGTGGATTGCCTCAAGGCTCTCAGAAGATGATCAGGCTGTTTCAATCAGGTAATTGCGGCCAAATACTCTACATTTTCCTTCTTGTGTTTTTGATCGGATTTGATTTTGCCAAGGACCCGATCGAGCATTTTCTGGTCGGGGCAAAAGAAGGTGTTCAGAAGCAAATCTATGCGGCTGACGGCAACAATATAGCCCGTACTCAGAGGTCCTTTGTCGAGGAACTGAGAGTCCCGGATTATGGGATGCACGATGCTCCGAAATCCGCCGAGGAGCATGCCTCCGGCATCGTCGCCCAGGCGATCGCCATGGAGGCAAAAAGCTCCGCCATCGGGACGATTTACATCTCGATGCTTGCGGCGATGGGCTTTGCCACCCTCGTTGCGATCATTTGGATGGTGTTTGCTCGCGTGCGCGACATTGGCTGGCCTGCCGCCGTGGGGTTCGGCATTCTTGCTCCGAAGCTCGCGATCTCGGTTCTTCCCGGCAGTCTTCCGCCACTGACCTTCGACATTCTGCAATACGGTTTCATCGCCGCCATAATAGTGCTTGGGCTCGTGCCGGGTGGATTTGCCGACGGACCGCGTGCCCAGCCGGTTCGACAGGCAGCCGTAGCCGAGCCGGCGCGTCGCGCCGCAGGCCAATTCGGTCAAAGACGACGCTGAGCAGCAACGCCCAGCGCCGGCGATCCGACGGCGCGCCGGCATTCCTCGACCAGCCATTCCCGGAACGCCGCAACGGCATCGCGCCTCGCGCTGCGTTCGGGGATCGTCAGGCAATAGGGCTGGCGCAGTTCCAAGGACTGCGCGGCGGCCCGCACCAGTTTGCCATCCTCCAGCGCTTGCGCGCAATAGATGCCTTGCGCCAGCGCCACGCCCAGCCCTGAAATGGCGAGATCGAGTGCTGCACGCGAGGAGTTGGCCGAAAGGCCGCGCTGCGCCGCACGGCCGGGCTCGCTTCCCGACGCCTCGAACCAGTTGCGCCAGGATGGAAAGGACGCGCCGGTCGGTCCCCAATCGGTGTGGATCAGCGGCAGGCCAGCAAGGTTTTCGCTATTGGTTGAGGCCAGTGTCGGTGCGCAAACGGGATAGACGGCATCCCTGGCGATTTCCTCGGTCGGATGCTCCCGATAATGAGGACCGTAAGAGAGCCGGATGTCGACCAATTCATGATCGAAGGGCACCGGATCGTCGTCGCCTCTTAGCGATATATCGGCGGCGCCATGGGATGCGACGAAGCCGGCGAGCCGCTCGGAAAGCCAGCCCATCGCCATGGAAGGCGGCACTGAGATCACGAGCCTCGGCCGGAACGCGTCGCCGCTGACATCGCGCGCGACGCTGCCGATTTCCCGGAAGGCCATGCTGAGCCGCGGCAGCATCTCTACCCCGGCCTCGGTCAGCACGGCCCGCCGGTTGATGCGGTGGAACAGTTGTCGTCCCATCTGCTCCTCGACGGTGCGGATGAGCTGGCTAACGGCCGCTGCCGAGATCGACAGTTCCTCCGCCGCGGCGGCAAAGCTGCCTGTGCGCGCCGCCGCTTCGAAGGCCTGAAGTCCACGCAAGGAGGGAAGGGCGACCATGGCAATCCGAAAGATAAGGTGATCTTATCTATTTCGCAGAAATCCTCGTTTTTCGAAAGGTTTCTTTCTAGAGTATCGTGACTCATGAACGCAATCGATCATCACGAAACCGTCGACCATCGCCAGGTGATCGCCTCGCTGACGAATGAGGAGCGCGGGCGGCTGACCGGCAAATCGGATGGGCCGGGCCTTGTCCAGTTCGCGCTCCATCTCGGGGCGATCACCGTCCTTGGCGCGCTGATCGCGGCCAAGGTGCCGTTCTGGCCGGTCCTGATGCTGCCCCAGGGCATCCTGATCATCTTCCTGTTCACCCTGCTGCATGAAACCGTGCACCGGACGGCATTCGAAACGCAATGGCTGAACGATGTGGTCGCGCGCTTCTGCAGCCTGGCGATCGCGCTGCCGGCGGACTGGTTCCGCTACTTCCATTTCGCCCATCACCGCTTCACTCAGGATCCGGAAAACGATCCGGAGCTGGCCTTCCCGAAGCCCGAGACGATGCGGCAATACATCGTCCACGTCTCAGGGCTGCCCGTGTGGTGGGGCCACTTCAAGACGCTCTACACCAATGCGATGGGGCGCTGCCGGGACAGCTACGTGCCGCCGAAGGGGCTGCCGAAGGTGAAGGCCGAGGCGCGGGCGATGATCGCCTTCTATCTCGTTCTGCTGGCGCTCGCGGTGTGGTTCAAGGCGTCGGTGCTGCTCACTGTCTGGATCGTGCCCGCGCTGCTCGGCCAACCGTTCCTCAGGCTCTATTTGCTCGCCGAGCACGGCCGCTGTCCCTTCGTCGCCAACATGCTGGAAAACACCCGCACGACGCTGACCAACTGTTTCGTGCGCAAGCTCGCCTGGAACATGCCTTACCATGCCGAGCACCACGCCTATCCCGGCGTCCCGTTCCACCAGCTGCCGGAATTCCACCGGCTGATCGAGCGCCATCTCAAAGTGGTCGAGCCCGGCTATGTGAGCTTCCACGAGAAGTACAACGAGACGCTGCGCTAAGCGACCGACGCGTCAGTGAGACAGCGCATATATATCAGACTGACTGGCGCAGCAGCGCCGGCGAACGCAGCAGCCGGCTCATGTCGGCCGCTTTGGCCGGCACGCCGATGAGATAGCCTTGCGCCTCGCCGCAGCCGGCCTTGCGCAGCATGTCGAGCTGCGCTTCGGTCTCGACGCCTTCGGCGGTGACGATGACGCCGAGCTCGGCGCCGAGACCGATCACGGTGCGCACGATCGCCGCCGTGTCGCGCCTGTCGAGGTCGCGGATGAAGGAGCGGTCGATCTTGATCTTGTCGACTGGAAAGCGCCGGAGGTAGCCGAGCGAGGAATAGCCGGTGCCAAAATCGTCGAGCGCGATGCGCACGCCGAGACCGCGCAATTGGCTGAGCGTCCTCAGCACCGCGTCGCTTTCGTCCATCATCACTGTTTCGGTGATTTCGAGTTCCAGGCGGTTGGCCGGCAGGCCCGAAAAGGCGAGCGCCGAGATCACGCTGCGGGCGAAGCCGCCGCTCTTGATCTGTGCGGCCGAGACGTTGACGGCCATGCGCATCTCCGGCGGCCAATGGGCGGCCACGCTGCAAGCCTTGCGAAGCGCCCAATCGCCGAGCTGCACGATCAGTCCGGTCTCCTCGGCGGCGGCGATGAAGTTTTCCGGCGACACCAGGCCGCGCGATGGCGAGCGCCAGCGCATCAGGGCTTCCGCGCCGACAATTTCGCCGGAGCCGATGTTGAGGATCGGCTGGAAATCGAGCTCGAACTCGCGCTTGGAAACGGCTGCTTCAAGATCCGCCTCAAGCGCGCGGCGCTCCCGCATCAGGGCATCCATGCCCGGCTCGAAGAAGCGATAGACGTTGCGACCTTCGCTCTTGCCCTGGTAGAGCGCCATGTCGGCATTGGTGAGCAGCGTGTCGGCATCGTGCCCGTCACCGGGATGGAGCGCGATGCCCAGGCTCACGCCCACATGCATTTCGCGTCCCTTGTCGCGATAGGGCTTGCCGACGATCTCGACGATGCGCTTGGCAAGCTTTTCGGCGTCGGCGGCGCTCTTGATGCCGGACTGGATGATGGCGAACTCGTCGCCGCCGAAGCGGGCGACCACGTCCTTGCTGCCGCGCACGGCATGCTGCAGCCGCTTGGCGACGCATTTCAGCAGCCAGTCCCCGGCCGGGTGGCCGAACGTGTCGTTGACGGCCTTGAAGCGGTCGAGGTCGAGCGAGAGGATCGCCAGCGGCTTGGCCTTGGCCTCGCCAAGCGCCTGGTCCAGCTTCTCGCGAAACATCGAGCGGTTGGGCAGGTTTGTCAGCGTGTCGTGATGCGCAAGATGCGTCATGCGCTCCTCGACGCGGCGCCGCTCGGTCACGTCCTCGAAGGTCGCCACCCAGCCGCCGCCGGCGAGCGGCCGCCGCAGGACGAAGAGCGTTCGGCCGTCGACCAGTTCGCGATAGCTCGAGCGCGGCTGGCCCGCGTCCAGGGCCGCCTTCGCCTTTTCCACCTCTATGTCGACTTCAACAGGCACGAAGATGCCGAGAGCCACGAGTTTCTCCAGCATCTGACGGTGCGTCATGCCGAGCGTGAAATCGGCAGCCTTCGCGTTGCAAAGATCCAGGAAGCGCTGGTTGCGGACGATCAGGCGGCCCTCGGCGCTGTACATCAACAGGCCCTGCGACATGTTGGCCAAAGCAGCGTCGAACCGGCGGTGCTGCTCCTTCAGCTCCGCCTCGGCTCGCCGCCGCTCGGTCACGTCCTCATAGATCGAAACCCAGCCGCCGACGGCGATGGGCCGATGGGAAATGACGATGATGCGCCCGTCGGACAGGACTTCCTCGTAGGTCGAAGGCTTGGCGCCGTCGATATAGGGCTTCCGGATAGCATGGAGTTCTTCGGCGCTTTGCGAGGCGACGCCGACATCGACGCTGTGCTGCAGAATGTCGAAGTATCGGATGCCAGGCTTCACCACCTTGGCGTCGAGGCGGAAGAGATCGATGTAATTGCGGTTGCAGATGATCATCCGCTCATCGGCGTCGAACATGCATAGCCCATGCGACATGTTCTCGACGGCGGCCGCGAAACGCTCGTTCTGGGCCCGTAATTCGTTCGCAATCCGCCGTGCCGGACCGATAGCGGCCGTTCTTCGCTTGCCGGCGGTGGAAGCCGTCTTGACATGAACGCCAGGCATGAGCACGCCTTCGGACCGTGACCGAACGCTATACTGTCCTGGTAGCCGGTTAATTTAGCGTTCTTTCAAATGGCCGAATTGGCGACGAACGAAGACTGGCGCATGGCATCCAGTGTCTTGAAACGCTTGAGGAAAGCCGTTTGCGCCCAAGTGACGGATTTGGGCGTGAGGTCGAAGCGGTCGGCGGAGAAGCCGCGCGGGCGGCCGAAATACTCGGTCGCTTCCGCCGTCGAAAAGCCGGCCAGCAGCGTTGCCTCGAAATAGGCGGCGATCTGGTCGGCGCGCTTGATGTCCTTGCGCAAGGAGGCGGCGAGCTCCGCCGGCAGCGAGAAACGCAGATGGATCGCGCGCTGCAGGCGCAGCTCGCAATCCTTATAGGAGCCGCCCATCACCGATTTGAACGGCGAGATCATGTCGCCGATGACATATTCCGGCGCATCGTGCAGCAGCGCGGCGAGCCGCGCCTCCGCCGTGGCCCGCGGTGCCAACTCGCCATAGAGCGCCTCGACCAGCAGCGAGTGCTGTGCGACGGAGAAGGCATGGTCGCCGCTGGTCTGGCCGTTCCAGCGGGCGACGCGGGCGAGCCCATGGGCGATGTCGGCGATCTCGATGTCGAGCGGCGAGGGGTCGAGAAGGTCGAGCCGCCGTCCCGAAAGCATGCGTTGCCAGGCGCGCGGCGGCGCGCCGGCCCGGTCGGCCGCCATCAGGCCTCCTCCGCGCTGGCCGCGCCTTCAGGGAAGCTGAACTTCGCCCAGGCGGGAATCGCGAGCGTCACCGGAACCTCGCCCGCCAGGATCGCCTCGCCGGCATCGAGCGCCGCCTTGACCCGGTCGATGCGGGCAATGGCAAGTCCGGTCCTGCCGCCAACCGAGCCGAGCGCGCCCACCGGCCGGCCGGCGACGGTAAGCTCGGTTCCCGAAGCGGGCAGGGGGCCGTCAGCCGATGCGATCAGAACCCGGCGCCGTGCGGTGCCGCGATGCTGCATGCGCGAGACCACTTCCTGGCCGATATAGCAGCCCTTCTTGAAGCCGACGCCGCCGGTTTCGTCGAGCAGCACGTCATGCGGGAAGGCGTCGCCAAGCTGGTAGTCGGCGCCACTTTCGGCGATGCCGTTGGCGATGCGGACGGCTTTCCAGCCATCAGGATCGCCACCGTCCTTTGCCCCGCCGCCATAAGTGCGCCTCACCGCCACGTCGCGAAAACGCGTGTCGGCAAGCGCCGTTGAATCGGAAGATGAGGCGGTTGAATCATCGCCCCACGCGACCGTGACAACCACCTGATCCTGCTTGGCAATCTCGGCCTTTGCCCTTAGCCGATAAAGCACCAGCCGGCGCACGAAATCGTCGGCGGTGTCGGCCCGGCATTCGAGCCGAAAACCGTTGTCGCCGGCGCGCGAGATCAGGAAATCGAACAGGATTTTGCCCTGCGGCGAAAGCAGCGCGCCGGGCTTGACCTCGCCGGGCTTCAGGGTATCGAGATCGGTGGTGAGGATGTTCTGCAGGAAATGCTCGGCATCGGGGCCTGACACGGTAATGAGCGCGCGGTCGTTGAGCTGGGTAAAGGGCATGAGGGAAGTCGGCCTGATCTTGCAAAACGTTCGGCCATTACGTAAGCCGGCCACACTCCCCCCGCAAGAGATTGGACCTGGCCATGGCAACCACCTTCGACCTCATCCTGACAGGCGGCACCGTGGTCAATCATGACGGCGAGGGTCGCCGCGACATCGGCGTGAAGGGCGGACGCATCGCGCGGATCGGCGATCTCGGCCAGGCCTCGGCCGGCGAGACCATCGACTGCACCGGCCTGCACATCCTGCCGGGCGTCGTCGACAGTCAGGTGCATTTCCGCGAGCCGGGGCTGGAGCACAAGGAAGATCTGGAGACGGGTTCTCGCGCGGCAGTGCTGGGCGGCGTCACCGCCGTCTTCGAAATGCCCAACACCAATCCTTTGACCACCAGCGAGGCGGCGCTGGCCGACAAAGTACGCCGCGCAACCGGCCGCATGCATTGCGATTTCGCCTTCTGGGTCGGCGGCACGCGCGACAATGCTCGCGATGTCGGCGAACTGGAACGGTTGCCGGGAGCGGCCGGCATCAAAGTGTTCATGGGCTCGTCCACCGGCGACCTTCTGGTCGAGGACGATGAAGGCGTCGCCTCGATCCTGCGCAACACCCGCCGCCGCTCCGCCTTCCATTCGGAAGACGAATTCCGTCTGCGCGAGCGGCTCGGCGAGCGCGTCGAGGGCGATCCGTCGTCGCATCCCGTCTGGCGCGACGAGATCGCGGCGCTGCGCTGCACCGAGCGCCTGGTGCGCATCGCCAGGCAGACGCGCGCGCGCATCCATGTGCTGCACATCTCGACCGCGGAAGAAATCGTCTTCCTCGAGCAGCACAAGGATGTCGCGACCTGCGAAGCGACGCCGCATCATCTGACGCTGACGGCGGACGACTATGCCAGGCTTGGCACGCTGATCCAGATGAACCCGCCGGTGCGCGCGGCTCGCCACCGCGACGGCGTCTGGCACGGCATTCATCAAGGCATCGTCGATGTACTGGGATCAGACCATGCGCCGCATACGCTGGCCGAGAAGGCAAAGGCCTATCCGGCCTCGCCGTCCGGTATGACCGGCGTGCAGACGCTGGTGCCGATCATGTTGGACCATGTGAACGCCGGCCGGCTCACGCTGCAGCGCTTCGTCGACCTTTCCAGCCACGGCCCGCAGCGCATCTTCGGCATGGCCAGGAAGGGCCGCATCGCCGCCGGCTACGATGCCGATTTCACCATCGTCGATATGAAGCGGCGCGAGACCATCACCAACGCCCAGGCCGGCTCCAAAGCCGGCTGGACACCCTATGACGGCAGGGAGGTCACCGGCTGGCCGGTCGGCACCATCCTGCGCGGCAATCGCGTCATGTGGGAAGGTGAGATCGCGACACCCGGCCAGGGCAGGGCGGTGGAATTTTCCGAGGCGCTGCCGGTCTAAGGGGTTCAATCCCCGGCCACAAAGAACAGCCACTGCCCTGTCGGCGTGATGCCGACGCGGTAGAAGATATAGGCGCCGAACTGCTTCATGTCGTCATAATCGCTAGCCGTGACCAGCTTGAACAATTCGACGCGTTGCCTGGCATCGAGCTTGTCGAGCGGCAGCGCGAAGAAATACGGCCAGACATAGAGTTCCTGCGGCGTGCCGGTGTCGACATGGACATAGCCGGCCGAAAGCACCTCTTCAAGGATGGCGAGGATCTCCTGGCCGTCGCCGTCGCCCGAGAGGCCCTTGAGAAAGGTGATCGGGTCGCCGTCGATATCGCCCAGCGACAATTGCGTCATGGAATCGCCCTTGCCGATCAGCGGCCGCAGCTTCTCGATGTCGCCGGTACGGCAGGCCTCGATGATCAGCCCATGCATGCGCTTGACCGGTTCAGGAAGCGTGTTGAGGTCGTAGACGACCGCCGGCGGCGGCGCGTCCGGATCGGCGCGCGGGCTGGTGATGCCGCCATTGGCGGGCGGCGTTTCCGGCTCCGACTTGTCGGTGTCGTCTGCCGGCTGGCCGCTGTCCGAAGGCTTGGAGCCGGGCGCTTCCGGCATCGGCACGGTCGCGCCAGGCGCGGCGCTGTCGCTGTCGGCGGGCGGGGCCACCGGGGAAGGCAGGTCCTCGCGCTGGATCTCACTCAGTGCGTAGGAAGGCGTGCTGGCGAGGCACAAAGGCAGCGCGAGGCAGGAAGCGGCGATCAGGATGTTGAGCGTCAGCCCGCGCGGCCGGCCTGACATCGAAAATCTCACCGCTTGCCTCTCCATTGTTCCCCGGCCTGATCCGGGCGGCGCCTTGAATGGTCAAGCGCATGGGCATGATGCCCAAACGGCGTGCACTCGTCAAAAGTCACTGTCGAAAAGTCGCTGTCAAAACAGATGACTAGAGCAATTCCAGGAAAAGTGTGAGCGGTTTTCCGTCCGGAATTGCGTAAAAACAAAGAGATAGAGTGGTTCGCCGTTTCCGTGAAACGCTCAGTGCTTCAGCCGTTCAGGCTCGAAGGCGCCGGCGATCACCTTTTCCCGCATGCGGTCGAGCAGCGCCAGCGCCGAGGTCTCGCCATTGGCGCGCAACATCTCGCCGAAAGCCGTCTCCAACGCCGCCTCGGCGATGATTTCCGGCTCGATGCCGGCCGACAGGCCTTCCGCCCATGCCTCGCTGTGGCTCTCAACGGCGGTCAGGCGTTTTTCTTCCCTGACCAATGCGTCGATGTCGCTGACACCATGTTCCATTGCGATGTCCACCTTACTGCAAGCGGCGATCCAACAGTGGATCCGGCTTGGGCTGTCAGTTCGTCCGCAGTCTCAAGTAAGTCATTGTAAATACGACATTTTTAGGGTCGAAATTCACATTGTCGGCGAGACTGCGCTCAATCGATGCCGAGCTTAGCCGATTAGGCCGGCTTGCGGCATCAAAACCTTCAGTTTGAGTTAATTCCGCAATCGCGCGCTAACGTTTCATTAATACTGTTGCGAAACCGCAACAGATGATTGCACCAGAGCGGGACAGGAGACAATAAGGCACATCACATTGGCGCCAATTGTCGCAAGAAATCTGGGCAAAACGTATTGGCGGCCCGAGCCGCCTCAGTTCCCGTAGCGCGAAGCGATGTCGCGCGACAGCGTCTCGCCTTCCTTCATGTAGCGGGCGATGGCCTCGGTCGCCGAAGGCGTGCATCGTGTATAGGTGCCGCTGAAGGAGCGGTAGCCGCGGTTGAAGGAGGCGATGAAGCGCGCGCGCCGGTCAGGGTCCGGATTTTCCGATTCGAGCAGCTTTTCCATTTCGACCCGCCACTGGTCGCCCTTTTCACCGCACAGGTTGCGCAGAAAATGCAGCGATCCCAGCACTTCCGCCAGCCGCATCAGCCCCGGCTCGAACGGCGCCTCGGCGGCGCGCGCCGGAACCGGCGAAGCGGCGATGCCGACAGCGAGGCACGCGGCGAGAAGAGGGGAAGCGCGGGTCATAGACTTATGTGATCGAACAGTTCGTTGTCCACAAGGCGACTGTGAGGCTGTTGGCATTGGCCATCGGATGAAAGCGCTTTGCCCGTTGGAATTCAACTTGTCCAGGTTGGCGCCGCCCCTCATTGCCCTGCCGGGCATTTCTCCCCGTATAGTGACGGGAAGAAAGGGCATGGTGCAGCGCTGGCGCATTCCCTGCCAGTTGGCGGTTGGCGAAATCGCTGGCGACAGCGTCCCTCTCCCCGTCACTATACGGGGAGAGGATGCCGGCAGGCAGGTGAGGGGCAGCGCAAACGTCTGAAGTCATGGCGTTGCATTCTCGAAGCTACTTGTGCGAATCGTTAAGCAACGCTACCGCAACCTCAAGCACTGCATCGGCAAGCGGCATGTCAGCCATTTGCGCCAGCGTGTAGAATGCCGCGGTCTCGGCATCGTCGCTGGCCACTGGTTCGCCGTCGGCATAGGCGGCGCCGAACACCGTCAGCAGATAGTCGACCGCGTGGTTTTCACCGCTGCCGTCGATATGGATGTCGCGCAGCGGGCGGTAGTCGATGGCTTCAAGTCCGGTCTCTTCCCGCAACTCCCGTGCGGCAGCCTCCGCCAGCGTTTCGCCCGGTTCGACCTTGCCGCCTGGATAGGCATAGAGCCCTTGCGATGGCGCCCGCCCACGCTTGACCAGAAGCACGGTGCCGTCGCGCACGACCGCGACCGAAACGGCCGGTATGATCTTGCGCTTTTCCATGCGTGCCGATCCTTCTGCAGGCTTTTGTGGACCGATTGGGCGAATCCAGCTTTAGCCGTTGCGGCGTGGCGGTTCCATCGCCACTTTTGATGGCACGTCACTCGAAAAGCCCAGATCCATGTGCGGACGCTTTGCCCTGACCGCCACGCCGGACCAGACCGCCGCCTTCCTCGGCCTGGCCGAACTGGAGGGATTTCCGGCCCGCTAGAACATCGCGCCGACACAGCCGGTGCTGATGGCGCTTGCCGGCCCGCCGCGGGAACCCGGGTCCAACCTGCCGGACCGCCAGGCGATGCTGGTGCGCTGGGGCCTGATTCCCGCTTGGGTCGAGGACACCAAGGCGTTTCCGCTGCTCATCAACGCCCGTTCCGAGGGCGTGTTGCAAAAAGCATCGTTCAAGACCGCCATGCGCCACCGCCGCGCTCTTGTGCCGGCATCGGGCTTCTACGAATGGCAGCAATCGGGTTCGGCCAAGGGGCAGCCCTACTGGATCCGCCCGCGCCGCGGCGGCGTGGTCGCCTTCGCCGGCCTGATCGAGACTTACTCCGAGCCCGGTGGTTCCGAGATGGACACCGGCGCGATCATCACGACTGAGGCCAGTGCCGGTATCGCCCATATCCACGATCGCATGCCGGTGATGATCGAGGAGCGCGACTTCGCCCGCTGGCTCGACTGCCGCACGCAGGAGCCGCGCCACGTGCTCGATCTGCTGAAGCCCGCCGAGCCCGATTTCTTCGAGGCGATACCGGTTTCCGACCTGGTCAACAAGGTCGCCAACACCGGGCCGGAGATCCAGGAGCGCGGCATCGTTTCGCCGCAAGTTGAAAAGCCCAGGCGCCAGAAGCCTGGCGCGGACGAAAACCAGATGAGCTTGTTTTAGAGCAATTCCAGGAAAAGTGTGGAACGGTTTTCCGTTCGGAATTGCGTCAAACCATCCAACAGAAGGCTGCCTGCCCGAAAGGCTGCTTTGGGGCCTTCATCCCCAGGGCGCTCGTGGCGCCCTCGTCACCGCCGTCTCCATCGTCGGAGACCGTGCCGGTCGCGCCGTTTCAGGCGGCGCGCGGCGAGACGATCTTCTGCGCGGGCTTCTTCTTCTTCGCGGTGTGGAGGAGGGCGGCGACGATGGCCGCCGGGCCGATCGCGCGGTAGTGGTTGGCCAGCGCGGGCTGCGTTTGTCGGATCTGTTCCTGCTTGCTGCGAGCCATGATTCTCTTCCCTGGTAACGGTTTCGTGTTCAGCGTTTGGCGGCTGATTCCGTCCAAATCGTGACACCGGGCGGTCTAGCCGGCGAATGTTTCATCACTGTGCCGACATGTTTAATAAAATGTTTCGCCAGGTCTTTACCTGTGATCCAACGACATCTTTCCTAAGCCGAGCGACTTGACGGCAACACCCGCCGGCGCGATAAAGCCGGCCATGAAAACGTCTTTCGCCATTTGTGGCATTTGCATTATTGGCTAGCCTCGCGCTGGTCCGGACGTTTTCGCCTCATCTTTCCCCAGATCGGAAAAAACGCCCCGGCCAGCAGGCTGGAGCCTGTTTTGCGCCGTGGCGCAGGCAAGGCTCCATCCAAGTCTAAGGGATCGGAAGGGCACGTATGTCTGAACCATCGAAGGGCCTCAGCCTCTACAACACGCTGACGCGGACGAAGGAACCGTTCGTTCCGATCGACCCGCAAAACGTGCGCATGTATGTCTGCGGCCCGACCGTTTACGACTTTGCCCATATCGGCAATGCCAGGCCGGCGATCGTCTTCGATGTGCTTTTCCGCCTGTTGCGCCAACTCTACGGCGAAAAGCACGTCACGTATGTGCGCAACATCACGGATGTCGACGACAAGATAAACGCCAGGGCGCTGCGAGACTTCGGCGGCGAGATCGCGGCCGGGAAGTTGTCGCTCAACGATGCGATCCGCAAGGTCACCGAAAAGACCGCCGACCAGTACCACAAGGATGTCGCCGCGCTTGGCTGCCTGCAGCCGACCTACGAGCCGCGGGCGACGGAGTTCGTCGCACCCCGCGCCGACGGCAAGGCCGACATGCTGTCGCTGATCCGCCAGCTGATCGAGCGCGGCCATGCCTATGTCGCCGGCGGCGAGGTGCTGTTCGACACCGCCTCGATGCCGGATTATGGCGAGCTCTCCAAGCGCAATCTCGACGAGCAGCAGGCCGGCGCGCGCATCGCCGTCGACGCGCACAAGAAGAATCCCGGCGATTTCGTGCTGTGGAAATTGTCGAGCCCGGAAGAGCCCGGCTGGGAAAGCCCGTGGGGCAGGGGCCGGCCCGGCTGGCACATCGAGTGCTCGGCCATGTCGGCCGCCTATCTCGGCGAGGTCTTCGACATCCATGGCGGCGGGCTGGACCTGATCTTCCCGCACCACGAAAACGAGATCGCCCAGTCGCGCTGCGCCCACGGCACCAAGGTCATGGCCAACGTGTGGATGCACAACGGCTTCCTGCAGGTCGAAGGCCAAAAGATGTCGAAGAGCCTCGGCAATTTCTACTCGATCCACGAATTGCTGGAGACCGAGACCTTCGGCGGCCGCACCTGGCCGGGCGAGGTGCTCAGGCTGGCGATGCTGATGACGCACTATCGCGAGCCGATCGACTTCTCCGTGCGCAAGCTGGAGGAGGCGGAAAACACGCTGCGCAAATGGAAGCGCGCGGCCGATCTTGCGCCCGCGGCCGCGAAGGACCTGCCGGCCGAAGTGGTGGAAGCGCTCTCGGATGACCTTGCCACCTACACCGCCTTCCAGCGGCTGACGCAGCTTGCCGGCGAGGCGGTCGAGGCTGGCGGCGATGGTGGCAATGCCGCCGCCGCTTCGTTGAAAGCGGCACTGGCCTTCCTCGGCTTCGACGTCGGCGCGGCCAAGGTGGACGAGACGGCGGTCGCCAAGGCCATCGCGGATCGTCTGGAGTTTATCGCTGCCAAGAACTGGGCCGAGGCTGATCGCATCCGCCACGAGCTTTTGGCTCAGGGCGTGCAGTTGAAGGACGGCAAGGATCCTGTCACCGGCGCGCGTGTGACGACGTGGGAGATCAAGCGGTGAAGGTGGATGCCTCCATACGGGAGAGGTTGGAGCGAGGCCCCCCTCTCTGTCCTGCCGGACATCTCCCCCTCAAGGGGGGAGATTGGATGTCGCCTGGGCTTTCGCCAACCGTCAACGTTGAAGATTGGGCGCCGTCGGCGAAGCTGCTGATCTCCCCCCTTGAGGCGGAGATGCCCGGCAGGGCATAGAGGGGGGCCTCGCAATGACTCATCATCGGGTATCTCCCGCCAATCGCGGCAATGCGCGCAAGATGCGCAAGGCGATGACCGATGCCGAGTTGAAGCTTTGGAATGAGGTCCGTGCTGATAGGCTGATGGGAATGGCGTTCAGGCGTCAGATGCCCATAGCTGGCTACATCGTCGATTTTGCCTGCCCCAGCAAGAAGCTGATCGTCGAGATTGATGGCTCTCAGCACGCTCTTGCCGAAGTTTCGGCGTCCGACGTCGCGCGAACCGCGAAGCTTGAAGCTCTAGGCTGGACCATCCTGCGCTTCTGGAACGACGACGTGATCCGCGTTATCGACAATGTCTGCCAGCACATCGTCATCGTGGCCGGGCTGGCCGCCGCGCCACCAAGGGAGGAGCTCGTCCTGTGATCGATCATCTCGGCATCACCGTTTTCGATTTCGACGCGTCGAAGGCTTTCTACGACAAGGCGATGGCGCCGTTGGGGGCTTCGCTGCTCTACATGGTGCCGGAGGAATACACCGGCGGCGCCAAGGTCGGCGGTTATGGCCGCGACCGGCCGGTGTTCTGGGTGAGTGCCGGCAAGGAGAAGCCGAAGGATCACCAGCACATCGCCTTCACCGCGCGCAGCCGCGCTGAGGTCGACGCCTTCCATGCGGCAGCGCTTGCCGCCGGCGGCAGGGACAATGGCGCGCCGGGCCTGCGTCCGCACTATCATCCGAACTACTACGGCGCCTTCGTCTTCGATCCCGACGGCAACAATGTCGAGGCGGTCTGTCATGACCCGGAATGAGCCCCTAAGGCAGCCCATGAAACGGAGTGAGCGATGAGCCTCGACAACAGGCCGATCTACACCGGCGGCTGCCAGTGCGGCGCCGTGCGCTTCCGCGTCGAAGGCGCGTTGGGCGACGCCTCGGTCTGCCATTGCCGCATGTGCCAGAAGGCGAGCGGCAATTTCTACCTGCCGCTGGTGTCGGTGCGCGGCGCCACGCTCGACTGGACGCGCGGCGAGCCGAAACGCTTCCGTTCGTCCAACGCCGCCTGGCGCGGCTTCTGCGCCGAATGCGGCACGCCGCTGACCTTCGAGGCGCCCGACGGTATCGCATTGGCGATCGCCACCTTCGATGACCCGACCGGCATCGCGCCGACCATCCAGTGGGGGACGGAGGCGAAGCTCCCCTATGTCGACGGCATCCCCAAGCTGCCGTCCGAGGACACGATGGCCGATATCGCCTCTGCGCCTTACCTCGCCGAGCTCGTCTCCTATCAGCATCCAGACCACGACACCGACCAATGGCCGCCGGAGGAAAGACCATGACCGATCAAGTTCGAACCGGCGGCTGCCAGTGCGGCGCCGTGCGTTTTCGCGTGCACGGCAAGCTCGGACGCCCGTCCATCTGCCATTGCCGCATGTGCCAAAAGCAGTTCGGCAATTTCTTCGGCGCGCTCGTGACGGTGCCGAAGGACGGCGTCGAATGGACCCATGAGGAGCCGACCTATTTCCAGTCCTCGGTCAACATCGACCGCGGCTTCTGCGCCCGCTGCGGCACGCCGCTGACCTACCGCCAGCCGGGCGCGCTGGAGATCGCCATCGGCGCGTTCGACGACCGCTCCGATCTCGCGCCGCAGATCCAGGTCAACTACGCGGTGCGGCTGCCCTGGGTGGAGAAGATCTTCGAGGCGCCGATCCTCGACGATCCCGATTTCTACCGACGGCAGGAGCAGATCATCTCCTTCCAGCACCCCGACCACGAGACGGCCAACTGGCCGCAGCAGGGCTTGAAACTATGACGATCCACAGTGGTTCCTTGCGCAGCCTCTATCCCGAGATCGAGCCGTTCGAGTCGGGCATGCTCGATGTCGGCGACGGCCACACCATCTATTGCGAGCGCTGCGGCACCAGGGGCGCCAAGCCCGCCGTGTTCCTGCATGGCGGCCCGGGCGGCACAATCTCGCCAAAGCACCGGTGCCTGTTCGACCCGAAGCTCTACGACGTCATCCTGTTCGACCAGCGCGGCTGCGGGAAATCGACGCCCAACGCCTCGCTGGAAGCCAACACCACCTGGCATCTCGTCGCCGACATCGAGCGCCTGCGCGAGATGGCCGGCTTCGACAAATGGCTGGTCTTCGGCGGTTCCTGGGGCTCGACGCTGGCGCTCGCCTATGCCGAGACGCATCCCGAGCGCGTCAGCGAGCTCATCGTGCGCGGCATCTACACGCTCACCCGGGCCGAGCTCGAATGGTATTATCAGTTCGGCGTCTCCGAGATGTTTCCCGACAAATGGGAGCGTTTTCTCGCGCCGATCCCCGAGGCCGAGCGCGGCGACATGATGGCCGCTTACCGCAAGCGGCTGGTCGGCTCCGACCGCGCGCGCCAAGTGGAGGCCGCCCGCGCCTGGAGCATCTGGGAGGGCGAGACGATCACGCTGCTTCCCGAACCCGAGACCAGCGATCCGTTCGGCCAGGATGACTACGCCATCGCCTTCGCCCGCATCGAGAACCACTATTTCGTCCATGCCGGCTGGCTGGAGGAAGGGCAACTGCTCCGCGACGCCTGGAAACTGAAGGACATTCCCGGCACCATCGTCCACGGCCGCTACGACATGCCGTGCCCGGCGAAATATGCCTGGGCGCTGCACAAGGCCTGGCCGAAGGCGGATTTCCACCTCATCGAAGGCGCTGGCCACGCCTATTCCGAGCCGGGGATTCTGGATCGGCTGATCCGGGCCACGGATCGGTTTGCAGGGAAATAATGATGCAGGTTCGTGCTCTACGGCGCCCCCCTCTGGACTGCCGGCCATCTCCCCCACTTGGGGGGAGATCAGCAGCTTCGGCCCTGCCGCTTCTCCTGCAACGCTGGGGATTGGCGAAAGCCGAAGTGCCGTCCAATCTCCCCCCAAGTGGGGGAGATGTCCGGCAGGACAGAGGGGCGCGCGAAGGATCCCGGCATTTCGAGCTATCGCCATGAAGAAACAACGCCTCTATCTCTTCGACACCACTCTGCGCGACGGCCAGCAGACGCCGGGCATCGACTTTTCCGTCGAGGACAAGATCGCCATCGCAAAACTGCTCGACGCGTTCGGGATCGACTATGTCGAGGGCGGCTATCCGGGCGCCAACCCGACCGACACCGCCTTCTTTCAGAAGAAGCGGACGGAAAGCGCGAAATTCGTCGCCTTCGGCATGACCAAGCGTGCCGGGGTCTCGGCCTCCAACGATCCGGGGCTGGCGGCGCTGGTGCAGTCGAAGTCTGACGCCATCTGCTTTGTCGCCAAGAGCTGGGACTATCATGTCCGTGTGGCGCTCGGCTGCACCAACGAGGAGAATCTGGAGTCCATCAAGGCCTCGGTCGAGACGGCGGTGGCCGCCGGCAAGGAGGCGATGGTCGACTGCGAGCATTTCTTCGACGGCTTCAAGGCCAATCCCGATTACGCGCTGGCCTGCGCCAGGACCGCCTATGAAGCCGGAGCCCGCTGGGTGGTGCTGTGCGACACCAATGGCGGCACGCAGCCCTCGGAAGTGCGCGAAATCGTCGGCAAGGTGATCGCCGGCGGCATCCCGGGCGACCATCTCGGCATCCATGCGCATGACGACACTGGACAGGCGGTGGCCAATTCGCTGGCCGCCGTAGAAGCTGGTGTGCGCCAGATCCAGGGCACGTTGAACGGCATCGGCGAGCGCTGCGGCAACGCCAATCTGATCACCATCATCCCAACGCTTTCGCTGAAGCCCGCCTTCGCCGACCGTTTCGAAACCGGCATTTCAGCCGAGGATCTGACCGGAATATCCAGGCTCTCCCGCGCCTTCGACGAATTGCTCAACCGTGCGCCGGAAGCGCAGGCGCCCTATGTCGGTTCGTCCGCCTTCGCCACCAAGGCCGGCATCCATGCCTCGGCTCTGGCCAAGGAGCCGGCGACTTATGAACATGTGCCGCCGGAAGCCGTCGGCAACCGCCGGCGAGTCATGGTCTCCGACCAGGGCGGCAAGGCGAATTTCCTCGCCGAGCTGAAGCGGCGCGGCATCGATGTGCCGAAGGACGACAACCGGCTCGACTCCTTGATCGCCGTCGTCAAGGAGCGCGAGGCCGAAGGCTATGCCTATGAAGGCGCCGACGCGTCCTTCGAGCTGCTCGCGCGAAAAATGCTGCACGGCTTGCCGGAGTTCTTCAACGTCACCTCCTTCCGCTGCATGGTCGAGCGCCGCTTCGACGCCAACGGCAATCTGAAGACCGTCTCCGAGGCGATCGTGAAGGTCGAGGTCGATGGCGAGGAGAAGATGTCGGTGGCGGAAGGCCACGGCCCGGTCAACGCGCTCGACATCGCGCTGCGCAAGGACCTCGGCAAATACCAAAGCGAGATCGTCGATCTCGAGCTCGCCGACTTCAAGGTGCGTATCCTCAATGGCGGCACCGAGGCCATCACGCGCGTCCTGGTCGAGTCGCATGATTCCACCGGCGCCCGCTGGTGGACGGTCGGCGTTTCGGAAAACATCATCGACGCCTCCTTCCAGGCGCTTATGGATTCGATCATCTACAAGCTGATGAAGAACCGCGAGATGGCTGGGATGGTGGCCGCGGAGTAGGGGGATTCGGACCGTCAGCCGGCTCGATAGTCGGCATCATAACCGAACCGCCTGAAATCCTCCGCATAGGCCCGCCTGACCTGATCAACCAGCGGCCGGGTCCATGCAATTCCTGGCGTAGGGGCAGACTGGTTGAGCGGTTTTGCCAGCGAGTTTCGAATTTCCTCCGAAGCGCCTAATCGGGCCAAGACAGGATTCAAGCCTTCGGCCAGGGATTCGAGCTTTATGATCTCGATCCTGAAGTCGCTCGAATTCGGAATTATTGCTGACATCAGGCTCCAATGGCCGTTCTTGCCGAGAGCAGCCGTTGTGCAGGCGCCTTTGACGAAGCTGTCGAAAGACAGTTGGTCTCGGTCGATGTCGGACGAGGACAATGAGGTCATGTCGCCCATCAATTGCTCAATCAGTCCGGTATTTCCTGGGTCGGATAGTTTGAGCTTATAGAACTTGTTGAGATAACATGACCGCAATCTGGAGAATGGATTTCTCACCACCGAGAAAATCAGCGTCTCCGGGTCGCGCAGCAGCGATTCGAACAGTTTTACGCCGACGTCGCTCGGGGCAAGCAGTCCGGATTTTCGACGCGAATGATATGCTTCGGGATCGTCATCATGGTTGATTCCGTAGGCGCAGATCGAAAGGAGTCGCTTGACTGTGGTGCAACCCGCCTTGGGTACTTCCACATAGATCAGCTTGCGGTCCGGGAAAACGTGAAAGAAGTAATCGATGTCTGTTGTCGCGCGGTAAGCCCGATAGGCGACCGAGTCGGCCAGATGACGCCTTACCCCGAGCTGCGCTCGGAAGAAAGTATACTTCCTATTCTTTATGGCACTTGTCAGGCGCGACATTGAAGGGTTCCAGAATCACTTCATATTAGAATTCCCCCAAGCGCTAAAATGAGGCTATTACTACGGGCGGGCCATCGCAAACAGAAAATTCTGTAGGCGGACCGGCGGAGGCGAATTGTGATGCGGCGCCACGGAAAGGAAGCGGTCCCGGCCCGCTGAGCCATCACCAAAACTCCGTTGATCCATCATAATTTTGTGATGGTCTTGGGCGGCCCGCTGGGCCATAGCATTGGGCCATGGTCACCGCTAAAGCCGATCCCGATCAAGTCGCCAAGGGCCGCCGCGGCTTCCTTCTGGCACTTGGCGCCTATTTCCTCTGGGGGCTCTTGCCCTTCTATATGAAGGCGGTGGCGCATCTGCCGCTTGCCGAGGTGATCGCCAACCGCGTCGTCTGGTCGGTGCCGATCGCGGCGGCGGTGCTCCTCTGGGCCGGCCGCACCGCCGACTTCAAGGCGGCGATCCGTTCGCCGAAGAGCCTTGCCATGGCGGCACTGACGGCGGTGCTGATCTCGGTCAACTGGGGCATCTATGTCTGGGCGATCGCGGTCGACCGTACCGTCGAGACCGCGCTGGGCTACTACATCAACCCGCTGGTCAATGTCATCGTCGGCGCCGTGCTGCTCGGCGAGAAGCTCGACCGGCTGCAGATCTCGGCTGTTGTGCTGGCCGCCATCGCGGTGACGGTGCTGACTGTCGAGGCAGGCAAATTGCCCTGGGTGTCGCTGGCGCTCGCCTTTTCCTTTGCCGCCTACGGCTTCTTCCGCAAGACGCTGCCGATCGGCCCGAGCCAGGGTTTCCTGCTCGAGGTGCTTTTGCTGTCGGTGCCGGCGCTCTGCTACATCGTCTACCTGATTGCCACCGGCCAGGATCACCTCATCTCCAGCACCGGTGCCGACACGGCCTTGCTCATCGGCTGCGGCCCGATCACCGCCGTGCCGCTGCTGCTCTTCGCCTTCGGCGCAAGGCTGCTGCGCCTGTCCACCATAGGCATCATGCAATATATCGCGCCGACCATGGTGTTTCTGATCGCCGTGCTGATCTTCGGTGAGCCGTTCGGCACCACACAGGCAATCGCGTTCGGGCTGATCTGGACGGCGCTGGCGATGTACAGCTGGTCGATGTTCAGGGGCCGCGAAGCGCGGCCGGCGGCGCCGGCGACGAGATAGGATCGGCGCCCTACACGCGCCCGAGCCGTCGCACGATCTTGTAAACAACGCCGGCTATGACGACCGAGATCGCCGTCACCACCCAAAAGCCGTGCGGCGTGTCGACCAGCGGCACGCCGCCGACATTCATGCCGAACAGGCCAGAAATGATGGTCGTCGGCAACAGGACCGCCGTCATGACGGAGAGGATGTAGAGCAGCTGGTTCGACTGCTCGGTAAGCTTCGCCATCAGCTCATCCTGCAGCAGCCGCGTGCGCGCCTGCAGCTGCTCGCCGTCATGATGCAGCGTATGCGCCCGGTGCGAGAGGCGTGTGGCCATGTCGTTGATCGGGTCGGGCAGCTCGTTGCGATGCGAATGGTCGAGGTGGCGGAAGAGGCTGGTGAGCGTCGCCATCTGCCGGTGGATCAGCACCAGCTGCCGGCGCGCGTCGACCAGCGCCTGGCGCTCATTGTGCCATGCATTGCACACGATGCGATCCTCGATGCCGTCGAGCGTGTTGCCCATCTTGTCGAGCTCGGCCGCCATGCCGTCGAGCGACTGGCCCATCACCGCTTCGATCAGCTCGGCCGGCGTGCGGAATTTCCGTGTGCCGCTCTCTACCAGCTTGCGGATCTTGTCGACCGATTCCAGCGGCTGCTTGCGGGCGCCGACCAGCATCTTGTCGTTGAAGGCGAAGCGGAAATGCGTGAGTCCGCGCGTCTCGGCAAAATCGTGCCTGAGGTCCGGCAGGTCGCCATAGAGGAAGTCGTCATCGAAATCGATCTGGCAGCCATGGCTTGGCGACAGGAAGGCGTCGCGCACCGGCGCCGGCAGGGCCGTCTCGGCGCCGATCTCGTGGCGGGCGCGCATGTCGGTGATCTGGTAGCTGCGCCAGCTCCAATGCGCCTCGGCGGGATCGGCGGTGCGGGAACCATCGGCCTTGAAATGGTAGATGAAGAACAGCCCGTGCTCGTCCGGCAGATAGGGCGAGAGATCAGTGTCTTCGGCGGGGAGGGCGATGTTCATGGCGGCTTCGCCGGTTCTTGATGCGGTCGGGGTCGCGGGGGCGGCCGCGGCAAACCTACCATGGCGATTGCCGCCTGGTGTGACAGTTTGATGACCGGGTTTTCAGCGGGTCTCCCTCTCGGCAGGGCTGTCCTGTCGTTTGCCCGCTTGCCGAACGGGTCGTGCAGCCGGCAACAGCCCGGTCAAATGGCAGCTCGGTGAGCCGGCATCGCTATCCCGCTGCCAGCCACTCCCGCGACTGCGCGAAGATCCTGAAGGATGTTGCGTCCATCGGGCGCCCGAAGGCGTAGCCCTGCAGGATGTCGCAGCCAAGCTCTTTCAGGATGCGCGCATGTTCCATCGTCTCGACGCCTTCCGCCACGACCCCGATGCCGAGCGATTTGCCGATCTCTATGATTGACGACACCAGCCGCCGCTGCGCCGGCGAGCCGGTTATCGGCGTGACGAGCTGCCGGTCGATCTTGAGACGGCGCGGTTGCAGTTTGAGCAGGCTGACGACCGATGCGTAGCCCGTGCCGAAATCGTCGATCTCGATGTCGATTCCGAGTTCCTTGATGTGCTCGATGTTCCAAGCGACAAGGTCGTCGTGCTCGTCGAGAAAGATAGACTCCACGAGCTCGAATGAAACGGTTCCCTTCTTGATCGCCAGCTTGCGCAGGCCGTTGATGAGATCCTTGTCTTCCAGCCTTCGTGCCGAGACATTGACCGACACGCGCGGGATGTTGAGCCCGTCGAGCGACCAGCGCTGGAAATTCTCGAGCGTTTGTTCGAGGATCGTGCGGTCGATGAGCGAGACCACGTTCAATTCCTCGGCCACCTGGAGGAACACGTCGGGGCCGAGGATGCCGCGCTGTGGATGGCGCCAGCGCGACAGCGCTTCGACACCGACGATCTCGAGCGTGTTGGCGTCGAACTGCGGCTGGTAATAGGCAATGAACTCGTTGCGCTCCAAGCCGCCGAGAATCTCGTCGGCAGTTTGCTTGGTCTTCACGATCTCGCTTTGCAGCTCTTCGTTGAAGAACTCATAACGGTTGCGCCCTCGGCTCTTGGCTCGGTAGAGCGCGAGGTCGGCATTGACCAGCAATTGCTTGGCATCGATGCCGCTATTGGCCGCAATCCCGATGCTGACCCCAAACCGGCATTGGTGGCCCTTATAGTCGACGGGTTGGCGCATCTCTTCGATGATCCGGTCCGCGAGTGCGGCGAGTTCATCGTCCCTGCGTCCGCGGCACACCACGATGAACTCGTCCCCGCCGATGCGCGCCACGAAGTCGGCCGCCCGGACGTTGGCCTTGATGACCTTCGAGGCATGCATGAGCATGGCGTCGCCTGCCGCATGGCCGAGCGTGTCGTTGATGTGCTTGAAGCGGTCGAGGTCGAGATGCAGCAAGGCAGTGCGATCATCGTGCGCCCCGGCCAGCATCTCATCAAGATAGCGGCGATTGGGCAGGCCCGTCAGAGAATCATGCAGCGCAACGTGCTCGATGCGCGCCTTGGCGGTCTCAAGTTCGGCATTCTTCGATTCCGACAATTGCCGCTCATGCACCAGATTCTCATTGAGCAGGACGTCGCTGGTCACGTCCCATTCAGCGCCGATCATCTTGGGCGTGTCGTCGACGTCCTGCAGGAAGCCTGCCCGGGTGCGCACATGGCGGACGGTGCCGTCAGGAAGGAGAAGACGGTACTGCGAGGAATAGCGGCCTTGGGTTGCTGCCGCCGTGTCGAAGTCCCTTCTTGCGCGCTCCAGGTCGTCTGGATGAATGGTCAGCGCCCAGTCGTCATAGCCACGCGGCCGGCCGTCAGCCGGCCTGCCATAGATCTCGTTGAGGCGATCGTCCCACACGAGCTGCGAGGTGGCGAGGTCGTGTTCCCATACGCCGATGCCCGAGGCATCTAGCGCAAGCTCAAGGCGTTGGGAAAGCCGCCGCAGCTCCGCGTAATTATTCTGTCTCTCGCCGAACAACCAACCGGCTATCAGGATGGGCAACACAATCAGCGCGCCGGCCAGCGCCACCGTTGCCCACAAGGTGGCCTCATTCTTCGGCGTGGCCGGCCAGCCGTGTTTCGGTATCGCCGACAATTGCCAGGACCCCAGCGGAAGTCCCACTTCGGCCGTTACCGGGTTGCCGTTGACCACGTTCTCGCTGCCGAAGAAGCGCTGGCCGCCGCCGCCCAGCGCGTCCTTGCCTGTCAGGGCGACCTCGATATCGAGGTCCGGGTCGGTGAGGCCGCTTGCGGCAAAGAGCCTGTCGACATCGATGACGGCGGAGAGAATGCCCCAGAACCGGTCACCGCCGCCCACTGTCGGTACGAAAATCGGAATCCTGCCGATGAAGCCTCGGCCGCCCTGGACGAGGTCTACCGGACCCGCCAGGACCAAGGCGCGCTGGTCGCGCGCCCGCAGCGCCGCCATGCGCTGTGCTTCGTTCTTGCGGTAGTCGAGCCCGAGCGCCTTTTCGTTGCCTTTCATCGGGTACATCAACGAGATCACAAGGTCGGGCGCGCCGGCAATGTTGCGCAGCTGTGATTTCTCCTTGAACAGGTTCGCGGCGAGCGCCGCAAATCGCTGTTGCCCCATATACGGCTCGGTCGTCACCGCCGAAGCAAGGCCCTGCACCAGCTGCAGGTTGCCGTTTATGTTTCCCTCGAGCTTGGCGCGGATGATGTTGACCTTGGCGAGCACGTCGGCGCGCAACAGCTGGTCGGAGACTTTTCTGTTTTGCTGATCGACGAAGAGCGCGCAGATCGCAAGCACGAACACAGCGATCGCCGCCGGCAAGTTGGCGGAAGAGAAAACGGCCTGTCTGATACGGCCGATATTGAAACCAGTCCCGGTCAATTCGACACGAATACCTTTCGCGGACAGAAATCCATCGGTTGAAGCTAGCAGGAAGTGCTTAAATTTAAACTTCCGGACCGGCTTCAAGTTGCGTCACTGGCAGCTTGGCAGGTTATTTTCAGCCCAAAAGCTGGAGCGATGCTTAACGCCGGCTAACTGGCCGCGGCTTCCCGTTTCATCCGGACGGGTCGCGATTTGTATCGCGCCCTGAAAAGATTCTCCGCCCCCCGGGAATAAAGCCCGAGCCTTCCGGGTCTTGGCTGTAGCGAGGCCATCCTCCCAAGGCACGCATCAACCAACCCGGAGAATACGCATATGAACAAGATCGCCCTCACCGCAGTCGCCATCCTCCTTGCCACCGGCGGCGCCTTTGCCGGCAGCGACCACTTCTCCGCGGCCGCCCAGCACGCAGCCGCCGTCGACACCACCACCACTGCTTCCATCGTGAAGCTGGACCGTCACGACATGAAGCCGGCGGCCAAGATCGCTGCGGATGAGCCTGGCCAGGGCATCTGGGGTCGCTGAGCTAGGAGCTTGGGGCTGAACGTCCCGATCCGGGCGGGGAAGGCACGCCTCGCAGGGCTCGGAGCCGAAGTCCCGATCTCCCCTGTGCCGGTCGGTCTTTCAGTCGGACCGGCCGGCACCGGCTTCCGCAGCCGGCGGAGGGTCGCACCGGGCCCTCCGCCAATCTCTCATACCGCCTGAAACCTGACGCAACCCGCAGCCACTAGAGGAGATTTCTGATGTTCAACATGACACGCCGCATGGTGCTCGGATCAGCCGCCGCCGCTGCCGCCTTCGGCATTGCCGGCAAGCTCGAATTCGCGCCCGCGGCCCACGCCGAAACCCCGGTCGAGCCGCTGGTCGGCTTCTACAAATACAAGGTCGGCTCGCTCGAGGTCACCGCCGTCTATGACGGCATTTGGCGCAAGCCCCACGACCCGGCCTTCATCAAGGACGTCTCGGTCGACGACACCAAGGCGGCACTCGCCAAGGCAGGATTGACCACCGACTTCATGCCGATTCCGCTCACCGTCGTGGTGCTCAAGATGAACGGCCGCACCATCATGATGGACGCCGGTTCCGGCGTCGGCCAGTGGCAGGCCAACGCCACGCATCTGCCGGCCAACATGAAGGCCGCGGGCATCGACTACAAGGCGATCGACACCATTCTGATCTCGCATTTCCATCCGGACCATGTCTGGGGCCTGATGGAGAAGGGCACCAACGATCCGGTGTTCCCCAATGCCGAGCTGATCGTCAACGCCACCGAATACAATTGGTGGACGGATCCGAGCCGCCTCGCCAAGCTGCCCGAGGGCCGCAAGCCGGCGGGCAAGCGCATCGCCGAGAATTTTCCGAAATGGAAGAACTGGAAGCTGGTCGACGATGGCGCGGAAGTGGTGCCCGGCATCCGCCTCATGGCGGCGCCCGGCCATACGCCTGGCCATTCGGTCTACCATGTCGATGCCGGCGCCGAGCAATTCCTCGTCTCGGCCGACACCATGTACGTGCCGGCGCTGCTTGCCCCGCATCCCGAATGGCAGGGCGCCTACGACCAGGACGGTCCGACGGCGATCACCACGCGGCACCGGATCATTGACCAGGTGATCGCCGACAATGTCCGCATCTGCGGCTCGCACTTCCCGTTCCCCGGCACAGGCAGCTTCGTCAAGGACGGCAATGCCTACGCCTTCACCCCGACCCAGATCTGATCTCACTCGGATCGTGAACAGAAAGCGACACTCCAATGAAACACTTAACTTTCGCGGCGCTCGGCGCCATTGCGGTCTTGACCGCGGCCCCGATCGCCATCGCCGTTCCAGCCTATGCCGTGGACGACATCGAAGGCGCCGATGCGCCCGACCTGACGGCGGTGAAGGCCAAGATCGACGCCAAGGACTATAAGGGCGCGCTGGCCGATCTGCGCGACCTGGCGCAGGACACCCAGCAGGCCGACGTCTACAACCTGCTCGGCTTCACGCTGCGCAAGACCGGCGACTATCAGACCTCGCTGACCTACTACACCAAGGCGCTGGAGCTTAAGCCCGACCACAAGGCCGCGCATGAATATCTGGGCGAGCTCTATGTCGAGACCGGCGACATGGCCAAGGCCAACGAGCAGCTCGCCTCACTGGAGAAGCTGTGCCCGTCGGGCTGCGAGGAGCTTTCCGACCTCAAGCAGGCGATCGACACGAAGGTGACGAAGTAGTTCAGCCCGTTCCTCGCCCCACGAAGTGGGGAGAGGTGGCCGCGAAGCGGCCGGAGAGGGGACCTTGCGCTGCCCTCTCCCTTCAGTGCCAACTTTTTTGGGCGCCACCGCGGTAGCCCCCGAAAACCGGAGCCGGCGTTCCTCTCCCTCGCGCCGGCTCCGACCTTTCAACCTCGAGCGCGCGTCCACCCGGGCGCGTGGCGGCTACCTGCGTCCAAGAATTGGAGCCAACGATGACACCGACCGAACTTGCCGAAAAACTGCACGCCAGGGATGTCGTCCTGCTGGCCGGCCGGCTGTTTCTGTCCCTGATCTTCGTGCATGAGGGACTGCAACTGGCGACGCATTTCGAGGGCGCTCAGAAGGCGATGGCCGCGCTTGGCGTCGGCACGCCGCTGCTCATTGCCACCATCGCGCTGCAACTCGGCGCCGGCCTGTCGGTGGCGCTCGGCATCCTGGCGCGGCTGGGTGCGATCGGGCTCGGCCTGTTCTGCCTGATGACGGCAAGCCTCTTCCACACCAATTTCGCCAGCCAGAACGAACTGCTCCATTTCGAGAAGGATCTCGCCATCGCCGGCGGCATGTTCATCCTGGCGCTCAGCGGGGCGGGCAGGCTGTCGGTGGACAGGGTGTTGACCGGGTTCGCGAAGGACACCAAGATCGATCCGCCCATCGAGCGGCATCTGTCGGTGGGGGAGACAAGGCTACCGGTTTGAGTGTTGCCTATGAGGCTCACAACACACTGGTGATCCCGCCATCCACCAGCAGCGTCTGACCAGTGACGAAACTCGCGGCATCCGATGCCAGGAACACCGCCGCGCCAGCCAGTTCCTCGACATCACCCCAGCGCCGCATCGGCGTGCGGCCGGTGAGCCAGGTCGAGAATTTCTCGTCGGCGACTAAAGCCGCGTTGAGCTCTGTCTTGAAATAGCCGGGCGCGATGGCGTTGACGCGCACGCCGTGCTGGCCCCATTCGCCGGCCATCGACTTGGTCAGCATGGTGATCGCTCCCTTGCTCGCCGCGTAAGGCGCGATCGAGGGGCGAGCGAGCGCGCTCTGCACCGAGGAGACATTGATGATGACGCCCTTGCGGCGCTGGATCATGCCCTTCACCGCGGCGCGGCTCACCTTGAACACGCCGTCGAGATTGGTCGCCATCAGCGCGTCCCAGTCGGCATCGGAGAAAGTCTCCAGCGGCGCGCGGCGCTGGATGCCGGCATTGTTGACCAGGATGTCGATCGGCCCGGTGTCGGCTTCCGAAGCTGCGATTGCCGCATCGACCGATTGGGTGTCGGTGACGTCGATTAATGACTCCGCGATCGTGTGGCCTTCGGCACGCAGCCTGTCGGCGGCAGCCTTCAGCTCCTCCATCTTGCGGCCGCCGAGCGTGACGCGCGCGCCGGCCGCGGCCAGTGCCCCCGCGAAGGCGAGGCCCAGCCCGCGGCTGGCGCCGGTGACGAAGGCATGCCTGCCCTCGAGGCCGAAAAGACGGCCGAGATAATCAGTCGAACGCAATTTGCACCTTCATCGATTGCGATTTGTCGCTGGCCAGCTCGAAGGCCTTTCGCGCCTCGGCGAGTGGCAGCGTGTTGCTGAGCAGCGGCGCGACGTCGATCCGGCCCGAGCCGATCAGGTCGACCGCCAGGGCGAATTCCGTGTCGAAGCGGAAGCTGCCCTTCACCTGGATTTCCTTGGTGACGATGACCGACATGGAAAGCTCCGCCGTCGCGCCCTGGCCGACGGCCACCAGCGTCCCGCGCGGCTTGATGACAGGCAAGGCGCTGGCGACCGTCCCGCCCTGGCCGGCGGCCTCGAAGACGACGTCGAAATACCCCTTGTTGGCGGCGTAGCCGTCCATCGCCTCGGCATGTGTGGCGACATTGATCGTGCGGTCGGCGCCGATCTTGGCGGCGTATTGCAGCGGTCTGTCCTGCACATCGGTGACGACGACTTCGCGCGCGCCGGCAAAGCGCGCGGCGAGCACCAGCAGCGTGCCGATCGGTCCAGCGCCCATGATCAGCACGCGGCTGCCATAGACCGGCGCCTGGGCGACGGCATGCAGCGTCACGGCAAGAGGCTCCGCGAACGCGCCGGCGGTAGGGTCGGAGCCCGTCGCCAGCGGCACGGCGTTTTTGGCGCGGCAGACGAGATGTTCGGCAAAGCCGCCCTGCACATGCGGCATGCGCATCGCCGACCCCAGGAAGCGCATGTCGAGGCAATGGATCGGTTGCCCGGCCCGGCAGAAGGCGCAGACGCCGCAACGGTTGGCGGGATTGACGGCGACCGCCGTCCCCACCGCCGGCCCGGAAACGCCGGCGCCCAGCGCCTCGACGCGGCCGGCGATCTCGTGGCCGAGGATCATCGGCTCCTTCATGCGCACAGTGCCGAAACCGCCATGGCGGAAATAATGCAGGTCGGAGCCGCAAATGCCGCCGCGCGCAATGCGCACCAGTACCTCGCCTGGGCCGGGCCCTGGCGTTGTGCGCTCCTCGACGTCGAGGTCGAGCGGCCGGCGCAGCACCACCGCGCGCATCGAGGATGTTGGCGACAAACCGGCTCTCCGCTGCTTCCCCCAACAGCTAACAGGAAAGTCGCGATGCCTTCAACTGCATTTATCTGACAAATCAGATGATAATGGACAGGTTCGGCTTGCTAAGATAACACCGACGCTTGCTAGCAGAACCAAATGGGCCGGGACAAAATGGCAGGCAACCAGACGGCGTCGGTGACGGACGAGATAACCAACAATCTCGGCCGCGAGATTCTCCGAGGGCTGTTTCCGCCCGGCGCGACCCTGATTGGCGAGGAGGAGATCTGCGCCCGCTTCGGCGCCAGCCGAAGTGCGGCGCGCGAAGCGGTGAAGATCCTGTGGGCCAAAGGCCTGCTGGTCACCCGCCCGCGACGTGGCTCGCGCATCCGCCCGCTGAAGGACTGGAATTTCTTGGACCCCGCGGTGCTGGGCTGGCTGCGCGCCAGCGCGACACCGCGCCACTTCATCATCGAGCTTCTGGAAGTGCGCCTGGGCTTCGAATGCGAGGCGGCGGCAATTGCCGCGAGCCGCAACAACCCGGACGAGATCGCTGCCATCCGCGAGGCCTTCGAGGCGATGCGCGCGGCCTCCTCCGGCCAGGGCGATCCGGTCTTGTCGGACGCCGCCTTCCATGAAGCGGTGCTTGCCGCCACCGGGAACCGCTTCTTCCTGCCGCTCTCGGCGCTGATCCACACGGCGCTGCAGTACAGCGTGCCGACCACCAACGCGCTGTTCGGTCATCCGGTGGGCGATCTCGACGCGCATGGCAAGGTGCTGAAGGCGATCGAGTCCGGCGACTCCACAAGAGCCCGCAAGGCCATGCACGACATGCTGAGCGAGGTGCTCGCCCGCGTGCGCACGGCCGCTGAACTCACTGGTGCCGGCTGAATCGTTCAGACCGGAATTTGCCTGTCGTCCCGGTCTGCTGTGTGTCGGCGGCAATGGGCACGCCAGAATGGCGCTCGGCAAGCTGGAGACGATTTCTTCGTTGCGGCGAGACCATCACCGGCGTCGTCTTGCTTGGCGGGGTTTTCAGCCCAGGGACGATGGCCGAACTCACGCCCGCATCGGTTGCGTTGCCGATAAGGAACGCAGGTCTCGGCCATGCCGCACCCCGGTCTACGGTTCGAAGACGGGGCACGCCGTTGCGCGCAGTTAAGGTCAGACTGGTACATTACGCCGCGTTCGGTCGGGGAATAATGGCCCATGAGCCAGCGCGCGTTCATCACTCTGCTCGTCCTCCTGGCGGTGCTGGTCGCGCTGTCGGCGACGTCCTTTCCAGGCGCGATGATCGGCTTCCTGTTCGGCATCGCCATTGCCTTGTTCGTCGCCGGACCGGCGATGCTGATCGGCAAGGTGCTCGAGAATAACGGCATTCCGATATCCGGCGGGCGGTCTTGTGGATGCTGGCCGGGTTTTATGCGCTGCTTACTCTCTTCGCGGCATTCCAGACCTGGCGCCGGCTTCAGCGTCAGGAGACCGGCCAGGCGCGATCCGCGGGGCTGCGGCTGGCGCTGCTCGTCGCGCTTCTCGCGATGGCATGGCTTTTAGTGAACGCGATGCAGGAAGCCTGGCCGTGAGGCCGCCAATATGCGGCAACCTCACGAATAAGGCTCGATTCAGCGCTTCGGCCCAAAGCCAGGATAGGGGTTGAGCGGCACGATCGCCGTGATGTCCATCATGCCGGCCTCGATCAGCGGCAGCGTGGCGAGATGGCCGCGCACTTCCTTCTCGTCGGCTGCCTCGAACATCATGCCGCTGCCGGGAATGTCGCCACGGTTCCAGATCTGGCGCACCGCGCCTTGCACGTAAAGCGCCTTTCGCCGCTCGGACTCCGGCGGCAGCAGCGGCGCGAAATCGGCGTCGCTGAATTTTTGGGTGTTGCGGCTGAGCAGGGCAAAGAACTGCATGGCGATCTCCTTCGTGGCTGGGGTGACGAGGGAGATATCGCGCCGGCTGTCCAGACTGTCCAAGACTGATTAGGATAAAGTTCAGACCTTTGAGGACTTGGAATTGAGAGGCCAAAGAATGCTCGACCTGCGCCAGATCAGATATTTCGTCGCCGTCGCAGAGGCCGGCAATGTCGGCCGCGCCGCCGAGCAATTGCACATTTCGCAATCGCCCTTGAGCCGGCAGATCATCCAGCTCGAGGAGCAGCTCGGCGTCGCCTTGTTCGAGCGGGCGAGGCGGCGCGTCCACCTCAACGCCGAGGGCAGGGCCTTCCTTGCCGAGGCCCGCGCCTTGCTTGCCGATGCGGCGCGGCTGGAAGAGCTCGGCCGCAACCTCGCCAGCGGCGCCACAGGCAGCCTCGCCATCGGTTATGTCGAAGGCGCGGTGCATGCCGGGCTGGTCGCCGCCATGCTGCGGGACTTCCGCCGCGCGCGGCCGGACTTCCGTCTGCAATTGCGCAGCAGTCGCTCGGCCGCGCAGTTCGAGGATTTACGGCAGCGCGCGCTCGATCTCGGTTTCGTCTACTCGCCCGCGCCGGAGGCCGATCCCGATCTTGAAAGCGTCTTGGTGCGGCGCGAGCCGCTGGTGCTTGCAATGCCACAGGGCGATCCGCTGGTCGATGCTGCCGACATCCAACCGGGCCAGCTCGACGGCCGCGTCTGGATCACCGTCGTGCGCCAGCCCGGCGACACCAACCGCGCGCAGTTCCTGGCGGCCTGCGCCGAATCCGGTTTCATGCCCGACATCGCTTACGAGACGAACGATCCGTTGACGTCGCTCGGCCTGGTCAGCGCCGGTCTCGGCCTCGCCACGGTCCAGGAAAGCTTGCGCAGCGCGGCACCTCCGGGCGTGATCTTCCGCGACCTGCCCTGGTTCAAGCGCAGCGTGTCGATCCATCTGGCATGGCGCAGGAATGATCGGCGGACGGTGATTGGGGATTTGAGGAAGGCAGTAGGGCAGTAGGGCAGTAGGGCAGTAGGGGGCATTTTCCGCAGCCTTACATACTGCCTTACTCCCCTACTGCCTTATTGCCTTACATCTTATCTATCACCGACTGTACGCCTTCCGTCGGCGCGTCGACGGACGAGCCTGCCACCATGATAGCGGCGACTATCGCTTCCGGGTCGTTGACCACCAGCGGCTTCACGCGATGCGCGGTGTGTATGAAGCCTTCCTCCGACATGTGCTCGATCAGCGACAGCATCGGATCCCAGAACCCCTTGACGTTGGCGAAGACGATCGGCTTGCGATGATGGCCGAGCTGCGCCCAGGTCATGATCTCGACGATCTCCTCCACCGTGCCGATGCCGCCCGGCAGCGCCACAAAGGCGTCGGATTTTTCGAACATGCTGTGCTTGCGCTCGTGCATATTGTCGGTGATCAGCAATTCGTCGAGCTTGTCGAGCGCGGTTTCGGTCGCTTCCCTGTTGATCAGGAAGCGCGGGATGATGCCGGTGACCTTGCCGCCGGCCCTGAGCGCGCCATCGGCGACGGCGCCCATGATGCCCTTGGTGCCGCCGCCATAGATGAGGCGCAACCCGGATTTGGCAAGCGAGCGGCCAAGCGTGTGGCCGGCCTTGATATAGGCCTCGTCGCGGCCCGGAGACGAGCCGCAATAGACGCAGACGGATCGAATCGTGTTCATGACGATGATTGGTGATGGGGACGGTTGGCCGGGTCAAGCCCGCGGACGGGCTTTTTCTTGTGAGCTTGGAGAAAACACGCTAGACCGGCGTTAGGTGGCTAAGGGGGCAGTATAAAATTATGGCTATCAATCCTTCTAAGGCGTTCTTGTTCGCGGCGGGCGGCGTGGCCGTCGTGGCGGCGGTCGCCTACGGGTCGGGCGCGCTCGATCCCTACATCAACCAGAAACCAGCGCAGGTCGCGGCGCTGCCGCAGACCGGCGCGAAACCGGCTGAATCCTCGAGCACGACCACCGAGGCGCGCGTGCCTCAAGCTCCTGCAAACACAATGGCCCCGGCCAACACGATGGCGCCGGCCAACAAGAACGCAACGGCGCCGGCCGCCGCGGCCGGTTCGACGCTGCCGACCTTCGATGTCGTGCGCGTCGAAAGCAACGGCTCGATCGTCGTCGCCGGCAGCGCCGCGCCCAACGCCAAGGTCGAGATCCTGAGTGGCGGCACGGTGCTCGGCTCGACCGATTCCGGCCCCGACGGCGCCTTCGCCATCGTGCTCGACGATCCGCTGAAGCCGGGCGACTATACGATCACGCTGCGCCAGACGGTTGGCGGCACTGCCGTCGCCTCGGCCCAGACCGCCGTCGTTTCGGTGCCGCAGAGCCCGACCGGGCAGGTTCTGGCGATGGTCGAGGAACCGGGCAAGGCCTCGCAACTGATCACCGTGCCCGAGGCCGAGACCAAGCCGGCGGCGCCGGCCGACTCCGACCAGGCGGCACCGGCAGCCCAGGCTCCGGCAACGACGGCTCCCGCAACGACCGCTCCGGCTGCATCCGATACGGCCTCGGCGTCGGCGGAGCCCAAGATCGCCGTCGAAGCGGTCGAGATCGACGGCAGCAAGATCTTCGTCGCCGGCACGGCCGATCCCGGCCGCAAGGTGCGCGCCTATGCCGACGCCATCCTGCTTGGCGATGCGCGGACCTCCGCCGACGGGCATTTCCTGATCGAAGCGACCCGCGACATCCCGGTCGGCAACTACACCATCCATGTCGATGGCCTGGACAGCGACGGCGTCAAGGTCGTCGCCCGTGCCGCCGTGCCGTTCGAGCGCGAGCCCGGCGAGTCGATCGCAGCCGTCGCTCCAAATGAGACGAAGACCGGCGAGGCCAAGCCGGCCGAGACCAAACTCGCCCAGGTCCAGGGCGCCGGATCCCAGGCCGCGGAAGCCAAGCCGGCGGCAACGGCCGAAGCGGCCAAGCCCGCCGAGGTTCCGGCCAAGGTTTCCGAGGCGACGCCTTCGGCCGACGTGGCCGAGACGGTCGCGCCGAAGCTCGAACATGCCGACAGCGCCGTCATCATCCGCCGCAACGACACGCTCTGGCGCATCTCGCGCCGCGTCTACGGCCATGGCACGCGCTTCTCGACCATCTATCTCGCCAACAAGGACCAGATCCGCGATCCCGACCGCATCTGGCCCGGCCAGGTGTTCAAGGTGCCGTCCAAGTCGAAGGAGGGCGAGGACGCCGACATGAAGGCCATGGGCGAGCAGATGACAGCGCCGAAGACGGAGTAGCGACTTCGTCATCCTAGGGCGGAGCAAGGGCGAAGCGACGCGCGCAGACCCTAGGATCCATGCCGTGACAGTCGCCGAAGTGTGCTGCGGTGAAGAAAGAAATGGCGCTGTTTAGTGCCATCGGCCAGGACAGGTGAAAATTCTCGAACGCCGGGATGTTCTGAGGTAACGGCATGGATCCTAGGGTCTGCGCGCCGCTGCGCGGCGCTCCGCCCTAGGATGACGAACGCGAATGGCGGGCGCCTCACCTCAATCTACCCATCCGCCTAGCTTGCCCTCTCATCCTCCATCGTCTATCGGCGATGGACGATGACCGTATCCCCCGAAAGCCGTTGCGCTGACAGCCGCGCCATCGCGCTGCGCCTGGCGGCGCTCTCGCATCGGGCGCGCATCGAGATCCTGAAACGCCTCTCGGCCAGCTCCTGCTGCTCGTGCCGTGAGGTGGTCGACCATCTCGACCTCGCCCAATCGACCGTTTCGCAGCACCTGAAGGTCCTGGTCGAGGCGGGGCTCGTCCGCTTCGAGACTGACCGCCAGCGCTCGCGCTACGCGGTCGACCACACCGCGCTTGCGGGCGTCTCCGCCTCGCTCAACCAACTCGTTGCTTCCTGCTGCCCCGGCAGTTTACCCAAAAGGCAAGACTAGTGGCCGAAAAGACCGTATCCGCCGAAGCCGGCACCCTCACCACATTGCGCAACCTCTGGCCCTATATGTGGCCGGCCGAGCGCGCCGATCTCAGAGCCCGTGTCACCTGGGCGACGCTGCTTCTGGTCGTCGCCAAGCTCACTTTGGTCGCCGGCCCGTATTTCTTCAAATGGGCGACGGATGCGCTGGCCCATGCCTCCAAGACCCCGCCGCCGCTGCCGGCCTTCCTGCTCGCGCCCGTGGCGCTGGTGATCGCCTACAACGTGCTGCGCCTGGTCCAGCTCGGCTTCAACCAGTTGCGCGACGCGCTGTTTGCCCGCGTCGGCCAATATGCGGTGCGCCAGCTCGCCTACCGCACCTTCGTCCACATGCACGAGCTGTCGCTGCGCTTCCATCTGGAGCGCCGCACCGGCGGCCTGTCGCGCATCATCGAGCGCGGCACCAAGGGCATCGAGACGATCGTGCGCTTCATCATGCTGAACACGGCGCCGACAATCCTCGAATTCGCTCTGACGGCCGGCATCTTCGCCTTCACCTATGGCTGGAAATATGTCGCCGTGGTCGCCGTCACCGTCTGGCTCTATGTCTGGTTCACGGTCAAGGCCAGCGACTGGCGCATCTCGATCCGCCGCGACATGAACGACAGCGATACCGACGCCAACACCAAGGCGATCGACTCGCTCTTGAACTTCGAGACGGTCAAATATTTCACCAATGAGCGCATGGAGGCCGAGCGCTTCGACCGCTCCATGGCGCGCTACGAGATCGCCGCGACCAAGACCTGGACCTCGCTCGGCTGGCTGAATTTCGGCCAGGGCCTCATCTTCGGCCTGGGCACCGTCATCGTCATGTGCATGTCGGCGCTGGAAGTGCAGGCCGGCACGCAGAGCGTCGGCGACTTCGTCTTCATCAACGCCATGCTGATCCAGCTTTCGGTGCCGCTCAATTTCATCGGCTTCATCTATCGCGAAATCCGGCAAGGCCTGACCGACATCGAGCACATGTTCGACCTGCTCGACGTGCCCCAGGAGATCGTCGACAAGCCGGACGCCAAGCCGCTCAAGGTCGGCCCGGGCAAGGTCGAGTTCCGCGACGTTCATTTCTCCTATGATCCGAACCGCAAGATCCTGAAAGGCGTCTCCTTCGAGGTCCCGGCCGGTAAGACGGTGGCGATCGTCGGCCCTTCGGGCGCCGGCAAGTCGACCATTTCCAGGCTTCTGTTCCGCTTCTACGACGTGCAGGGTGGCCAGGTGCTGATAGACGGCAAGGACATCCGCGACGTCACTCAGGAGAGCCTGCGCGCCGTGCTCGGCATGGTGCCGCAGGACACGGTGCTCTTCAACGACACCATCGCCTACAACATCCGCTATGGCCGCGTCGGCGCCAGCGAGGAGGAGGTGCGCAAGGCCGCCGAGCTTGCCCAGATCGGCCCGTTCATCGACAAGCTGCCCGAAGGCTACAAGTCGATGGTCGGCGAGCGCGGCCTAAAGCTGTCGGGCGGCGAAAAGCAGCGCGTGGCGATCGCCCGCACCATCCTGAAGGCGCCGCCGATCCTGATGCTCGACGAGGCGACCTCGGCGCTGGATACCCAGACCGAGCAGGAAATCCAGGCGGCGCTCGATCTCGTCAGCAAGGGCCGCACCACCATCGTCATCGCCCACCGCCTGTCGACGGTGATCTCGGCCGACGAGATCATCGTGCTCAAGGACGGCCAGATCGCCGAGCGCGGCACGCACACGGCGCTGCTGGCCAAGCACGGCCTCTACGCCTCGATGTGGGACCGCCAGCGCGAGGCAACCGAAGCCGAAGAGCGCCTGCGCATCGCGCGGGAAAGCGACGAGCTTGGGGTGATTGTGCGCAGGAGAACGGCGGAGGTGAGCTAGGAGCCGGCTTCCCCTTCTCCCCTTGTGGGAGAAGGTGGATCGGCGCGCAGCGCCGAGACGGTTGAGGGGTGTTCCAGGGAACGCCAACGCCTCATTCCCCTGGAGCACCCCTCATCCGGCCGCTTCGCGGCCACCTTCTCCCACAAGGGAGAAGGAGAAGTTGGCGCTAAATCCCCCTTGACCTCAACCTATCTTGAGCTTGCAAACCGTCTCCGAGCCACCTGCCGGCAACCTTCCAAATCGGAGACAGATCGAAATGAGCACCAACAATCACCGCACCGGCAGCGTGTTCCGGGTCGACAAATTCGTCGTGCCGGCCGAGGCGCGCGACGAAATCCTGAGCAGGGTCTTCATGACGCATGAACTGCTGCGCCGGCAGGAGGGCTTCGTGCAGGATTTCCTGCTCGAACAATTCTCCGGCCCGGGCGAGTTCAACATCGTCACCATGGTCGAGTGGGAAAGCCAGGCGGCAATCGACAAGGTGGTGCCGATCGTCAAGGCCGCCCACGAACGTATCGCCTTCAGCGCGCAGGAAACCATCGCGCGGCTCGGCGTCAAGGCCGACATCGCCAACTATCGGCGCGTGCCGGAGGTGTAAGGGTTATCCTAGCGCAGCGGCGCCCAGCCGATGGGCGTCGCTCATCGCTATTCAATAGATCAGCCAAGGGCTTTTATCTTCGGCGGCTACTGATATTGTCTCGACAGAAATAGTCATCCCATTTACTTTAAAATACGGAAAATTTCGATGTTCGGGTTCTTCTCGCGCAAATCCAAAGGAGCCTCCGAGAAGAAATCGCAGGCCGCCGAGGATAAGCGAGGCGTCCTCGTACCTCTGATTGTCGTGCCTCGTTCAAAGATCGCACAGGGCGACGGAGAGGCATTTCATCTCGTCTTCGCTGTAATGCAATTCGTCGTGACGATGGTCTCCAAAGGGCTCTATCGCCATTCGGAGATCAACCCTAAGGCGATGCAGGTATTTCACGCGGACCAGTACTCCTTGGAGGTGAAGAACGGCGGTCATAGTCAATTAATCCACAATGCCGGCAGCGAAATCGACACCATGATTGCCAACGCCAGAGCCGGACTCAGCGCGTGTGGGGCAAAAGGGCAGCTGGCAACATTGGAAAAGATGTCAGCCTGGATTGCCAAGCATCCTGATGAAGCTGCGAAACAAACGGGCTTCGAGGGTGGGCGCGACGATTTCCTGGATACACTTGATGATGCATTCTATGAGGCCGATGACGCCATGCCGATGGAGGATTTGCTCGCGCGTTGGATCGCTTCTTGGCCCGATCTGCAAATTGTCGATGATGACAACTACGATAACGCGATCGATCGACTGGTGCTGTCCAACCCTCAGCGGGAGGCCAGGCTTCTTCACGACTCGGTTGGCAAACTGGTGCGTCAGATGTTGAGCCAGCGCGAAGTCGGCGCCGGCCTCGCCTGCGCAACGATATCGCCATCGGAGATCAAGCTGGGGTTCGGCATGGCGAGGATGCTGGACATCGAAGGCGAAAAGCAGATGGTCTTCCAACTGCGTACCGACGCCGAAGAGCTCCGGTTATGCGCCTCGACAAAGACACACGTCGCAGTTTACGAGTATGTCGCCCCTGAAGACCCTCCTGTCATGCGCCCGGGTGACAACCCGTTGAGAGCGAACGCACCGAGGGTCGGGACACTGCTTGGACGCGCGGAGCAGTCAGAGATTGAGACAGTGATCCAGCTGTCCGAACAAAATCATGCTCCCGTCGCTGTCGACCTTTTGCTGCGCAAGGCTGGCTTCGATCCGCTGGGTGCCATCGTTTCTGCTAACTCGGTGGCGCAAACGGCGGAAGGGCCAGTTGTGAATTGGGTGGTGCTGGCGTCTGACCGGACCTTCCTCTCCCTGTCTTCACCAAATGGCAGTGTGCTCTTGTGTGGCGAGGATTACGAAAAGCTCGCCGAGGCTACGATGCCTGAACTCGACGCGCACTTTGATCGCTCCGCCGCCGCTGGATAGTTCCCAACTCGCGTCTCACAGTATTCGCACCTAGCGACCTTGCTCATCCTGCCCCCATTGTTGCGTTGCGGGGAGGGGGGCTTTCGGCTATTGAGGCGCAACCTGAAACAGGGACCGCCCCCAAGCCCTATGACGCTTCTCGACTCGGTCAAGAATACGTTCGTTCCGATCCACCGCGAAGGCTATCCCTTCATCGCCGCCTTCGCCGCGGCGACGCTGTTTCTCGGCTATTTCTCCTCGGTCCTGTTCTGGATCGGGCTGATCCTCACCGCATGGTGCATCTATTTCTACCGCGATCCCGAGCGCGTCACGCCGGTCGACGACCGGCTGGTCGTGAGCCCGGCCGATGGCGTGATCTCGGCGGTGGGGCCGGCCGTGCCGCCGAGTGAGCTTGGCCTGGGCCCGGGCGAGATGACCCGGATCTCGGTGTTCATGAACGTGTTTTCCTGCCACATCAACCGCGCTCCGGTGCGTGGGCGGATCACGCGCATTGAGCACAAGCCCGGCAAATTCCTCAATGCCGAGCTCGACAAGGCAAGCGCCGAGAACGAGCGCAACGGCCTGGTCATCGACAGCCCGAACGGCACCATCGCTGCCGTCCAGATCGCCGGGCTGGTGGCGCGTCGCATCGTCTGCTGGGCCGAGGCCGGCGGCTCGATCGCCATCGGCGAGCGTTTCGGCCTGATCCGCTTCGGCTCGCGCGTTGACGTCTTCCTGCCGACAGGCGCCGTGCCGCGCGTCGCGGTCGGCCAGACGGCTGTGGGCGGCGAGACCGTGCTTGCCGAATTCGGCGGCACGGCGGTCACGCCCCTGGTCAGGGTTTCCTGAGCGTTGGGCGCGCCATTCAAGAAATTCGAGGCCCATGCCAGCGGCGGTCCGCGCATCCGCGAGATCCCGATGCGCATGGTGCTGCCCAATCTGGTCACGGTGCTTGCCATCTGCGCCGGCCTTTCGGGCATCCGCTTCGCCTTCGAGAACCGTTTCGAGATCGCGGTGGTCATGGTGCTGCTTGCCGCCTTCCTTGACGGCATCGACGGGCGGCTGGCGCGCATGCTGAAGGCCACCTCGAAATTCGGCGCGCAGATGGATTCGCTGGCCGATATCGTCAATTTCGGCGTCGCGCCGGCCCTGGTGCTCTACGCCTTCCTGCTCGACCGCGCCGGCTCGCCCGGCTGGATCGCAGCACTTCTCTTCACCATCGCCTGCGGCATGCGGCTCGCCCGCTTCAACGTGCTGGCCGACGACACCGACCAGCCTGCATGGCAGACCGAATATTTCGTCGGCGTGCCGGCCCCGGCGGGCGCGGTGCTGGTCATGCTGCCGCTCTATCTCTATTTCCTGCGGCTCGGGCTGGAGCCGTCCCGCCCTGCCGCCTTCATCGCCACGGGCTTCACCGTACTCATCGCTTTCCTTCTGGTCAGCCGCCTGCCGGTCTATTCGGGCAAGAGCGTCAAGGTGCCCGGCGACAGGGTGCTGCCGGTCATCCTCGGCGTGGTGCTCTACATCCTCTTGCTGATGACCTATCCCTGGTACACGCTGACCGCCTCGGTCGCGGGATATCTGCTCTTCCTGCCGTTCTCGGTGCGCGCCTATTCTAAGCGGGCCATGCGCGAAGGCGAGAAGGTGCCGCCTTCGGATATCGGGTAACGCGGCGCGCTAAGCCGCCACACCCAGTCCCAACCGATCAATCGCCAGCTTTCGCGCCGAGACGTAATCCGTCTTGCCCGAGCCCAGCACCGGGATCTCTTCCACCTTGAGGATGTCGTTGGGCACCATCAGTTCCGCAGCACCCGCCTTCTTGCCGAACTGGCGCAGTTCCTCGGCATTGGCGTCGTCGGCGGTGGTGACCAGCACGATACGCTCGCCGCGCCTTTTGTCGGGCACCGCCACCGCCGCGTGGCGCTCTTCCGGCCACAGTGACTGCACCAGCATCTCGACGGCGCCCAGCGACACCATCTCGCCGGCGATCTTGGCGAAGCGCTTTGCCCGGCCGCGGATGGTGATGAAGCCCTCGCGGTCGATCGAGACGATGTCGCCCGTGTCGTGCCAGCCTTCCAGCGGCTGCAATTCGCCGGGGCGGTCGGCGCTCATGTAGCCCATCATCATATTCGGCCCGTCGAGCCACAGCCGGCCGCCCTCGGTGATGCCTTCGACAGGCTCCAGCTTCATGCGGATGGCCGGCAGCGGCCTGCCGACCGTGCCGTCCCGGCTGTGGATGGCGGTATTCACCGCCACCACCGGCGCCGCCTCGGTCAGGCCGAAGCCTTCGACGATCGAGGCCTGGAAGCGGTCGCGATAGGTGCGCCGCGTCTCCGGCTTCACCGCCTCGGCGCCGGCCACGACGAAGCGCAGGCTGGAGAAGTCGCCGTCCTTGGCGGTGCGCGCATAATTGGCGAGGAACGTGTCGGTTCCGAACATCACGGTCGGCTTCACCTTGCGGGCGATCTCGGGGATGATCTTGTAGTGCAGCGGCGAGGGGTAGAGGAACAGCTTTACGCCCAGCACCAGCGGCAGGATGGTGCCGCCGGTGAGCCCGAAGGAATGGAACGCCGGCAGCACATTGAGCAAGGTGTCGGCCGGCGAGACGGAGACGCGCGCCTCGGCCTGCATGACATTGGCAAGCAGGTTGCGGTTCGACAGCACCACCGCCTTCGGCGTGCCTTCCGAGCCGGAGGTGAACAGGATGACGGCGGGCTTCGAGGCTTGCTGCCGCTGCAGCGGTAAGCGCCACAAAAGTGCTCCGGCGACCTTGTCCAGCGCGGTCACGCCGGCGCGCACGTCTTCCAGCCACAGCATCTTCGCGCCGCCCGCCTCGACCGCGGCAATGATGTCGTCGATGCCGGCCTTTTCGACGAAGGCGCGGGATGACACCACGGTGCGGATGACGGCGGTACGGATCGCCGCGGTCACGCTTGCCGGGCCGGCGGTGTAGTTGATCATCGCCGCAACCCTGGCCGCCGAGATCAGGCCGACAAAGGTGAGCACCACGCCATTGGCGTTGGGCAAGAGCACGCCGACCGCTTCGCCGGGCGCCGTCACCGCCTCGAAACGGCGTCCGAGCACGCGCGCGCCGATGAACAGCTTGCGGTAGCTGAGCGAACCGGAGATCACATCCTCGATGATCGGGCGCGAAGGGCCGACGCGATCGGCGGCGTCGCGCATGGCGAGGAACAGGCCACGGTCGAGATTGGTGCCGTAGAGCCGCGCCTCGGCGAAACGATCGAACAGCGCGTTGGTGTTGGAGGCCATGTCGGGGTTGCGCGCCACCAACTCGGCGATGGTCATCGACTCCAGCACGCTCACCGAAAGCCGCGGGAACCAGTGCCTGGGCGCTTTCTCCTTCGGCGTCAGCGACATCGGCAGATCGCGCGTTCCGGCAACGAAGATCGGCACGATGCGGGCGTCGGCCTGCATGGCGATGCGGGTGATGGCGCGAAACAGCCGGAAGGATTTGACGTCCGGCTCGACACTGTCTGGCAGGTAGACGGCAAGCCGTCCCTTGCCCTTCAGCACGCGCACCAACCGCCGGCTGACGAAGACATGCTCGGCGTTGAAGGCGATGGTGCGGCCAAGCTCGCGCCACGGCTCTAGCCATGGCGAGCGCGCCGAGGCCTCGTCCAGTATATGCAGCGTGTCGTCGGGAAGCAGCGACAGCATCAGCGCCGGTTCGATGCGCGACTGGTGCGAGATCACATAAATGACTGGCGTGTTGGCGCTTCGGGCAATGCGAATACGGTTGTCGGCGATACGATAGACGAGCTTGAACGGCACATAGAGCAGCGCCTGGGTGAAGCGCAGGTCGAGCCGGAACCGCTCGATCACGGCGATCAGCAGCCAGGCAAACACAAGGCCCGCCAGCAGCGCCAGGGTCAGGATCATGCCGCTCTCTCCCAGTCTCCTCCAGGGCGCGGCTCTTGAGCGGCCGCTTCGGTGGCAGAGGGTAGCGGAAGCGCGGGCAAGGTCAATGCGGGCTGAAGCACGGCGTCCCCTTCTCCCCTTGTGGGAGAAGGTGGCTGAGCGAAGCTCGGACGGATGAGGGGTGCTGGAAGGATCGCTGCGCGGGAGAGTAAACTCCTCAAAGCATTGAATTTTTCAAGGCCGTGTTCCTTCCAACACCCCTCATCCGTCTCGGCGCTGCGCGCCGATCCACCTTCTCCCACAAGGGGAGAAGGGGAAGACGGCGCCTATGCCGCCTTCAATCTTCCGCTGATGAAGCGGAATTCCTGGGTTTTGCCGCCATAGCCATAGGCCGCCGCCGGCACTTCGTGCACGAAGGCATAACTCTCCTCATGCACGCTGCCGAGCAGCCGGCCGAAAGCCTCGAAGATTGCCTTCAGATAGGCTTCGAGCTCGAGCTTGGTGTTGGTGCCGTCGACGACCTTGATGTCCAGCCAGAACGTGTTGGTGCCATGCTCGACCAGCGACCTGCCGCCGGCGAACCAGTGCTGCGGATCGATGTAGTTGACCGCGACCGCGGTGATCGTCGGGTCCTTGCGTAACTCCTTGGCGGGTAATCTCGGTGATGTCCTTGGCGATCGCGGCGGACAGCTTGGCGTCGGGCTTGCCCGTGACGCTGATATTGATGATCGGCATTTTCTCTCCTCGGGTTGGGCGCCTCGCGCCTTCGATGAGAGGATCATGGCATTGGCATGTATTCAATAAAATCGAATTGTTTTTGTGAAACGATTCGATATCATCGAAGTATGGAAACGCTCGATCTCGACTTACTGAAGACCTTCCTCGCTTTCGTCGAGGGCGGCTCGCTTGCCAAGGCCGCATCCGCCGTTGGCCGCACGCCGTCGGCTGTGACCGCGCAGATGCAGCGGCTGGAGGAGATCGTCGGCGAGCCGCTGCTCATCCCGCAGGGCAGGGGACGCGGCCTGACACCGGCCGGCGAGGATCTTGTCGGCCATGCGCGCCGCATCCTTGCCGTCCACACCGAGGCGTGGTTGGCGCTGAAAGGCGCGCGCGCCGGCGGCCGCATCGCCATCGGCACGACGCAGGATTTCGCCGACCACGGCCTGCCGGATCTTCTAAGGGCCTTCGCCGCCAGCCACCCGCGTGTGCGGATCGAGCTGCGTGTCGGTCGCTCCCTGGAGCTCGGTTCGGCGCTGCAGGCCGGCCAGCTCGACCTCGCAATCTCCATGCGCCATGTCCCGACGCCAGATGAAACGGCCGTGGTCAGCGAGCCGATGTTGTGGCTCTGCTCGGAAAAAGGCCTGGCGACGCTGCAGGAAGCCGTGCCGCTGGCGCTGCTCGATCCCTATTGCGGCTTCAGGGAGGCCGCGCTCAACGCGCTCGATGCCGCCGGACGCCGCTACCGCATCGCCGCCGGCAGCGCCAGCCTTGCCGGCCTGCGCGCCGCGGTCGATGCCGGCATCGCGCTGACGCCGCGCACCCGGCGCTTTGCCCATTCGGGCATTGTGGAGGCGCCATACGAGCACGACCTGCCGCCATTGCCGATGGCCGACTTCGCCATCCGGCTCGGTCGCGAAGCTCCGCGCCCGGCGCGGGATCTGGCGGAGCTGCTGGGCGATGGCCTCGCCCTGCCGTGGTGATGGGCCAGGAAGTCCCAAAGAAAAAGCCGACCTTTTTGCGGGTCGGCTTCTAGTCGGACGGGTCGAGGGGTTTGGGGGGACTTGGGGGGGTGACCCGTCGACCTAACAATGCCTGAGCCGGATGATGGTTCCGTGATTGGCAAAAATATTTTTACGAGCGCGCCGATTTGGCCTTCAGCCAGTCGCGGCCCGCATGGGCAAAGACCGCGCAAAGCACGATGGCGCCGCCGATGACGCTGGCCATGGGCGGAGCTTCGCCGAGGAAGATCAGGGCAAACAGGATGGCGAACGGCACCTCGGCAGAGCCCAGCAGGCCGGATTCGGCGGCAGGGATAAGCCGCGAGCCTTCCGTCCACAGAATCGAGGCCAGCGCGAAGGAGCATCCGAAGGTGGCAAGCAGCACCACGTCGCGCGTAGAGACGGCCAGCGGATCGGTGACGAACCAGCCGAGCACGAAGAGCAGGAAGGCCGAGACCGCGCCCGCCCACACGACAGGCGAGTCACGGAAGGCGCGCACCATGATCATGTAGAGCGCGCTGCCGGCGGTCATCAAAAGCGCCAGCCCGTCGCCGAACAGATGGCCGCTGCCGAGGCCGCCGCCCACCATGATGGCGACGCCGCAAAAGGATACGGCGGCCGCGACCATTGTCTGCAGCCGGCATTTTTCCCGTACCAGAAGGAAGGCAAGGAGCGCGGCGATGAAGGGCGAGGTCGCGTAGATGACCGCGACATTGGCGACATAGGTGTATTTGAACGCCGAGATGAAAGCGATGCTGACGGCGGCACCCTCGACCGCCAAGAGCCAGCCCCGCCAGCCCAGTCTCAGGCTCTCGCGCCCGCTTGAGCGGCGCCGGCGCCAGAACACATAGAGGCTGATCAGGATCGAGCCGAAAAAACCGCGCCAGCAGGTGATGGTCAGCGGATCGGCGTGGATCGATTTGGTCAGCACGCCGGTAAGCGCGAAGGCGATGGCCGATGCCGAGATCAGGATGATGCCAAGCGTGCGCTCGGCCGCTGCGTCGGCGGCGGCATGCGTGAGCTTTTCAGGCATCTCAAGCGTGTCCGTCATGGCGCCAGCCAACCCGGTTGCTCCTGACAGCCGCTGTCATCAGGCCTGCTCCCGCTTGCGGAAATGCTCGTTGCCGACGATGAGCAGGCCGGCGCCGATGATCAGCGCCGCGCCCATGAACACCGCCGTGCGCGGCACGTCGCCCCAGATGGCGTAGCCCAGCGCGAAGGCCCAGACCAGCGAGGTGTATTCGAACGGCGCCACGATCGACACCGCGGCGCGCTTCATGCCTTCGAACAGCGCATATTGCGCCACCCCGCCGAGCGCGCCGACGCTGAGGAGCAAAAGCAGCTGCGTTCCGTCAGGCATGCGCCACCACAGCAGCGCCGGCACGGCCGAAAAGAGCAGGAAATAGAAATTGTTGAGCACGAGCTGGATCGTCGTGCGCTCCTGCAGCGCCGTCTTGCGTAAGAGCACAACGGCGATCCCCCAAAGGACTGCCGCCGCCAGCACCAGCAGCACCGGCACGGAGAGGCCGAGCCGCGTCGGATCGCAGGCGATGAAGACGCCGACGAAACCGACGAAGACCGCGATCCAGCGCAGGAGCGGCACCGTCTCGCCCAGGATCAGCACCGACAGCACGGTGACGATGATGGGTGCTGCGTAATAGATGGTGGTGAGCTCGGCAAGCTGCAGCGAGCGCGCGGCGTTGTAGTAGCAAAGCCAGGCGGCCAGCGTGAAGGCGCTGCGCACCAGCATCGGCCTGACGATCGGTGAATCGATCGTGTCGGCAAACAGCCGCTTGCCGCCGATCGCGCCGCAGGCGAGGAGCACGGTGATGGAACGCACGAACATGATCTGCCAGACCGTCATGCCAGCGACCAACAGCTTGATCGAGGCGTCCTGCGCCGAAAACAGGAAATAGGCGGCAGCCGTGAACAGGATGCCGGCCAGCACCCTTTCGCGGCTTTCGAGGACGATGACTTCGGCCATGCGGTTTAAATGTGTTTGCGTGGGGCGGTTCCGCCCCAGTCGGGACCGTTGCTCCATCTATACGGGCGAAAGCACGCATGCCGCTGCTCCAGCGCGGTGCTAGCGTTGGCGCAGGTAATTGCCGGAGGCCGGTCGGGATTACTGCGTCGCCTGATAGAGCTCCGATGCCGCGTCCTTCAGGGCGCGCCGACCGTCCGGCCGCAGATACATCATGTGCCCGCCCTCGACGACGTCGAGTCGGATCGGCTTGGCGTCTGACAGCGAAGGAAGCTGGTTCACCAGGTAACGTGAGGCGAGATAGGGCGTGACCAGGTCGGTATAGCCGTTGACGATGACGACGCCGAGGGCCGGGTTGAGCGAACGCGCCCGCTGCAAATCGTTCATCACGCCGGCATAGCCCTGGCCCGAAGTGCCGTAGTCCCAGTTGCGGGTGACCTCGCCATTGAGCAGCCGGTAGCTGATATCGGTGCGGTAGTTCAGCTCGTCGCGGACATAGGCGACGAAGGCGGATGTCAGGACCGGAACGCTGCGGTCGAGCACCGGGTCGGGGCCGGCGTCGCGCGGGCTTTGCGGCGCGATGTCGGCCGTGCCGATGGTGGCGTCATAGGGGCTGAGCACCTTGCCCGTAGCACGCTGGAATTCCTTGGCGAAAAGCCCGGTGGGGATACGGGCGAAATTGCGCTGCACGAGCTCGAGCGGCAGGCCGGTGAGTTCCGAAACGCGCCCACTGGCGAGCTTGCCGCCCTGCTCCAGCCCGCTGTTCAGCGCCGTCAGGTAATCGCCGAGCGCATAATGCTCGACCTCGGCCAGCCTGTCGCGCAGCGCATCGCCGCTCACGCCGTCACCCTTCAGGCGGGTCGCCGCCAGCGAAGGCAGCTCCAGCGCCCAATGCAACTGGTCGAACTGGTCGGGCCGCACCAGCATGAACTCCAGCGCCGGCGAGATCAGCACGATGCCGCTGGGGCTGAGGCCCACATCCTCCTGCAGCGTGCGGGCAAGAAGTGCGGCGCGAAAGCCGCCATAGCTTTCGCCGGCGAGGAACAGCGGCGATCCGGTCCGGCCGTTCTGCGCCAGATAGAGCCGGATAAAGGCGCCGACCGAGCTGGCGTCGGCATCGACGCTCCAGAATTCCTTGCCCTCATGCCCCGGCGCCTCACGGCTGTAGCCGGTGCCGACCGGATCAACGAAGACGAGATCGCTCATGTCGAGCCAGCTGTCGGGATTGTCGATGAGCTTTTGCGGCGGCCGGCGGAACTCGCCGTCGGCGGCTGTCTCGACGATGCGTGGCCCGATCGCGCCGAGATGCAGATAGGCAGACGCCGCGCCTGGCCCGCCATTGAAGACGAAGGTGACCGGCCGATCCTTCGCCGGGGCGGACGACTGCTGCGTGTAGGCGACATAGAAGATCTCGGCCGTGACCTCGCCCTTGCCCGACAGGAGCGAGAGCGTGCCGGCCTTGGCCTGGTAATCCAGCTTGCGCCCGCCAAGCGTGATCGAATGCTCGGTCACGCTCGGCGGCGGCAGCAGCGACAGCACGCCGCCTTGGGGCGCGGGGCGCTCGGGTGCTTCCGCGGCGAAGCCCGGCTGAGCAAAGGCGGCGAGCGCCAGAAGGATAAGGGGGACGAGCTTGGATCGCATGACGACTCCGCTTGGATGGCATCCGCAAAAGTATGGCTAGGGCGAGGGAAGTCAAAGAAACTATTAGCAAATGTCGAGTTCCTTCGCGCCCCCTCTGGCCTGCCGGCCATCTCCCCCACGAGGGGGAGATCAGATGTCGCGTCGGCCTTCGCCAATCTCCGACGTTGACGAAAGGGCGCCGCCGGAGAAGCCGCCAATCTCCCCAAGTGGGCCCAAGTGGGGGAGATGGCCGGCAGGACAGAGGAGGGCGCTGTCCCGCCAGCATAACAGTGCGATCAAGCTCGGAGACTTATCGAAAAGGACAGCACCATGGACGCCACCGCACTCAAGGCCATGCAGGCGCCGCTGAAGGAAGCCTATCGCGACGACGCTGCCAAGGCACTGATCACGCTGAGAGCGCGCGGCACGCTGGACGATCAGTCGATCGCCTGCAAGGTGGAGACGGGCAGGGCGCTTGCCGTCGCCGGCCTTCATCCAGCCACCGGCGGCTCGGGCCTGGAGCTATGTTCTGGCGACATGCTGCTGGAGGCGCTGGTCGCCTGCGCGGGCGTGACGCTGAAGGCTGTGGCCACCGCGCTGGAATTCAAGCTCGGCAACGCCAGCGTCGATGCCGAGGGCGACCTCGATTTTCGCGGCACGCTCGGCGTCGCTCGCGATGCGCCAGTCGGCTTTCGCGAGATAAGGCTGAAATTCGACCTCGACACCGACGAGCCGCAAGAGCGCATCGATTCTCTGATGAAGCTCACCGAGCGCTACTGCGCGGTGTTCCAGACGATCAACAACAAGCCGGCGCTGAGCGTAAGCGCGGGGCGTTGAAGCGCGACGCCCCCTCATCCGGCCGCTACGCGGCCACCTTCTCCCCGGTGGGGAGAAGAGATTGGCACCGGCGCTGACAGCCTCCTCTCCCCAGCGGGGAGAGGTCAGCCGAGTGAAGCGGAGGCTGGGTGAGGGGGAGTGTTGCCTACTGGGCCGAAGGCTCCTCCGCGTCCCCTTCATCCGTAAACGGCGAGGCGCTCGGCACGCATTGCACGGCCCAGCCCTGCGGCGTCGGCTGCTTCTGATATTCGGTGATGGCGTTTGTGCACTGCTCGCGGGTGTCGAAGGTGCTGGGCAGCACCACCATGCCGCCTTGCGGGCCGGCGATCACCAGATACCAGACCAACGCTACGCTGGGAGTGGCAGCCATGGGAATTCCTCGCTTTGCTTGAATGTCGGAGTCGCAGGGACTCTAGCAACTCCCCCGGCACGGCGAAAGCTGGGCGGTGGCACACGCTTCCACCGCCCCGGTCACAGACCTGTGAAGAGGGCCTTCGCCAGGCGGGCTCGATCGGCCGCGACGCGCTTTGAACTCGAATTATTCCGGTTGCTGGTAGGCGACGAAGCGGTTGTGCTTGGCCTGGAAGATCAGGCCCGTCTCCTTCAGTTCCGGGCTTGCCAGCGGCACGATGCGCTTGGCGATCTCGGACGGATGCGGCAGCGTCTCCGGATCCTCGCCGGGCATCGCCTGCGCGCGCATCGCGGTGCGGGTGGCGCCGGGATCGGCGGCGTTGACCCTGAGCGGCAGGCTCTCGGTCTCATGCGCCCAAGAGCGCATCATCGTCTCCACCGCCGCCTTGGACGCCGCGTAGGGCGCCCAGAAGGCACGCGCCGAATGGGCGGAGTTGGCGGACATGATGATGGCGCGGCCGGCATCGGAAAGCCTGAGCAGAGGGTCGACCGAGCGGATCAATCGCCACGTCGCGGTGACGTTGATGGTCATCACCTTCTCGAAGGTCTTGGCCTCGACATGGCCGATCGGCGAAATGACGCCGAGCACGGCGGCATTGGCGACAAGGATGTCGAGCTTGCCCCAGCGCTCATGGATGGCGCCGCCCAGCCGGTCGATGCCTGCCATGTCGGTGAGGTCGAGCGGCACCAGCGTCGCCTGTCCGCGCCCATCAGCCTTGATCTGGTCGTCGAGCTGTTCCAGCCCGCCCACCGTGCGCGCCACCGCGATGACATGCGCGCCGGCTGCCGCCAGTTCCCTGGCGATGAAATAGCCGATGCCGCGCGAGGCGCCGGTGACGACCGCCACGCGGCCGGAAAGGTCGAGGGTCATGCGAGAATTCCGTGGGCTAAAGCAATTCCAGGAAAAGTGTCTGACGGTTTTCCGTCCGGAATTGCGTCAAAACAGATACCGCGGCCTACGACCCGCTCGACGCCAGCAGCGACAGCGTGCGCACATTGTCGTGGCCTTCGAAGTCGAGCAGGCGGGTGGGGTACTGTCCCGTGAAGCAGGCGTCGCAGAATTGCGGCTGGTCGTTGTCGCGGCGCGCCTCGCCGACGGCGCGGTAGAGTCCATCGATCGACAGGAAACCGAGCGAATCGACGCGGATGAACTCGGCCATCTCCTCGACCGACATGCGCGATGCGAGCAGCTTCGACTTCTCCGGCGTGTCGACGCCGTAGAAGCAGGATGCGCTGGTCGGCGGCGAGGCGATGCGCATATGCACTTCCTTCGCGCCGGCATCGCGCACCATCTGCACGATCTTCTGGCTGGTGGTGCCGCGCACTATCGAATCGTCGACCAGCACCACGCGCTTGCCCTCGATCATGCGGCGGTTGGCGTTGTGCTTCAGCTTAACGCCCATGTGGCGGATCGAATCGCCAGGCTGGATGAAGGTGCGCCCGACATAGTGGTTGCGGATGATGCCGAGCTCGAAGGGAATGCCGGCGGCCTGGGAGAAGCCGATTGCGGCCGGCGTGCCGGAATCCGGCACCGGCACGACGATGTCGGCCTCGACCGGGTTTTCCTGCGCCAGTTCCGCGCCGATGCGCTTGCGCACCTCATAGACGTTGCGGCCCTCGACCGAGGAATCCGGCCGCGCGAAATAGACATATTCGAAGATGCAGAAGCGCGTCTTCTGCGGCTCGAACGGGAAGATGCTCTCGATCCCCTTGGAGGTGATGACCACCATCTCGCCGGGCTTGATGTCGCGCACGAAGCGGGCGCCGATGATGTCAAGCGCGCAGGTCTCTGATGCCAGGATCCAGGCGCCGTCGAGGTCGCCCAGCACCAGCGGGCGGATGCCGAGCGGGTCGCGGCAGCCGATCATCTTCTTGGCCGTCATCGCCACCAGTGAGAAGGCGCCCTCCACCTGGCGCACCGCTTCGATGAAGCGCGAATTCAGATCGCGCTCCTTGCTGGTCGCGACCAAGTGCAGCAGCGTCTCGGTGTCGGAGGTCGACGAGAAGATCGAGCCCTGCTTCTGCAGAGCGCGCTGCACGGTGAGCGCGTTGGTGAGGTTGCCGTTGTGGGCGACGGCAAGACCGCCCTCCGCAAGCTCGGCGAAGAAGGGCTGGATGTTGCGCAGCCCGGCGCCGCCGGTGGTGGCATAGCGCGTATGGCCGATGGCGCGATTACCCTGCAAGCTGTCGATGACGCGCTGCTTGGTGAAGGTGTCGCCGATCAGGCCGACATGGCGCTCGACATGGAACTGGGTGCCGTCATAGGAGACGATGCCTGCCGCTTCCTGGCCGCGATGCTGCAGGGCGTGCAGGCCGAGTGTGACGATGGCCGCCGCGTCCTGCCGGCCGAAGATGCCGAACACGCCGCATTCGTCGTGGAAATGATCGTCGGCCTCGGCGGAAAGGACATTGCCTGCATCTGCCGTTGAGTCTGCCATCTGGTGCTCAAGCTCCGCTAAAGCCGCCATATAGGGCGATCTCTCGCGGAACGCAACGCACCTCGTCAGGCATTCACAAATTGCCTCAGGCCAGCGCTATGGCTGGCCTGGATTTCAGTTTGCCGGCGCTGGAGCGGGAGCAGGGGCGGGCGCCGGAGCTGGCTCGTTATCGGCAGGCGCCTCGCCCTCGCTGTCGTCGGGCGCCGGCGCGTTGTCGTCGCCGGCCGGCGGCTCGGCCGCGGGCTGGTCGGTCGTGGCCGGCGCGCCAGCCTGCGGCGTGCCCTTATGCGTGTATTTGTTGACCAGTTCCTCGGTGTTTTCCGGCAGCACGCTCTCGAGCTTGGCGCCGATCGTCTCGAGCAACGGCCGCGACTTGGCGTTGGCGATCCAGGCGGGCGCCTTGGCGCCGGCAAGCCAGTTGAAGAACAGGAGCGCCACCGCGACCACCAGGATGCCGCGCGCCGCGCCATAGAGGAAGCCGAGCGTACGGTCGAGCGCGCCGATACGCGAATCGATGATCCAGTCGGCAAGCTTCATCGTGATGACGGAGACGACGATCAGCGCGATCAGGAAGACGATGCCCGCGGAAGCCGCCATCGCGATCTTGTCGTTGTCGATATAGGGCTGAACGTAGGGCAGGACCGGCTTGTAGAAGAAGAACGCCGCTGCCGCCGCCGCTGCCCAGGAAACCACCGACAGCACTTCGCGGGAGAAGCCGCGCACCATGGCGAGCATTGCTGAAACCAGGGTGAAGCCGACGAGAATTCCGTCAAGCAGCGTAATCGGCATGGTCCTCGCCCCACTTCCTGTCTTACGGCCCGACGAGCCGCGTCACTCATCGTCGTCGGCACGGCTGCGCCGTGAGCCGGCTATTCGCGCCACAAGGTCGGCAAGCTCGGTGGGCTGGAACGCGCCGGCCCCGATCCCCCCGGCAACTTCCTCGCTGCCGAGCGGCAGCACCGCGCTTCCAAAGCCCAGCTTTTCGGCTTCCTTGAGGCGCTGCTGCGCATGCGCAACCGGCCTCACGGCGCCCGATAGGCTGATTTCGCCGAAATAGACGCAATCGGCGGGAAGGGCAAGACCGGTGAGCGACGAAACCAGCGCCGCGGCGACCGCCAGATCGGCCCCCGGCTCCGAGATCCGGTAGCCGCCGGCGACGTTGAGATAGACGTCGTGCTGGCCGAAGCGCACGCCGCAATGCGCCTCGAGCACGGCGAGCACCATCGACAGCCGCGCCCCATCCCAGCCGACGACGGCGCGGCGCGGCGTGCCGAGCGAGGAGGGAGCGACCAGCGCCTGGATCTCGACCAGCACCGGCCGCGTGCCCTCCATGCCTGCGAAAACCGCGGCGCCCGGGGATTTCGCGTGGCGTTCGCCGAGGAAAAGCTCGGACGGATTGGAAACCTCGCGCAGGCCCTTATCCGACATTTCGAAGACGCCGATCTCGTCGGTTGGCCCAAAGCGGTTCTTCACCGTGCGCAGGATGCGGAAGTGATGGTTGCCTTCGCCTTCGAAGTAAAGCACGCCGTCGACCATGTGCTCGACGACGCGCGGGCCGGCGATCTGGCCCTCCTTGGTGACATGGCCGACGAGCACGATCGCAGCACCCGTGGATTTCGCATAGCGGATCATGGCTTGAGCGGCGGCGCGCACCTGGGTCACGGTGCCCGGCGCCGAATCGGCAAGGTCGGTCCACAGCGTCTGGATGGAATCGAGGATGACGAGGTCCGGCCGCTTGCCGTCGGCGATGGTCGCCAGAATGTCCTCGACATTGGTTTCGGCTGCGAGCTCGACCGGCGTCGAGGCGACGCCGAGCCGCTGGGCGCGCAGCCTGATCTGCGCGACGGCTTCCTCGCCCGAAACATAGACGATGCGGTGGCCCTTCGAGGCGAGCGCCGCCGCCGCTTGCGTCAAAAGCGTCGACTTGCCGATGCCCGGGTCGCCGCCGACCAGCAGCGCCGAGCCGCGGACAAAACCGCCGCCGGTGGCGCGGTCTAGCTCGCTGATGCCCGAAACGATGCGCGGCGCATCCTCGATGTCGCCGGCGAGGCTGGTCAGCACCACGGCGCGGCCTTTTCGCGCGTTGCGCGTGTTGGCCGGCCCCGATCCGATGCCGCCGGCGGTGCCTTCCTCGACCAGCGTGTTCCACTCGCCGCAGGCGTCGCATTTGCCCGCCCAGCGCTGATGCACCGAGCCGCAATTCTGGCAGATGAACTGAACGCGCGATTTGGCCATCAGACGCGGCCCGATATTGGATGGGCTGACGGGACAGCGCCCCCCTCTGTCCTGCCGGACATCTCCCTCTCTAGGGGGTAGATCAGCAGTTCCGCCAATGATGCCCATCCTGCAACGTTGGCGATTGGCGAAAGCCGACGCGACATCCAATCTCCCCCCTTGAGGGGGAGATGTCCGGCAGGACAGAGAGGGGGGCGACGGAGTGAGACGTTTCCCAAAACGCTACTCGAACCTCTCCGGCAGATGATGCTCCTCGGCCAGATCGGAGAACCGCGTGAATTCGCCATGGAAGGCGAGGCTGACGGTGCCGGTCGGTCCGTGGCGCTGCTTGGCCACGATGCACTCGGCCTTGCCGCGCGCCTCGTTCATCTCGTTTTCCCACTTGACGTATTCCTCGGTGCCGAGCTTCGGCTCGCGGTTCTTGAGGTAGTACTCCTCGCGATAGACGAACAGCACCACGTCGGCGTCCTGCTCGATCGAGCCGGATTCGCGCAGGTCCGAGAGTTGCGGGCGCTTGTCGTCGCGGCTTTCGACCTGACGCGACAGCTGCGACAGCGCGATGATCGGTACGCCGAGCTCCTTGGCCAAGGCCTTCAAGCCCGTGGTGATCTCGGTGATTTCCTGCACGCGGTTCTGCGACGCGCGGGCGGAGGATCCCTGCATCAGCTGGATATAGTCGATGACGATGAGGTCGAGGCCGCGCTGGCGCTTCAGCCGCCGCGCCCGAGCCGACAGCTGGGCGATCGAGATACCGCCGGTCTGGTCGATGAACAGCGGGATCTTCTGCATCGTCTGCGAGCAGGCGACGAGCTTTTCGAAATCCATCTCGGTGATCTCGCCGCGGCGGATCTTCGACGAAGAAATCTCGGTCTGCTCTGAGATGATGCGGGTGGCGAGCTGCTCCGACGACATTTCCAGCGAGAAGAAGCCGACGACGCCGCCATTGGCGGCCTTGAAGGTCCCGTCGGCCTGCTGCGCCGGGACGTAAGCCTCGGCGATGTTGAAGGCGATGTTGGTGGCCAAGGAGGTCTTGCCCATGCCCGGGCGTCCGGCCAGCACGATCAGGTCGGAAGGCTGCAGGCCGCCCATGCGGCGGTCGAGGTCGCGCAGACCGGTCGAGATGCCGGACAGGTGGCCATCGCGCATATAGGCTGCGTTGGCCATGTCGACGGCGGTCTTGACCGCGTCGTTGAAGCTCTCGAAGCCGCCGTCATAGCGGCCGGTTTCGGCGAGCTCGAACAGCCGCCGCTCGGCGTCCTCGATCTGCTCGGACGGCGACATGTCGACCGGCGCGTCATAGGCGATGTTGACCATGTCCTCGCCGACGGTGATCAGCGCGCGGCGCGTGGCGAGGTCGTAGATAGCGCGGCCATAGTCGGTGGCGTTGACGACGGTGACCGCTTCGACCGCAAGCCGCACCACATATTGCGCCACCGTCATGTCGCCGACCTTCTCGTCGGCCGGCAGGAAGGTCTTGAGCGTGATCGGCGTCGCGATCTTGCCCATGCGGATCAGCTCGGACGCGACCTCGAAGATGCGGCGATGCAGCGGCTCGTAGAAATGCGCCGGCTTGAGGAAATCCGAGACCCGGTAGAAGGCGTCATTATTGACGAGAATAGCGCCGAGCAGCGCCTGCTCGGCCTCAATGTTGTTCGGTGCCTCACGATAAAGCGGCGTTTCCGCCGCGCCGAATTTCAGTGCCGCCTCTGCCATAATGTCCCCGATTTCGATCCCGCCTTCCTCGATACCAGAACCGGAAGATTCGATGCTGACCTTTCTGCAACAGTACGATTCTGACTGACCTTGATACTCGCGATTCACAGCCAAAATTTTCTGGTGGAAAGAATCGTCATTGACTCGAATCGAAGAGGGTGAAGATAACGCTTCGAACGAGAACAAAACAAGAAAATTCCTATCGCAGCGTGTCGCCCCAGTCCGCGCGCCGGGCCGTCTTGAAGACGTCGCCGTCGCGCTTGCTGAACAGTTGCTCGCCGGCGCTGCCGTCCGGCTGGCAGAGTTTCAGCACCACCTTGCCGGAGCCGCCTTTCGGCGGCGCCAGCACCCGCGCGGCGCGCGCCGGCGCCGGCTGCCGGGAGGCGGCGAGATAGATGAACTTCTCGTCCTCCCACGGCACCTCGGCCTCCTTGACCAGACGATGCATGCGCGAGCGGGCGACGCGGCGCGAAAAATGGCACCAGTCGGGCGGCGTGAGCGGGCAGGGTGCAGCGTGCGGGCAGGGCGCCAGCATATGCGCGCCGGCGGCAATCAGTTGCTGTCGCGCGGCAAGGATGCGCTGCCAGCCGGCGGGCGTGCCTGGCTCGACGACGAGCAGCGTGTCGGCGGTCAGCTGCCAAAGGCGATCGACGAGCTTCGGCAGCGAGGCCGGCGCGACTTCGTCGAGCACATAGGCGATGCTGACGAGGTCGGCGGGCTTGAGGCTGTCGAGATCGATGGTGGCATCGCCGGCGACCCATTCGGTGCGGGCGGCGATCGTGCCGGCTGCAAGCGACTGCCCGACCTTGCGCACCGCGGCGCTTGCCTCGACCAGCATCGCCTGTCCCAGCTCCGGCCAGGCGTCTGCCGTGGCCCAAAGCATCGTGCCAGGCCCGGCGCCGATGTCGAGCAGGGTCTTGGGTTGGAAATCCGGTCGCGCATCGGCAAGCGCATCGAGGCTGGCGCGCACCGCGGCATAGGTGGCGGGCAGCCGCGTCGCCAGATAGGCCTTGACCGCCATCTCCTCGCCCATATGCAGGCGGCCGTCGCGCAGCTCAGCGCGGTAGCGTTCGGACAGCGTCCTTGCCGCCTGCCTCAGCGCCGGCAGCGGCACTTTCTCGAGCAGGCTGTCAACGCCTTGCCGGAGCGGGGCAGGAAGCTCCATCGCTCAAGCCCCGCGCGGCGCAAGCAGGATGACGGAGGCGCCGACGATGCAGATCGCCGCGCCGCCCAGGTCCCAGCGGTCGGGACGCAAGCCTTCGACCAGCCACAGCCAGCCAAGCGAAGCCGCAACGTAGATGCCGCCATAGGCGGCATAGGCGCGGCCGGCCGCATCTGTCTCGACCAGCGAAAGCAGGAAGGCGAACAGCGCGAGCGAGACGAGGCCGGGGAGAAGCCAGAGCGGCGACTTCTCCAGCCGCCACCACGCCCAGAACGAGAAGCAGCCGGCGATCTCGGCAAGCGCTGCGGCGATACAGATGAGATAGGTCATGAAAAAGGTCTCGCGAACGAGACCTTTTTCATAGCGTCACCGCGCAATGGCAAGCGGCAATGCGTGCCTACTCCACCGCCTTGCGCCTGCGCGTCGGCTTGGCCGGCCGGGCGGCAGGCGCTTCCGGCTCCGGATGGCCGTGGTCGCGCAACTCCAACGCCTTCTCGCACTTGGCGATATAGTCGCGGGTCACCGGCAGGGTGTCGTTCTTCTTGGCGAGCTGGAACTGGAAGATCACCAGGTCCTGCCAGCGGAAGGCGGCCTCCGAGGCGGCGAGATAGAACTCCCACATCCGACAGAAGCGCTCGTCATAGATCGCCTTCGCCTTGTCGCGGTTGGCGGCGAAGCGGGCGCCCCAATGCTTCAGCGTGTCGGCATAGTGCAGCCGCAGGATTTCTATGTCCGTCACCACCAGGCCCGACTTCTCGATCGCCGGCATCACCTCCGACATCGCCGGGATGTAACCGCCCGGGAAAATGTATTTGCGGACGAAGGCGCTGGTCGCCCACGGCACGCCGGAACGGCCGATCGTGTGGAGCAGCATCACGCCGTCTGGCTTGAGCAGCGTCGCGGTCTTGTCGAAGAAGGTTCGGTAATGGTTGACGCCGACATGCTCGAACATGCCGACCGAGACGATGCGGTCGAAGCGCTCGTTGATGTGCCGATAGTCCTTGAGCTCGAAATGCACGCGGTCCTGCAGGCCTTGCGCATGCGCGCGGTCGGTGGCGACGCCATGCTGCTCGGTGGACAGCGTGACGCCCTGCACGTCGACGTCGAAGATCTTGGCGAGATAGAGGCCGAGCCCGCCCCAGCCGGAGCCGATGTCGAGCACCGTCTGGCCAGCCTTGAGCCGCAGCTTGGCGGCGATGTGGCGCTTCTTGGCAAGCTGCGCCTCGTCCAGCGTCATGTCTGGCTGCTCGAAATAGGCGCAGGAATACTGCATGTCCTCGTCGAGGAAGAGCTTGTAGAGCTCGCCCGACAGGTCGTAGTGGCGCTGCACATTGCGGCGCGAGCGCGCGGCGGTGTTGATCTGCTGCAGCCGGCGGAAGGCATGGCGCAGACCCTCGATCGCCTTCGACCAGGACACGTCGATGCCGCTCGATCCCATGTTCTGGAACGCGATGCGCATCAGCCCGAGAATGCCACCCTCCAGCACGTCCAATTCGCCGTCCATATAGGCCTCGGGCACCGCCAGCATCGGATCGAAGGTGATGGCGCGCTCGGCATGCGACGTCTTGATGTGGATATGCACCGGCTCGCCGCTGCCGTCGCCGAACTTGTGCGTCGTGCCTTTCGGCCCAGTCACCTTGAGGTCGCCGACCCGCACCAGGCGTTCGAGAACGTGTTTCAACAGGATGTTCATGACCAAATGTCCCCTCAGTCGGATCACCCGGTAATCAGACTGGAATGCCTAAGCGAAGATGCCACAGCGCATCGCCCGCGTCCAATCGACGCGCTACGCTGTAATGTGCACAAGATATGGGGTGTCGAAAAGTTCCTTTTGGCACAAAAAAGCCCGGGTCTGAGACCCGGGCGTTGGTCCAGAAATCCTGGACGTCTGCGAGCCGAAGCGATGCTTCGGAAATGCAGTGATCAGGCGTTCTCTTCGCCGCCTTCGAATTCGGCGTTCGGGTCGAAGAAATTCTCCGGCCGGGCGTTGTCGTTGATGTCCTCGCCATAGATGGCTTCGGCGGTGGTCAGCGTCTCGCCCTTGGCCTGGCGCTCCGCCTCGTCGGCCGAACGGGCGACGTTGAGCGTCACGGTGACCTCGACTTCCGGATGCAGCGCGATCGCCACGTTGGAGAGGCCGATGGTCTTGATCGGCTGGTTGAGCTCGATCTGGTTGCGGTTGACGGTGAAGCCTTCCGCGGTGAGCAGATCGGCGATATCGCGGGTCGACACCGAGCCGTAGAGCTGGCCGGTCTCGCCGGCCGAGCGCACGACGATGAAGCTCTTGCCGTCGAGCGTCTCGGCGATCTTGGAGGCCTCGGACTTGCGCTCCAGGTTGCGGGCTTCGAGCTGGGCGCGCTGGCCCTCGAACTTCTTCTTGTTGGCTTCGTTGGCGCGCAGCGCCTTGCCCCGCGGGAGCAGGAAATTGCGGGCGAACCCGTCCTTGACCTTCACGGTCTCGCCCATCTGGCCGAGGCGGGAAATGCGCTCGAGGAGAATGACTTCCATGGTTTCGTTCCTTCGTCTGGGCGTCGATCAACGATCGACGTTGAATGAATAGGAACAGGTCAGGAAGCTTGGTGCGACCTCGCCGCTTTTGTCGCTGTCCTGCCTGTCTGGGCAGTTAGAGGCAATCGCCCCAACTCGGGATTTGAGGGTCAACCCGACGCGCCCGCCGCGCCGGTGAAAAGACCGGGCGGCAAAGCCGCCCGGTCGAACATATCAGCGAACCACGTAGGGCAGCAGGCCGAGGAAGCGGGCGCGCTTGATCGCCTTGGCGAGTTCGCGCTGCTTCTTCTGGCTGACGGCGGTGATGCGCGACGGCACGATCTTGCCGCGCTCGGAAATGTAGCGCTGCAGGAGACGCACGTCCTTGTAGTCGATCTTGGGCGCATTGGCGCCGGAGAACGGGCAGGTCTTGCGGCGGCGATGGAACGGGCGCCGGGTCGGGATCTGGTTGATGTCGACCATTATTCTGCACCCCCTTCAGAGCTTTCGCGCGGACGGCGCGGACCACGGTCGCCGCCGTCACGGTCGCCGAACGAACGCGGACCACGGTCGCCGCGGTCGCGGTCGCCGAAGGAACGCGGGCCACGATCGCCACGGTCGCGGTCGCCGAAGCCGCCGCGCTCGGAGCGCTCTTCGCGCTTCTGCATCATCGCCGAAGCGCCTTCCTCATGCGCCTCGACCTTGACGGTGAGGAAGCGAAGGACGTCTTCCGACAGGCCCATCTGGCGCTCCATCTCGTTGAGCGCGGGCGGCGGGCAAGTGATGTCCATCAGCGTGTAGTAAGCCTTCCGGTTCTTCTTGACCCGGTAAGTGAGGGACTTCAGTCCCCAGTTCTCGATCCGGCCGACCGAGCCGCCATTCGCGGTGATGACGCCCTTGTACTGTTCGACAAGCGCGTCAACCTGCTGCTGCGACAGGTCCTGCCGGGCAAGAAACACATGTTCGTAAAGAGCCATTATGTCTTTCTGCCTTTCTTCGTTTCTCTGTCCGGCCCTCGCGGCTAAGCCTCTGCAACTTGTCTGACCCGACGAAACGGGGAAGAAAGGAGCATCGCGAGACGGTCGAGAGCGGAGACACGGGAGGCTAAAAGCACTTCTGGCTTCGTGTCGCGGCTTCGAAAAGCCACGGCCCTCCGTTCAGCCCCCAGCAAGGACCGGCAGATTGGGCGCGTCTATATAGCAATTTCGCGGGAAGGCAAGGGCGGGAACGGGCCAGCATGACCGCAGAGTGTCGCAGGCTTCAGAAAAACGCCAGCGCAGCCAATACCCGATCTTGCGGTAATCGGGCTTTAACCACCCCAAAAGGTTGTATCCGGTACATGCCTTCATCGGCCCCAAGCCTGCGCCGGTTGGGCGGCAGCACGCATTCCGGAAGCACGGTCATCCCGTGCATCGCGAAGCCGCTCGAAGGCGGTGCTTTGGCTTTGGTCAGAATTTCCCGCTGATGTCGAACACGACGGCATCGCCCTTCATTCGGTTCTTGACCTCCAACTCGTGCGCCCACCGCAAAGTAAGATTCACCTCAGTCTTTCCGAACTCCGCCTTGTAAGACACCAGAGGTCCGATGGCGATCGAGCGGCCTTTGAAGCCGTCGTGAGCGTCGGCGAAGGTGCTGTCGTCATCCTGGAACTGGTACAAGAACCCGGCGATAGCCCCAACCGAGAAATTCTTGGTGATATTTTTTGTCAGCGCGAGGTCGAGATGCGCCATCGCGCCGCTGTAATAGTCTGTGTCTTCATTTCTGGTGTTGATGTCGACGCCGAACTTCGCGGAAAAATCCAATCCCTGTTCGGGGAACAGGCGGGTGAAGCCTACAGCCGGTGTGAACGTCCAGTAGTTTAGCCCGAGGAACACCAGACGCCCTTTGTCCCACAGGCCCGTCGGTGCGGTGACGGTCAACGAGGTCGAGACGAAAGTGTTCATGGCGTCGTTGTGCCAGCCGAACACGAGCGGCGCGACCGCAATGTCGCCGAGGCCGGCCAAGTGATCGTCGGCCTCGATCGGACCTAGAGACGCCTCCGCCTGGGACCAGGCGATAGGAACGGCTCCCTGGACCGCATAGGTCCAGTTTCCGGGAAGATGCAGTTCGGGTACATAGACGCCGGCAAGAGCGGTGATCCACATATCCGCTTTGAGACCGAGAGCCACGGTGTCGTTGCCGAACGGAATCTCGCCACTCGCCTTGCCATGGTAGTAGGCGTTCGAGATCGCCCAGTAGCCGACGCCGGAAGTCGGAGGAACGATGCCCATGCCGGGGCCGGCGGTGATGCCGGGTATGTAGCGGCCGGCCGCGGCCTCCGTCGCGTTGCCGGCGCTGCTGAAGCATGTCGCGGCGGCTCCGAGGCATCCTGCCATCAGGCGCATGATTGTCGCGGATCTCATATGCGTCCCCTTCATTTTTCCGGAAACAGGAATGTCAGCGTGGTTCGTATGCCCCATTGCGGTGCCCCCTGCGGCGCTTCGGCGTAGTATTTGGCGCCGACCTGAATGCTCATCGCCTGATCCCCGAGCTTGAACACCTGCGAAATGCCGAGATTGATCGGCACCGTCCATTGGTCGCTTTTCCAGTCATAGCTGGCCTCGGTGTTCAACGAGAGGGTGCGGCCGTGGCCGAGGCCATAGGATACGAAGGGTTGCACAAATGTCTGGCTGATATCGGCACGGTCATGATCACCTGCCACCGACCAGATGTGATTGCCGAGCACGCCGATCGTCCATGGTCCCGTCTGCTTGGCCAGAACGCCGGTTGGGCCGAGGCCGAACTTGCCGGTTCCCAGGAAATCATCGGTGGCGGTCGGCAACAGAAACACCGGGCCGATGCCCCAGATGATGCCGTTTGGATTGGGCGCCTTGGGCGACAGGAAAAGACTGGCATTGATGTCACCCAAGCCGAACACGTCGCCGCCCGGAGAATAGTCGCGATAGCCGATCGGGATGACCGTGCGCGAAAGGATCAGCCAGTCGTCGTTCAGCGAAATGGGAATGACCGGCTGGATATTGGCCGTATAGGCGAAGCCATGGCCGTTCGCGCCGGCACCGAAATCAAAATTGCTCTGGATCGGCACGCTGACCATGTTCGCGACAGGATTCGCGAGTTTCTTCGCCAGGTCGTCGGTGTCCTGGGAGACGGCCGGCGACACTGACAAAACTGCCATTGCCACGACGGTTGCACGTAAGCGCACGGCCTGCTCCTTCACTTCGCAGGCTCGGCCTCAGGGAACTTCCATTTGCCGTCGAGGATTTCGGCCCGCGGGCGATAGAGCCGCACCATGTAGTTCCAGCCCTCCATGATCGGCAGGCAGTTGGGGATCTTGCCATCGCAGCCGCCGAACCGGATCGCGACTGACCCGTCCTGATAGGCCTTGGCAGTGATGTCGTTCAGCGTGTAGGCGTTGATGGCGTTCTTTTGATAGTAGCCCTTCGCGTCGTAAAGGCTGATCGACCAGAACCCGTCGACGGGAACATCCTTGACCTTCAAAGTGTAGTTGGTTTTTCCATCGTTCTTTTTCGGCACCACATTGAGATAAATCGCATCCTTCGGGGCGTTGGCGCCCCATGCTGAAGCAGCGCCGATCAGATATTGGACAGGGTCCACCTCTTCTTTCGTGCCGAAGGCGCGGCGGGTATCGGTGACGGTGCTCGCAAGAACGAGCAAGGCTTCGCGAACTTTCTTCTGGCTTTCCTTGTCCCAGTTCGGAATCTCGAACTTGCCCGGCCCGCCTGGCTGCGAGACCTCGATCGCATCCTGCAGAGCATGGACGCGAACCAGGTCCTTTGGATCATTGGGGTCGACCAAGGTGCGAACGCCCGCCAGGACGTAACGGGTACCAACTTTCGCCTTGTCCAGTGTGTGCGGTCCGGCGCCATACTCGGTGGTCGTGTACTGATCCTCGCTGATGATCTGCAGCGACATGAAACGCTTCCCGGCATCGGGAAGCGTTATGGTCACCGGCCCTGCGTCGAGATCGAAGACGCGCGTGGAATACAAAGTGTCCCGGTTGCCGCGGATTACGGTCTGATGGTCGATGGGCAGAAGGTCCCGCACGTGATGCCAGCCACCAAATCCGCCACCCTTCACGGAATTGGAGAAATAGAGGTCCGTCTCGGCGCGAACGAAGTTATCGACTGTCACCGGCACAGTGCTCTCGGCGAATGCGACTCCTCCCATTGTGGACAGCGCGAACGCTGCGGCTATGATTGCTTTCATGGCGCTCTCCTCCACGCTCACCGGGCGGCTATCTTCTCGATGTCCGGCAATTGCCACGTCTTGTCGAATAGTGGCTTCTTCGGGCCATAAAACCGGAAGATGATCTCCCATCCGGCGCCGGATCGCGTCGGGGTCCAGTTCGATTCCTTTCCGGAGGGGGGCTTCGGCCCGAAGTACAGATCTACCGAACCGTCGGCATTGGCTTGAAGCCCGGGGGTGTTCGAACCTCGGCTGGCCCATTTCTGATCGCGTATCAGGCCGTGGGTGCCCCGATCGTAAACGGTGCCCGACCAATAGAGCGAGACCGGGGCATTGGCCGGCACAGTCAGACGGTAAGTCTTTCCGCCGTCCAGGGCTTTTCCATTCTTGTCTCGGATCGTCACGAGATAGAATTGGCCGGAGCCGAGGTGTTTGATGCTGGAGAAGGCGAACGAGAAAAAGGTGCCGCGATTGTCCACGGGGTAGACGCCAGGCTTGCTGAACAGATCCGACAAGCCTTCGCTGAGGTCGTGTGGAACAGGGAGAGCCCACTGGCTTCCCTCGTAGAACGACGGGGTGAAAAGAGCCTCGTAGCGTTGCTCCATCAAAGTCCGAGCCTCCGAGGCCGCTTGCCCGAGTACCTTCTTTGTTTCAGGACCGGGCTTGAAGGGCTTACCCTGCTCGATGCCGACAGACCTCAGATGGTCGATCATGGCTTTGTCGCGGTCGAGCCATGGTTCACGCTGGACGAAACGGTCGAGGGACTCGAAGAAGCGCACGTCGTAGGGGATCGTGCTGTCGTAGATCGTTTCAACCGCATCGACGAAGGTCGTCTGCGGCGGGCTGGCCGCCTGCGAGAGCGGATGCAGCTTGATCTGCTTGGCGTAGGCGACCGCCTTGGCGACATCCACTTCGCTGCCGCTGCCCACATTGGAACGCAGGAGCGCGTAGGCCATGTTCGTATCGGACCGCAGCGGAATGTAGCCCTCGGGGATCTGCTCACTATAGCCGGGAGGCAGGACGAGGTACTTGCCGCCCTTGCCCTTGTCCACGCCGGCCGGACCGACATCGTCGAGTGCCGCCTGCCAGGCATCCATGATGGTTCCTGTGATCTCGCCGCCCGTAGCCGACGGAATCTCGAGCACCATCGGACCCGCGTCTTTGGTATTGACGAAAGGCATCAGGTAGATCGTGCTGGGGTTGGGCGTCAGCGTCTGGTTCTTCCAGTCGGGAATCCGGGACCAGAATACGATCTGGTTTTCCTTCGCACCGGCTTTAATCGCCGCCTGCAGCATCAAATCGAAGTTGACCGCCGGCATGCCCCAGACAATCGCTTCCACAGCGCGACTGTGGGCGAGCCGTTCGTTCAGGTGACCTGGCGTATAGTCATGCGATACCGCGCCCGATTGAGTGAGGAGCAAAATCAGCGCTGCAAAACTGTATCTAAGCATTGTTCCCTCCCCGCGTCCTTTGGTAAGATTCTTGCGCTCACCAAACTTGTGTGTTGGCTCTTCAAGCCGTCACGATAGGGAACCAGAAGGAGAAGGTGTCGATCATTGAGGCGAACTCGGCCAGGGCTTCGCGCCTGCCTTCGACCTTCAATTCGTCCGGGAACCCCGCCTTCTCACTGGACTGGATCTTGTCCCAGTCCGCTTTGGTCAGCGAGACCTTCGCGTCGGCCTTTGGATCGACCTTCCTCGAATGGTTCAGGACGCCATTCTCGATTGTCAGCGTGTAGGCTTCCTTGAGGTCGGTGAAGTCAATAGTGACGGCAAGCTTCTTGCCGGCCGCCTTGTCGCTGTCCAGCCGAACAGCCAGATAATCGAAGGACATTTCGGGGGGCATGGCCTTGATCGTGTCCGGCCCGGCGGTCTCGATCGAGCCGGCATTTGGCACGCCGTGGCGCAGCTCCAAGGCACCTTGCAGGTAGACGGAACGCCAGGGGCCGGACTCGGCCTGGTAGCCCATCTGCTCGTAAGCGTCCGCCAGCAACTCCTTGGCAGCAGCGTTGCCGGCATCGGCGAAGATGACGTGCTTCAGAGCTTCCGCTACCCAACGGTACTCGCCGTTGTCAAAGTCGGCCTTGGCCTTCGTCAAGATCGCGGCCGGTCCGCCCATATAGTCAACATATTTCTTGGCGGCCTCCTCAGGCGGAAGCTGGTCGAGAGTGGTGGGATTGCCGTCGTAGAAGCCCATGTAAAACTGGTAGACCGCGCGGGAATTATGCTTGAGGGATCCGTAGTACCCGCGATTGTACCAAGCCTTGTCCAGCTCAGGCGGCAACTTGATCATGTTGGAGATTTCGACGCCGGTATAGCCCTTATTCATCAGGTTGACCGAGCGGTCGTGAATGAACTTATAGAGGTCGCGCTGCTTCTTCCAATAATCGACGATTTTTTCGCTGTCCCACATAGGCCAGTGGTGCGCCTGGAACTTTACGTCGGTGCCATCGCCGTACAGTTCAATCGTCTCATTGATGTACTTCGCCCATTCTAGCGCGTTGCGCACCTGAGCGCCGCGCAAGGTGAGGATGTTGTGCATGGTGTTTGTAGTGTTCTCGGCCATCCACATGGCTCGGAACTGCGGGAAATAGGTGTTCATCTCTGCCGGCGCTTCGGTTCCGGGCGTCAGTTGGAAAACCATGTTCACGCCGTCGATGGTGACTTCCTCGCCGCTTTGCTTGATCTCACGGGTCGGGAGGATAAGCCCCGAATTGCCATGACCGACCGTCTGGCCCAACCCGGCATTGACGCCGCCCTGTGGGCTGCGCGGCAGTAGCGGGCCGTACATATAGATTCCACGCCGGCCCATGGCGTTGCCGGCGATCACGAACTCGCTGATGGCATGCTCGGTGAAGGTTTGGGGAGCCAGGATCTGCACCTTGCCGGACTCAACATCGGCTTCGTCCACCAGCCCTCTCACGCCGCCATAGTGGTCGCCGTGGCTGTGGCTGTAGACCACCGCGAGCACGGGGCGCTGGCCGAGATGCCGGCTGACCAGCTCGTAAGCGGCCTTGCCTGTTTCCAGATTGCTGCCGGTGTCGAGTACGATCCAGCCCGTGTCCCCCTGGACGAAGGTGACGTTGGCGAGATCGAAACCCCGGACCTGGACGATGCGGTCATGGACGCGGAACAAGCCGTATTGCATGCAGAGCTGCGCGTTGCGCCAAAGGCTTGGATTCACGGTGTCGGGAGCCGGCTTGTCGATGTCGATGAATTTCTTATAGGTCTCCAGATCCCAGACGATCCCGCCATTCGCGTCTTTGATCATGAGCCTATCTGGCTTGGAGATGAGACCGCGCGTGGCGTTCTCGAAATCCGCGCGATCTTCGAAGTTCAGATACTTTTTGAGCGCCTCATTGGCGGCCTTGGTCGCCTGTGTCGCCGGCTTCGCTGCCGTACCCGTCGAAGCGGCCAGTGCCTCTGAGCCGCTCTGCGCCATTGAACTGAATCCCATGAGGGCGAGCGCCGACCCTCCCACAAACATGTCGCGGCGGTTGAGTTCGAACTTGCTCATGAAAGGGTCCCTTCTTGTCAGTCAAACGGCCTCGCCGCCTATTAGCTTCCCGTCAGCCGGCAACATTCGACTTCGGCGCCAGTGACCTCGGGGTTTCGGTGCTGGGCGATAGCCGCTTCGCATCCGCACTACCTGATGTTCGCGTAGAATTTTGAAACTGCGCTCCTCGTTCGCGCCAGCGTCCCGCCGAAGCCGGTGCTCGGTTACAGATTTGGCATAGGCAAAGGATGCGCGAAGTACGTTACGGTAAATGCTCTCGGACATTTCAAGCCATGCAGAAACTCGCGGGGCACGCAAAAGTAGTTGTCTCCGGCGCAATTCCTGCTCTTCCCGGTTTTGTAACCGTAACGAACTGGCTGTCTCGAAGCCTGCCAGCAACAATGCTTGGTGGCGGTGCAGGTGTCAGGTTGCAATAGATGATGGAAAGCGCGGTCTATAACAGGCGCGGCCTGATAAAGCTGATGTTGCGGCTGCCGGCGTTGCGGGGTCAGCTTCAAATCCTCACGGCATCCGATGCCGAGCTCTTGAATCTTTGCGGCGCGTACGAAGAGGCAAGCGCCACACTGGAAAAACTGCGCGCCCGTCCAACCGAATTTTTGCAACCTCAGATAGATGAATACCAGACCCTGTGCGAGGAAATCGAGAACGAAATCCTGTCGATATGTTACCAGCGCTCGCGCGCACAGAAATCCTGACCACAAATGGGAGGCCTCCATTAACCTATGCTGTCAGTCCTCTATGAATCCGCCCGGTTACATGCCATTATGCTGTCGGGACGCAGTAGTGGGGAAAATCTGGCAATAGAGGGCTCCCCATGGCAGGAGAAGAGGGTTCCTGCATCCTGTCGGCAGGCTCTGGAGTATCGGAAGATGAGGCGCGGCAGGAGCTGAGAAAGCTTCTTGCGGACGCGGATTTTCATTGCACGGAGCGCAATCGCAACTTCTTGTCCTTTGTGGCGGAAGAGACGTTCGCCGGGCGAGGAGCGTCGATCAAGGCCTACACGATTGCCGTGGAGGTGTTTGGCCGCCCCTCCAGCTTCGACCCGACGATGGACCCGATTGTGCGCATCGAGGCGACCAGATTGCGCGCCGCGCTGGTCCGCTACTATGAACACAAGCCGGCCGATGCTATTCGAGTGGAACTGCCCAAGGGCCGTTACATTCCGGTTTTCTTCCGCGAACGAAGAAACCTTGGAACGGATGAACCGGAAGACGAGGCGCCGCCGAACGCGAACCAGCCTGTGCCGGCGCGCGAGAGCAGCAGACTGCATCCGACATGGCGCGCGCGGTGGATGTTCAGCGCGCTCGGTCTTCTTGGCGGGGTGTCGCTCGGCCTGGGAGTGTTGTATTTCGCAAAGCCTGCTTTGCCGCCGCCGGTTTCGCAGCGTCCGGCAGTCGCGGTGGAGTTTTCTGGCGACCGCGACGATAGTTTGCACGTCCGCGAGGCGGTTTTGGTCGCATTGTCGCGTTTCCAGACGCTGAGACTTCTAGCCGACGATTACACCCAGGCGACACAGACCGCCGCGGTGACCCCCGAATACCGAATTTTGCTCCGGCTGCGAGGAAAGGACGCCGGCCGGTCGATCTGGTGGCAGGTGATCGATGCGCAGAAGGGCGAAGCGGTCGATACCGGAGAAACCGAGGCGCCTGCAAATTCGCTCTCGGACGATGCCTCGGCCGAGGAACTGGCTCGACGGCTTTCGCTTCGTCTTGCCGGCGGGAACGGGGTCATTAACAGCCGCGTGCTCGCGAAGGAGATGGAGGAGCCCACGCTGGGAAACGGCTGCGTGTTGCGCGCGTTTCAGGCGATGCGAACAAGCGAAGGCACCGGGCTGGCGGATGCGAGATCCTGCCTTGAACAAACCATTTCAATCCAACCGGCCTATGCCGACGCGAAGGGCGTTCTGGCGCTCCTGCTCGTCCGATCGGAGAATTACGATCAGCCGACACCTGCATTGGACAAGGCGCTCCAGATGGTTCGAGAAGCGGCAGCAGCAGCTCCCGATTCCGCCAACGTGGCTTACGCCCGCATGACGCTGGAATTTCTTTATGGCAGGGCAGATCTCGCCATCGCGGCCGGGCGGCAGGCGTTGGAGATCAATCCTTACCAGGGAGGCATCACGGCTCGGCTGGCGGAGATTCTCTATTTCACCGGCGCTCGCGATGAGGCGCTTGCGCTGGCTCGACGCGCCAGCACAGCGGACGGCACGGTGTACAGGGACGCTGAGCTCACCTTCGCATTGGATTGCTATTTGCGTGGGGACTTTGCAGCCGCGCTGAAGCATCTTGAACGGGCGGGTCGCGAGACGACCTATGGACCGGCGATGCTGAAGGTCGCTGCGCTTGGACAGGTCGGGCCGGCGGACGAACGCAAGCTCGCCGTTGCAGCCCTGCTCGCCAAATGGCCCGAGTTCGAAAAGACGTTCTACCCGATGATGGCTCGGCTCGAGACAGATCCCGCATTGGTCCAGGCATTGGCCATCGGCCTGCGCCAAGCCGGTCTCGACATCGAACAAAGCGCGTCGCACTGAAACGGTTCAGGCTGCAGCGACTTCGCTTCGTAACCGTAACGTACTCCACGGCAAGAATTGTGGCTCCAATACTTTAGCGTGCGGAGGCGGCTTTCATAAGTCAGCTCGTGCCGATCCTTCCTGCTTTCCGAAAAGATGATCAGGAGAACGCAATGAAGATCAGAACAGCAATTGTGACGTTGCTGGCGATGGCCAGCATAGACAGCTCGTTCGCAAACCCGGTCAGTCCCGACATTCGCTCCTGGCAGGCCGCCGACCAAGAACTTGTCAGGCTTCGTAGAATCGCTCCGGTCGGTCGCACAGTCATTGTCAGGCGGCCTGTGGTCAGACGGCCTGTCGTGGTGGTGCGGCCCGTGCGCAGGTGGGTTCGGCGCCCCTATTTTGGCGCTGTAATCGCGGGCGTAACATTAGGGGCGATTGTCACAGTCGCTGTGGCGGCGGTGGCGCCGCGGGCTCCTTCTCCTGATCTGTGCTGGTACTGGTCGAACAACGCCAGGACTAGAGGTTATTGGGACTATTGCGTGCCTCGTTGACGAAGCGAGCCAATCCTTCGCCAAGCGTATGGCTCTTCCACGATTGGTCTCGACCCGCCAGGAGCGGGCTTGATTCGATCTGAGGATCAAGACTTCCCACAAATACGCCAGAGCGCGGACGCCCGCCTCAGCTCGTATGCGCGACGAGCTTGTTCACCGTCTCGGGGAAGAAGTCGGGCGCCGAGTGGCGCTTGCCGAACATCATGTCGTATTGGATGAGCCGGAAATCGTTGATCTTCGGATCGATCTGCTTCTGCCGCGCCCAGTCCGGCGTCGCTTCGCCCGCGGGCGATAGCAGCAGGTTGCGGTCGACCACCCGGTAATGTTCGCGTAGCGCGCCGAGGAAGCCGGTGTAATAAGGATGCGTGATGCCGGCCGTGGTCAGGATGTGGTAGGGCAGGAAGGCCGGGCTCACCGCGCCCACGTTCTGCACCGGACCGGAGCGGTTCGACCAGATCACCAATGGCGTGTCGTGGTGCTCGAGCGCGGCGTCGCTAGGCTCCTTGCGAGGCGCGACATTGTCCTTGAGGAAGCCGGTTTCGACATAGACGGGTCCGAGCGGCGGCAGGTGGTCGCCGAAGAAGGCGATGATGGTCGGCCGCTGGCGCTTCTTCGCCCAGTCGATCAGCCGCTGCAGGCCATGATCCGCGTCGGCCGAGCCCTCGACGTAGGAAAGCAGCGATTCCCGCGCCCAGGAACTGATCGGCGCATCGACCGAATGCGTCGGATTGTAATAGCGGTAGGGTTCGTAAGGGCCATGGTTCTGCAGGCTGACGGCGAACAGGAACACCGGATCGTCGCTGGCGTCGGCCTCGCGGATGATCTCATCGGTCATGGCCGCGTCGGACGCCAGCGGCCCGCGCTTTTCCATCGGCGGCAGCGTCTCTTCGGAGCGGAAGTCGTTGAAGCCGAAATCGGCATAGACGGCGCCCCGGTTCCAGAACCAGTTGGTGCCGGGATGGATGGCGCGCGCCCGGTAGCCCTCGCTCTTCAGGAAGGTCGCCAGCGAGGGCGTCGGCGTGCGCACATATTGCTGGTAGGGGATCGAGCCGGCCGGCAGGAAGGCGTTGGAGAAGCCGGTCAGCGCCTCGAACTCGATATTGGCGGTCATGCCGCCGAACTCGGGCGAGAACATCGAGCCGGAGCGCAAGGCGCGCACGGTCGGGATCGGATCGGGCTTGATGCTGACGCCGGGCAGTCGCGTCGGATCCCAGAAGGATTCGCTCATCACCACCACGATATCCGGCTTCTCCTCCGGCACCGAAGCGGCGACGTCGGAGCGCTGGATCGCGTCCATCGCCTTTTGCGAATAGCCGGGCGGCGCCGAGACATGCGCCATCGGCACATTCATCGCGAAGGCCAGCGCAAAACCGTTCGAGGCGTAGTTTTCCTTCTGGTCCCACATGATCGGGATGATCTGCAGCCGGTCGCGCGTCCACGAGAAGGTGGCGTAATCCATGATCGATACGAAGAAGGCGAGCAGCGGCACGGCAAGCGCCAGCCGCGCCAGACGACCCTTGCGGCTGAGGATCGGCACCCGCCGACGCCAGATCCGCCAGCCATAGACCAGCAGCGCCAGCCCGCCGACGATTGCCGCGGCCAGCATGATGGCCGTCCATGGCCGCTCGCGCACCAGAAGCGGCATCAGCGCCATGATCTGGCGGGCATAGAGGAAATCCGTCGGATAGAGCGGATCGCCGAGATAGTGCGATTTCTGGTGACCGACAAAGGCGAGCGCCAGCGTCAGCGGCGCCACGATCATCAGGCTCTGGTGGCTGCGGCCAATCACGGCGTCCAGCCCGACCAGCACCAGCGCGAAGACGATGATGGTGGTCCAGCCCGGCTTGAAGGGCTGCAGGAAGAAATCGACCGTGCCGAAGAAATCGCCGCGCACGATCCATTCGATCGCGAACACGAGAAGAGCGGAGACGAGAAGCGTCGCCAGGCCGTAGCGTACGGTCGGCCAAGGTCGCCCCGGCAGGTAGCCGGTGGACGGATCGTCTTCCAAAAATTGCGGCACGGGCTTGGCCGCGCCTTTCCTGATCCTTGCCACTCTACTTCCCCCGGCCACGCAACACGCCTTCCACGCACGTCACGGCTCTGTCATCAAAATGTCACGCAAAGCTAGCGCCTGTGGCGGAAATAAGAAGAGCCAGCAAAGTAAACGTGAGCGGTTTTCATCAGGTGTGATCGCCAAAAAGCCTTTTGGAACAGGGAGTCAGTCGGGTTTTCCGGCTGAAAGACGGGTTAAAGGGATGCCCGCGGGCTTGACTTGGCTGTGCGCCTTGCGCCAGAGGCAGGGAAAAATCAGGCTCTGGAGACACCAAAAATGGCCGTCGCATTCACCTTTCCGGGACAGGGCAGCCAGGCCGTCGGCATGGGCAAGGACCTCGCCGATCAATTCCCGGAAGCGCGCCGCGCCTTCGAGGAAGTGGACGCCGCGCTCGGCGAAAACCTGACGAAACTGATCTGGGAAGGCCCGGAAGAGACGCTGACGCTGACCGCCAACGCCCAGCCGGCGCTGATGGCGGTGTCGCTGGCGGCGATGCGGGCGCTCGAAGCGCGCGGCTTCTCGCTGAAGGACAAGGTGGCCTATGTGGCGGGCCATTCGCTGGGCGAATATTCCGCGCTTGCCGCGGCCGGCTTCGTTTCGGTCGGCGATGCTGCGAAGCTGCTGCGCACCCGTGGCAACGCCATGCAGGCGGCGGTACCCGCCGGCGAGGGCGGCATGGCGGCCATCATCGGGCTGGAGCAAGCCGATGTCGCAGCGGCCTGCGCGGAAGCGGCCAAAAGCTCCGTCTGCCAGGTTGCCAACGACAATGGCGGCGGCCAGCTAGTGATTTCAGGCGCCAAAGCGGCGGTCGAGCTGGCGGCGAAGCTGTGCACCGAAAAGGGCGCCAAGCGGGCGCTGATGCTGCAGGTTTCGGCCCCCTTCCACTCGGCGTTGATGGCGCCGGCGGCCGACATCATGCGCGAGGCGCTGGCGAGCGTGGAAAAGCAGGCGCCGGTGGTCCCGGTCGTCTCGAACGTGACGGTGACGCCGACCAGCGACCCGGACGAGATCGCCCGCCGGCTGGTCCACCAGGTGACCGGCCGCGTGCGCTGGCGCGAGACGGTGGAATGGTTCGGCGCCAATGGTGTCGCCACGCTTTACGAGGTCGGCGCCGGCAAGGTGCTGTCGGGCCTGGCGCGCCGCATCAACCGCGACATCGCCACCGGTGCCATCGGCACGGCGGCGGAGGTAGAGGCGGCGCTGGCGGCGCTCGCCTGACAGGCTGGCGATTTGACGGCACCTGTGCCAAGGGTGCCCCTCTGAGATCAGGAGAGAAAAATGTTCGAACTGACCGGCCGCAAGGCGCTCGTCACCGGCGCATCGGGAGGCATCGGCGAGGCGATCGCCAGGGTGCTGCACAGCCAGGGCGCCATCGTCGGCCTGCACGGCACGCGCGTGGAGAAGCTGGAAGCGTTGGCAGGCGAGCTTGGCGACCGCGTAAAGCTGTTTCCGGCGGATTTGACCGACCGCGACGCGGTGAAGGCGCTCGGCCAGAAGGCGGAGGCGGATCTCGAAGGCGTGGATATCCTGGTCAACAATGCCGGCATCACCAAGGACGGCCTGTTCATGCGCATGTCGGACGCCGACTGGGACAGCGTGATCGAGGTGAACCTTACCGCCGTGTTCCGGCTGACCCGCGAGTTGACCCATCCGATGATGCGCCGCCGCCATGGCCGCATCATCAACATCACCTCCGTGGTCGGCGTCACCGGCAATCCCGGCCAGACCAATTATTGCGCCTCCAAGGCCGGCATGATTGGCTTTTCCAAATCGCTGGCGCAGGAGATCGCCACCCGCAACATCACCGTCAACTGCGTCGCCCCGGGCTTCATCGAATCGGCCATGACCGACAAGCTCAACGACAAGCAGAAAGAGATGATCATGGCCGCCATCCCGACAAGGCGCATGGGCACCAGCGCCGAGGTCGCGTCCGCGGTTGCCTACCTCGCTTCCAATGAGGCGGCTTATGTCACCGGCCAGACCATTCACGTGAATGGCGGCATGGCAATGATCTGACCGGCCAAGCCCCGGACGCCTGTGAAAACAGCCATTTCGGCTTGGACGCCCGGCATTTTTCGTGTAATGCGGCCCGCAACCCGGCGGTTCGGGCAAAAACCGGTCCTGCGGCGTTGCGTTGCCCGCAAGACCATCTTTCAGCTTGATTAGCGGCATTCCGCCCGCTAACGAAGATCGACAAACATAAGACGAGGATTGCCCAAATGAGTGACACCGCAGAGCGCGTCAAGAAGATCGTCATCGAGCATCTCGGCGTCGATGCCGACAAGGTGACGGAGCAGGCGAGCTTCATCGACGACCTGGGCGCGGACAGCCTCGACACGGTCGAACTCGTCATGGCGTTCGAAGAAGAGTTCGGCGTCGAGATTCCGGACGATGCCGCCGAGACCATCCTCACCGTCGGCGACGCCGTGAAGTACATCGACAAGGCCTCGGCCTGAGTTCTTTCGCAGGCATAATCGGGGAGGACCTGCGATGAGGCGTGTCGTCGTCACGGGCCTTGGCCTGCTTTCGCCGTTTGGCATGGGCGTCGAGCATAGCTGGCGGGAATTGCTTTCCGGCCGCAGCGCCTGCCGCCGCGTCACCGAGTTCGAGGTGGACGATCTTGCCTGCAAGATCGCCCACATCATCCCGCGCGGCGACGGCTCGAATGGCACCTTCAATCCGGAGGCCGTGCTCGAGCCTAAGGAACTGCGCAAGATCGGCGACTTCATCCTTTACGGCATCGCGGCCGCCGACGAGGCGCTGGCCGATTCCGGCTGGAAGCCTGAGACGCATGTGGACCAGTGCGCCACCGGCGTGCTGATCGGCTCAGGCATAGGCGGCATCGACGGCATCGCCGAAAACGCGATGATCCTCAAGGATCGCGGCCCGCGCCGCATCAGCCCGTTCTTCATTCCCGGGCAGATCATCAATCTGGTCTCTGGCCAGGTCTCCATCCGTCACGGCCTGAAAGGCCCGAACCACGCGGTCGTCACCGCCTGCTCGACCGGCGCGCACGCCATCGGCGACGCGGCTCGGCTGATCATGTGGGGCGATGCCGACGTCATGGTGGCGGGCGGCGCCGAGGCGCCGGTCACCCGGCTGTCGATCGCGGGCTTCGCCGCCTGCCGCGCGCTCTCCACCGACCGCAACGATGCGCCTGAGACCGCTTCGCGTCCCTATGACCGCGACCGTGACGGCTTCGTCATGGGCGAGGGCGCCGGCGTCGTCGTGCTGGAAGAGCTCGAGCACGCAAAGGCGCGCGGCGCCAAGATCTATGCCGAAGTCACCGGCTACGGACTAACCGGCGACGCCTACCACATCACCGCTCCAGCCGAGGACGGCGACGGCGCCTTCCGCTGCATGACGGCGGCGCTGAACCGGGCAAAGCTTTCCCCGGCCGATGTCGACTACATCAATGCCCATGGCACTTCGACCATGGCCGACACGATCGAGCTTGGCGCGGTCGAGCGCCTGGTCGGCAATGCCGCCTCGAAGATCTCGATGTCGTCGACCAAGTCGTCGGTCGGCCATCTGCTGGGCGCCGCGGGCGCCGCGGAAGCGATCTTCTCGATCCTTGCCATCCGCGACAACATCGCTCCCGCTACCATCAATCTCGACAATCCGGAACGCGAGACGGCGATCGATCTCGTGCCGAACAAGCCGCGCCAGCGCCAGATCGACGTCGCGCTGTCGAATTCCTTCGGTTTCGGCGGCACCAACGCCTCGCTCGTGTTCCAGCGTTACAACGGCTGAGCAGCACCGGAGCGGCCCCGGGAGGAGTGCACGGTTCCACCCGGCATTGCTCCGAGACAGACAGCTAATCGGCAGTCCGCCAACTGCCGTCATTTTTGCCAAATTCGCCCCTAGCCTTGCGCCGGGGGATTCGTTGCAAGATCAGACGGCAGGGCGTCATGAACACTAATCCGAGCGACGGGGAATTCGGGCGGCAAGGCGCGAAGGGCCCGATCGTGCCGAAGACCGCGGCCGAGGCGTTGCGTCCGGAAGCCGGCACGCCGCCGCCGTCGAAGCGCTCGCGCGCCTCGCGCAGCCAGGTCGTGGTGTTCCTGAATTTCTTCCTGTCCATTGCGATCCTTATCGTGCTGGCCTCGGGGGCCGCGCTCTATTTCGGCATGCAGGCTTTCGTCGAGCCCGGCCCGTCCGCCAATGGCGACACCTTCATGATCAAGCCCAACACCGGCGTGCAGGAGATCGCCGATCAGCTGGAACGCCGCAGCCTGATCAACGATGCCCGCATCTTCCGGCTCGGCGTGCGCGCCACCGGCAATGAATCGGCGCTGAAGGCCGGTGAATACGCCATCAAGCCGCGCGCCTCGATGCGCGACATCATGGAGCTCTTCAAGAGCGGCAAGTCGGTGATGTACTCGCTCACCATTCCCGAAGGGCTGACGGTCGAGCAGGCATTGCAGCGCGTGGCCGATCAGGAGGCGCTCACCGGCGACATGCCGGCGACCTTGCCGCCCGAGGGCAGCATCGCCACCGACACGTTGCGCTTCACCCGCGGCGCCACCCGCCAGCAGATGGTCGACAAGCTCGTCGCCGATCAGAAGAAGCTGGTCGAGGACGTCTGGTCGCACCGCGCGCCCGACCTGCCGATCGCCAATATCGATGATTTCGTCACGCTGGCGTCGATCGTGGAAAAGGAAACGGGCCGGAGCGACGAACGCTCGCGCGTTGCCGCCGTCTTCCTCAACCGGCTGGCCAAGGGCATGCGGCTGCAATCCGACCCGACCATCATCTACGGCCTGTTCGGCGGCAAGGGCAAACCCGCCGACCGGCCGATCTATCAGTCCGACCTCGACAAGCAGACGCCCTACAACACCTATCTGGTCAAGGGCCTGCCGCCGACGCCGATCGCCAACCCGGGCCGCGCGGCGCTCGAAGCGGTCGCCAATCCATCGAAGACCAGCGATCTCTATTTCGTTGCCGACGGCAATGGCGGCCACGTCTTTGCCGCGACGCTGGAAGAGCACAACCAGAATGTCGCCCGCTATCGGACGCTGCAGAAGAAGCAGGCGGACGCCGCCGCCAAGGCTTCCGGCCAGACGACGGCCCCGGCCGCTCCCGATGGCGGCGACGCCGGCGACAATGGCGACAGCGGCGAAAACGGCGACGCGGGCGGCGACGCGGCTCAATAAGCATGCCGCACGCGTCCTTTGACGCGACGCCATATTCATGTTTTGAGGGGGCGCCGGCCGATCGTCCGGCGATTTTTAGAGCAATTCCAGGAAAAGTGTGAGCGGTTTTCCGTCCGGAATTGCGTAAAAACAAAGAGATAGAGTGGTTCGCCGTTTCCGTGAAACGGTGAAACGCTCTAGGGCGTGTAGCGCCGGGCCGCTTGCGTTGGCCTGCCACAGGGGATGACAGGCACAATGAACCTGCAAAGCATGACCGGTTTCGCGCGGTCCGCCGCCGAGAGCGAGGGCACCTCGATCGCCTGGGAGGTGAAATCGGTGAACGGCAAGAGCGCCGAGGTTCGGCTGAGGTTGCCGCAGGGTTTCGACCGGCTGGAGACCTCTGTCCGGCAGACTGTTCAGAAGCGTTTCGCGCGCGGCAATTTCCAGGCGACATTGACCGTCGGCCGCGCTGCTGCCAGGCAAGCCCAGCCGGTGGTTAACGAGGCGTTCCTCAAGGATCTGGCGGGACTGGCGAAGCGCTTGCAGGAGCAGTTCGGCACCGAGCCCGCCACCGCCGACGGCCTGCTCTCGCTGCGCGGCGTGCTCGACATTCCCGAGGCGATGGAGACCGAGGAGGAGCGCGCCGCTCTTGACGCCGCGATCCTGTCGGCGCTCGAGGCAGCGCTCGCCGGGCTGGAACAGGCGCGGCAAGGCGAGGGCGCGGCACTTGGCGCGCTGCTTTCCGGCCATATCGACGCGATCGAGGCGTTGACGCTGAAGGCCGAAGCCGATCCGTCGCGGGAGCCGGCGGCAATCCGCGAGCGCATCACGGAGCAGGTACGCCTGTTGATGGATGCCTCGGCCAATCTCGATGCCGTCCGGCTGCATCAGGAGGCGGCCTTCCTCGCCACCAAGGCCGACATCCGCGAGGAGATCGACCGGCTGAAGACGCATGTCGCTTCGGCGCGGACGCTGCTCAAAGGCGGCGGTGCGATCGGCCGCAAGCTCGATTTTCTGGCGCAGGAATTCAATCGCGAATCGAATACCTTGTGCTCCAAGTCGAACGCCGCCGCGGTCACCGCGATCGGGCTGGAGCTCAAGGCGGTGGTCGACCAGTTTCGCGAACAGGTCCAGAATCTGGAGTGACGGGAATGGTTGCCAAGGAACCGACGGCTGCCAGGGATCTGGGATCCCGGATCCGCCGCCGCGGATTGATGCTGGTGCTGTCGTCGCCGTCGGGCGCCGGCAAGTCGACGATCGCGCGCAACCTTCTGGAGAGCGATCCAAGCCTCGAGCTTTCGGTCTCCGTCACGACAAGGCCTCGCCGCGGTTCGGAGATCGAAGGCGTCCACTATCATTTCCGCTCCATGCGCGACTTCGAGCGGCTGCGCGATTCCGACGCGCTGCTCGAATGGGCCGAGGTGCACGGCAATTGCTATGCGACGCCGCGCGAGCCGGCGGAAATCGCGCTGGCCGAAGGCCGCGACATGCTGTTCGACATCGACTGGCAGGGCGCCCAGCAGCTCAAGGAGAAGATGCGCGCCGACATCGTCTCGATCTTCATCCTGCCGCCGTCGATGAAGGAATTGAAGGCGCGCCTGAAGCGACGCGCCGAGGACCAGGAATCCGTCATCGAGACCAGGCTGAAGAACGCTCGCCTGGAGATCGAGCATTGGAAAGAATACGACTTCGTCATCGTCAACGACGATCTCGACCGCGCCTTCGCCGAGGTCCGCGCCATCGTTGCTGCCGAGCGTCTGCGCCGCGACAGGCGGCCTGGCCTGTTCGACTTCATCTCGGGATTGCTGGACGAGAAGACGGAGTAGGCAGCCTTTCCTTCTCCCCGTTTTACGGGGAGAAGGTGGCCCAAAGGGCCGGATGAGGGGCAGCGCCGGCCTGTGGCGGCTCGCGAAGCGCAAAGGTCAGTCAGACGACCCTCACTTGCCACCCGCCGCCTGCCGTCTCGCGGCAAAATGCGCATTGGCTTGATCGTCGGGAATGTGGGTTCCAGTGGTGGCGTCGGCGGTCAAACGGCGTTCGTCAGCCGGACAAACTCTTCCACGCTCAGCGTTTCCGCCCGCCGCGTCGGGTCGATGCCGGCCCGTGTCAGCAAAGCCTCGCCGCCCAGGCTCTTCACGCTTTGCCTCAGCATCTTGCGGCGCTGGCCGAAGGCCGCCTCGGTGACACGGCCGAGCTTCTTGCCGTCGACGGGCAGGGGAGACGGGCGCGGCACCAGATGCACGACGGAGGAGGTGACCTTGGGCGGCGGCGTGAAAGCCTGCGGCGGCACGTCGAAGGCGATCCTCGCCTCGGTGCGCCAGCCGGCCAGTACGCCGAGCCGGCCATAGGCGTCGCTGGCTGGACCCGCCGTGATGCGCTCCGCCACCTCGCGCTGGAACATCAGCGTCATCGACTGGTAGAAGGGCGGCCAGTCGTTGACCGTCAGCCAGCGGATCAGAAGCTCGGTGCCGATATTGTAGGGCAGGTTGGCGGCGATCTTCACCGGCCCGCCATTCGCCGTACCGGCAAGCGCGGCAAAATCCGTTTTCAGCGCATCGCCGGGAATGACCTCCAGGCGACCGGGATAGTGGCTGGAAACCTCAGCCAGCGCTTCGAGGCAGCGCTCGTCGCGCTCGATGGCGATCACGCGCCGCGCGCCGTTGAACAGCAGCGCCCGCGTCAGCCCGCCCGGGCCGGGACCGACCTCGATCACGGTCGCCTCGCTGAGATCGCCGGCGGCGCGGGCGATCTTGCTTGTCAGGTTGAGGTCGAGCAGGAAATTCTGCCCGAGCGCCTTCTTGGCCTGGAGTCCATGCCGCTCGATCACCGCGCGCAACGGTGGCAACCCGTCGATCGTCATGCGCTCGTTCAAGGCGTCCTCACGCGGCCGCGGCTTGGATCGCTGTCGGCCAGCCGGCGCGCCAGCCTGAGCGCCGCGATCAGGCTCTCGGCGCGGGCAATGCCCCTGCCGGCGATATCGAAGGCGGTGCCGTGATCCGGCGAGGTGCGGATGAAGGGCAGGCCCAGCGTCACATTGACCGCCTCGTCGAAGGCCAAGGTCTTGGCCGGAATCAGCGCCTGGTCGTGATACATGCACAGCGCCGCATCATAGGTGGCGCGCGCGCGTGGATGAAACATCGTGTCGGCCGGCAGCGGCCCAACCGCATCGATGCCTTCCGCCTTCAGCGTCTCGACGGCCGGGGCGACGATTGCGGCATCCTCCTGGCCCATGGCGCCGCCTTCGCCGGCATGCGGGTTGAGCCCGGCGATCGCAAGCCGCGGCCGCGCGATGCCGAAGCGGCTCTTGAGATCGGCGGCGGTGATGCGCGCGACGGCGACGATCAGCTCCGTGGTGAGCACCTTCGGCACTTCGGCCAGGGGGATATGGATGGTCACCGGAACGGTGCGCAGATCGGGTCCGGCCAGCAGCATCACCGGCGTGACCTCCTTGCCGGTGTGGCGCGAAGCCAGATGCGCCAGATATTCGGTGTGGCCGGGAAAGCCGAATCCCGCATCGTAAAGCGGCTTCTTGGCGATCGGACAGGTGACCACCGCGGCGGCGCTGCCGGCGAGACAGTCGGCGACTGCCCGGTCGATCGCCTCGATGGTGCCGGCGGCATTGGCCGGATCCGGCTCTCCCGGGGTGTCGACATGGCGCGCATGGAGCGGCACGACGGGGAGCACACGGGCAAAATGAGGCGCGGCCTGTCCGGGTAAGGTCTCGACAACCGTCACATTCGCGCCGACAAGACGGGCGCGGGCTTTGATCAGGGCCGGGTCGGCCAGCAGATAGAAGGGCGGCACCCCGGCGCTGTCGCCCGCCTGCCAGGCGGCGATGGCGATCTCGGGTCCGATGCCCGAAGGGTCGCCGACACTGAGCGCCAGCGGCGCATCGGTCTTGCGCGGGCTCATTGGGTGGGCTGACTGCGGTATCGCATGCTTGTCGCTCAGAGCATGACGCCGAGAAATGTGCTGCGGTTTTCGGACGACATCATGCTCCATTTCTCGGATTTGGGAGACGGATTGAGGCTGGTCCGACCTATGTCTCCGGCTCTAGCGTTCGACGATCTTGGCCTTCTGCCGCAGCTCGGCGACATATTTCTTGCTGAGCTCGTCGGCGTCCTTGTCGTTGGTGCCCTCGGCCTGGAACACCATCTGCGCGGCCTTGTCGTCGGAGACCTCACGCGAGGAGCAGATGCCGATGAATTCGACGCCGCGCTCGGTCTCTCGCGTCGGTGTCGCGCCGCCGACCTTGGTGGCCTTGATCTGCTCGGCCCAGTCGGTCGGCAATTGCGGCGCCAGCACCCGGCCGAGATCGCGCACGGTGACGTCGATCAGACCCTTGGCGAATTCGCGCGTGGTGTTGCAGCCGCTGAAGCGGGCACGCATGGCGTCGGCCTCGCGCTTGCGCTTGGCGAGCGTGGCGGCACGCTCCGATGCCGGCACCACGAAGATCACCTGCTGCAGCATGTACTCCGTCGCCGTCGGCTTGCTGCCGCCCTTGTCGAGCATGCGCCGCACGGCGTCCTGCTCGGTCACCGAGCCGCCCTCGCCGGAGCGGTAGCGCGCGCTGAGCGCCTGGTTCCAGGCCATCTGGGCGCGGATGAATTCCTTGAAGTGTTCCTTGGTGACGCCCGACTGGCTCATGATCGCGTCGAGCTTGGCCAGCGGCATCTTGTTGCCCGAGGCGAAGCGCTGGTAGGCGGCGTCGACCTGCTCATCGGTGATGCGGATGCCGAGCCGCTTGGCCTCGGCCAGCCGCAGCGTCTGGTCGATCATCTCCTGCGCGGCATCGCCTTTCTTGTGTTGGAGCTTGAAGAAGGCGGCGCGGTGCGCGATGTCGCCGGTGGTGATCGGTATGCCGTTGACGACATATTTGATCTCCGCGGCGAAAGCCGGCTGTACAACAGCCGTGACCGAAACCGAGCTCGCCGCCACCAGAAGCGCCAACCCTGCCGAAAACAGGTATTTCCTCATCTTACCTTCCAATTTCCCCGCCCCAATTTGTCGGCACGACAGCGCCGCGCGTCCTCCGAACGCCTGCGCGCTGCAGCCGACCCCATGCCTGTCCTATGCGGCGAAACGATGTCGCCGGCGCATGGCCCCGAGAATCACCGCATTTTCGGGGGTTCACGCTCCAAATCAAGACCAAAGCATCGTCGGCGCCCGGCTAGCAAGCCACGCGCCGGCCTCGGTTATTGGATGGTATCGATCGCGCTCGTCGACGAGCCGAAATCGCCCAGCGTGCGGAACGACAGGTTGAAGCCGATATTCTGCGACACTTCCTTGGTTACGGTATCGCGTGTCTGCGAATAGGTCATGATGTAGGTGAAGCAGGAATCGTTGTAGGCGAAACCGACCCCGTCCTTGACCAGCACGTTGCTCTGGAGGTCGTAGGTGCCGGTGCCGAACAGCCGCCAGTTCTGCGCCAGATGCGTCGAGGCGCCGAGCGTGACTTCATGACGGTCGGTGGTGAAGCCATAGAGCGGCTGCGCCTCGATGAAGGCATATTTGGCGCTGAGCGATATCGGCAGGCTGGAATAGGCGGCCTTCACTTCGGCGCGCCTGACCTCGAATGTCTGCTCGTCGAAACGCCCGCTCACCGAGCCGGAAAAACCGCTCGGGCTGTTGAAGCCGACGAGGCCGACATAATCCGAGGTCCGTTTGTCCAGGCCGGACTCGGCTCCGGCATTGACGAGATCGGGCGCGGCGAAGGAGTTCTCGCCCGCGAGCTGGTAGGACTGGCCGAAGATGGCATTCGTGGCCCAGCCATTGTCATAGGCGCCTGAATAGCGGAAGCCGACATTCGCGCGTGTGCCGCCTTCGATCCGGTCATAGCCGGAGAATTTATCGCGCTCGAACAGCGTCGTGGCGTCGAAGACGAAGCTCTGCGCGTCTTCGTTCGGAACGGCCAGTCCGCCGACATATTGCTCGTTCGGACGCACAAAGACCTGCGCGGTCGGCTCCAGGACATGGCTGGAGCTGGGCATCGAGAACAGCAGCGGCCACCGCGCCTCGAGGCCGAGGGTCGCCATGTAGCGGGCAAGCGACGAGCGCATGTCGACGTCTTGGCCGAGATTCGTGCCCATCTGGTTGACGGCATCGAGCGAAGCCTGATTGGCGTTGACATAGCCGGCATCGCCGCGGAAGGCGAGCAGCGGAGTCAACTGCAGACCGCCGTCGGTGGTGAAGGTCCGCTTCCACTCGGCTTCCGCGCTCACCCGGCTGGATTCGCCTTCGATGCCGCGCACGTTGTTGATCGAAGCCGGGTCGCTGGCATCAGCCAGCACGGCGTCCAGCCGGTTGCGGCTGATCACACGCGTGTTCACGTTGAACGACAACTGGCCGCCGGCCACCGACGCGTCGGGAATATACGCATAGTCGAGCGACGGCAGCACCCAGGGCTGCTTGGCGGAGCGCGATGTGGGATCGCTGGAGAGCGTGTCTTCCTGCACCTCGAAGCGCATGGCGCGGACGTCGAAGTAGTTGCGGTCGCTCAAGCCCGTCAGATAGATCGACGACTGATGGACGAGGTCGCTGAAGCTGTCGATGTTGTAGGTGCGCGAGAAATTCTTGTCGGTCTGCAGCAGCACATCCCAGCCGAAGTCCCAACGCTCGTTGATCGCGAACTGGCCCGTGGTGCCCATCATGCCGCGGAACTTGTTCGGATCGCCGGGCTCGCCTGAATCGACAGTGGGGCGATTGCCGGTGCCGATAAAGGCGTCGGGATCCTGCTGGTTGATGCCGGCGATCTTCAGCGTGTACTGGCCGTTGTTGAAGCGCTGGCGCCACTCGGCCTCGCCGAGGAAGCCCTGCTTGGTATAGCCGCTGCCGGTGACGGTCAGGTCATAGGTCGGGGACAGTGCGAAATAATAGGGGACTTTGACGCCGACGCCGAGATTGTTGTTGTAGACGATGCCGGGGATCAGGAAGCCGCTCTTGCGCTTCACGGTCGGGTCGGCGATCTCGAAGGCCGGCAGATAGGCAAGCGGGAAGCCGAAGAATTCGAAATTCGAATTTTCGAAGCGGACCGTCTTCTTCTCGCCGTTCCAGATGATCTTGCGTGCCTTGACGCGCCAGGTCGGGGCTTTGTCCGGCTTGTCCTCGCAAGGCTCGCAGGCGGTGTAGACGCCATTGTGGAAGGTGGTCAGCACGCCGCCCATGCGCTCGCCGCTCTCGGCGGCGAAATAGGCCTTGTCGATCGTCTCGACGCGCAACGCGTTGGTGAACCCGTCGGCGAAGTCGTCGGTGATGTCGATATGGTCGGAATTGATCTTGGTGCCGTCGCTGTTGATGAGCTCGACGGCGCCGCTGGCGACGAGGCGCTTGGTGTCGCGGTTGTACACCACGCGCTGGGCGACCAGCTTGTTGCCGCCATAGTCGATCTGCACGCCGCCGACGGCCGTCACCGTATGCTGGTCGTTGTCATAGACAAGCGTATCGGCGGCCAGCAGCATCTGCGTGCCGGACGGGACGGGCTTGGCAGCGATGGTCTGCGCCTGTGCGGGTGCCGTCGGCACCGCACAAGCGAACAGACATGCCAAGGCGGTCGCCCCATAAAGGCGTGCCAAACCGGCCTGCCTATGGCTGCGCAAAACCGCCTCCCTCACTAACCGTCTTCCTTGTATAGCAGAAACGTCACCCCAAAGAACATAGCCACGACGACCGGAACCCATGCAGCCACCACCGTAGGAACGAATCCGGCCACACCGAATGCCTTGACCAGTACCGAAACGACATAAAGCAGAAAGCCGGCCACGACGCCACCCAGAATCATCGTTGCCGACTGCCCCATTCGCGCAAATCGCATTGAAACCGTTGCAGCAATCAGCGTCATGGCGACGAGGAGGAACGGCAACGCCAGCAGCGAATCAAACTGCATGGCGAAGGCATTTGCCTTGAGCCCGAAGGAACGGGCAACTTCGATCTTGCGCGGCAGCTCGTAGAAAGGGATGGTTTCCGGGCGCGCCAGGCGCTCCTGAACGAATTCCGGCTTGAGGTTGGTCGGCAGCTTGTCGGTCGCCAGCGTCCGGATGTTGCCCGCCTTGAAGACCTTGACGTCCTGCAATTCCCAGTAGCCGTCGCGCAGGAAGGCCTTGGCTGCGTCCTTGCGCTCGGCGATGTTGCCCTGCGGGTCGAGGATGAAGAACACCGCGTCCGCCATCTCCAGCCCCTGATTGAGGATGGCGCGGGCGCCGATGATGGTGTCGCCTGATTCGGTCTTCTGCCTGAGCCAAGGCGTGACATTGGTGGTGACGGCATTCGATTTGCCGGCCCTGAGGTCGTTCTCCATCTGCTCGGACCAGGAAAAGCCGTGCGCGGCGATGGGGTTCATCACGGCCACCGACAGCACGCCGAACATCAGCGCGCCGACGCAGCAGGGAAACAGGAACTGCCAGGCCGAAACGCCGGCCGAGCGCGCGATCACCAGCTCGTAGCGGCGGTTGAGCGACACAAGCGTCGCCATTGCCGAGAACAGCCCGACGAACGGCACCGTCTGCAGCATGATCATCGGCATCCTGAGCGCCGAAATGGCGAAGGCCGTGCCATAGGTGAACCCCGGCAGCCCGGTCGTGCGGCCGGAGAGCTCGGTGAAATCGATCAGGAACACCAGCGCCAGCAGGCCCAGGAAGAACCAGAAGGTGATCGAGACGTAGCGGAAGAAGAAATAGCGGCCCAGCGTCCAGCCCATGGTCAGGCTCCCTGGCCGGAGGTGCGCCGCGCAAGCCACAGCTTGAATGCCGTCCAGTTGTCGCTGGCGCGCTTGGCGAGATTGGTCAGCCAGTCCGCCCAACTGACCGGCAATTCCATGGTGCGGGACGAGACGATGAACCAGATCGAAACCGCGGACGCAATCAGCGGTATGCCGTAGAGCAGGTAGATGTAGTACGAGACCCTGTCGGCCTTGCCGGCGGCGAAGAAGCCCAGCCATCGCACGAAAAGCGCAATCGCGATCGCCGTGATCAACGGGTTGATGCGTGCTTCGCGATGCGAGCGCGCATCGCCCGCGACGGCCAGCGCGATCAGCGCGAACACCAGCGAATAGGACCACTCGGCAAAGCGCTGGTTGAGCTCCGCGCGGTAGCTGCCCGGTTCGCGCTGGAACATCTTGTCGTTGGGATCCGGGTTGAGCAGATATGCCGTCGTGCGGTCCTTGGGCAAAAGCGTGATGTCGTTCGCCGCGGATAGGAAGGCGGACATGTCGAAGGCGTAAGAGGTGAAGCGGATGACCGAGAGGTCGCCGGTGACCGATTTGCGGTTGATGACGCCGTCATTCATCATCAGCACCTTCTCGTCGCCTTTTTCGACGATGCTGCCGGTCTTGGCATAATAGGTGAGGCTGGCGCCTTCCTCGCGTGAATCGGCGACGAAGATACCGCCGAGCCGGTTGCCGGGAAGCCGCTCGCCGACCTGCAGGTAAAGGCCCTCGTCGATCTTGCGGAACGTGCCTTCCTGGATGATCAGCGACACGAGGTCGGCGCGCGAAGCCGCCACCAGCTGGCGGTTCTTCTGCCTGGCATAGGGGTCGATGGCGTTGTCGACGATGAAGGAAAAGGCGCAAGCCGCGATTGCGAGCAGCAGGACGGGCCGCGCGATGGTCCAGCGCGAGGCGCCCGCGGCGCTGAGCACGGCGAGCTCCGAATCGGTGTTCATGGCGCTCAGCGTCTGCGCCACCGCCACCACCAGGGCGAACGGCACCACGATCGGGATGATCGAGGGAATGATCAGTGCCGCGACCTCGAAAAAGGTCAGCGCCGACTGGCCGTTGTCGGTGACGAGGTCAATCTTGGCCAGCACCTGCGTCGTCCACACGATCGCCAGCGTCCAGACCAGCGCGGCGAGGAACATCGTCAGCGCGCGGCGCATGATGTAGCGTTCAACGACCTTCATGAAGGCTTTTCTCGATTTTGCCGAACGGCATCATGCCCGCCGACAAGGTAGTGATCCGGCGTCGCCCGCACAACTGCGTCATAGGCGGCTCGCTCCGGTTTGTCGCCCCACGCCACATGCCCCGGCGCGGCGGAGTCTCCGCGCCAATGGATAAGAAATGCAAAACATCGATGGTTAACAGCAGGTTGCGGCAGCAATCTAAGGTCGTGCCGAGGCGAATCCTTTGTCTATGGTGGCGCTGATATAGGCAGCGATTTCGGCCAAAGTCTTGCCAAATGGCTGAAAACGACCAAATGTCGCGCACGCTTGCCAAACCGTTTGCTCGCTGAAAATTACCTTTGCCGGCACCTTGCGGCCATCCCCGAAAGCAGGACCTGATGACGTTGAGACCATCCATTTCTTTCGCCAAATTCGCCGTGCCGAAAAAGGGCAGCGTCTTCGTGTTCGCGGGCGACGGCGGCGGGCTCGGCGAGGCGGCGAAGGCCTGCGATCCCGCCGGTGCGCTGGCTCGCGCGTTTCCGGTCGCCGATTTCTCCGGCAAGTTCGCGAGCTCCGCCGAGGTGCTGGCGCCGGAAGGAACGTCCGTCGACCGGCTGGTGGCGATCGGCGCCGGCAAGCTGTCGGCTCTCGACGACAATGCCTGGCTGAAGCTCGGCGGCGCTGTCGCCGCTTCGCTGCGCAAGGCGACCGAGGTGGCTGTCATTCTCGATCTGCCGGAACTGCAGGCCGATGGCCACCAGGCGGGGAGCCTCGCCGCCGGCATCCTGCTGCGCAGCTACGCCTTCGACAAGTACAAGACCAGGAAGGACAAGGACGAAGGCCAATCCGACGCGAAGGCGGCGAAGCCCGCCAAGGTCACGATCCACTGCGCCGATCCGGCTGCCGCGAAGAAGGCCTTTGCCGGCGAGGAAGCGGTGGTCGACGGCGTGCTGCTGGCGCGCGACCTCGTCAACGAGCCGGCCAATGCGCTGGGGCCTGTCGACTTCGCCGAGCGCGTCAAGGCGCTGGAGGCCCTCGGCGTCGATGTCGAGATCCTCACCGAAAAGGAGATGAAGAAGCTCGGCATGGGCTCGCTGCTCGGCGTGGCGCAAGGCTCGCCGCGCGGCGCCCGCCTGGTGGTGATGCGCTGGAGCGGCGGCAAGGCCAAGGACGCGCCGCTGGCATTCATCGGCAAGGGCGTCACCTTCGACACCGGCGGCAATTCGATGAAGCCGGCCTCCGGCATGGAGGACATGAAGGGCGACATGGGCGGTGCGGCCGCCGTCACCGGGCTGATCCATGCGCTCGCCGCGCGCAAGGCCAAGACCAATGTGGTCGGCGTCATCGGCCTTGTCGAGAACGCCGTCGACGGCCATGCCCAGCGCCCCGGCGACATCGTCACCTCGATGTCGGGCCAGACGATCGAGGTGCTCAACACCGACGCCGAAGGCCGCCTCGTGCTGGCCGACGCGCTTTGGTACACCAACGACCGCTTCAAGCCGAAATTCATGATCAATCTGGCGACGCTGACCGGCGCCATCATGGTGGCGCTCGGGCAGCATTATGCCGGCCTGTTCTCCAACAACGACGAGTTGGCGGGCAGGCTCTTCGGCGCCGGCCAGTCGTCCCAAGAGCGGCTATGGCGCATGCCGCTCGGCCCCGAATACGACAAGCTGATCGATTCCAAGAATGCCGACATGAAGAACATCGGCGGCCGCTATGGCGGCGCCATCATCGCGGCGCAGTTCCTGCAGCGCTTCGTCAAGGACACGCCCTGGGCGCATCTCGACATCGCCGGCACCGCGATGGGCGCGCCGTCGAGCGAGATCAACCAGTCCTGGGGCTCGGGCTTCGGCGTCAGGCTGCTCGATAGGCTGGTGCGCGATCACTACGAAGGGTAGGGGATGGCCGACATCCTGTTCTACCATTTGACCGAATCGACGCTCGAGGAGGCGCTGCCCGGCCTGCTCGAGCGCAGCGTCGAGCGCGGCTGGCGCGCGGTGGTGCAGACCGGCACGGAAGAGCGGCGCGACGCGCTCGACCAGCATCTGTGGACTTTTCGCGACGATTCCTTCCTGGCGCACGCCACCGACCGCGAGGCCTATCCGGCCGAGCAGCCGATCCTGCTCACCACAAGCGAGGGCAACCAGAACGCCGCGCAGATCCGCTTCCTGGTCGACGGCGCCAGCCCGCCCGAGCTATCGGGCTACGAACGCGCCGTCTTCCTGTTCGATGGCCATGACGCGGCACAGCTCGAAGCCGCGCGCGGCCATTGGAAGACGATGAAGGAAGCCGGCCACGCCGTGACCTACTGGCAGCAGACGCCGGATCGGCGGTGGGAGCGGAAGGCTTAGTGCCGTCAGCGATCGCCGATCGTCACCTTGTTGATTTTCGTGCCGTGCGGAAGGTCTTTTACTTGTCGGTGGATTTGGCCGGTTATGTGCACCTTCACCACGAAGAAGGTCTTGTTGATTTGCGCGGCGGACATTTCGCCACCGAGTACGGGTGGCGTGTCGAAGTCGTAACATTCGCCGTCCGCCAAGACCAATCCCTTCTTTCGTGCCGCCGCGGCTAAGTCAGCCAGCAACAGCTCGTCGCGACGATCATGATCGTTGAACTGGGTTGTAAGCTCCGGCCACGTTTCCGACACTTGGGTCAATCGGCCTCCGATCATGTCCAGCAATTTGACGGAACCATCGGGAGCTCGGAAGAAAATGTCGCCGAATGCGGAGACTGCGGCGGGTTCCAGGCCATCAAGCCCAATCCACTTCCAGCCGTCCAGCGCTTCCCAGACATCCTTCTTTGACGGCTCGATAAACAGATACTGGAGACCGTCCGGCCATGGGCTTCTGACCACGTCCGCATTTGGCTTCGAAACAGAATTCCCAAAGACAGAAGAAATAAAGCGAGAAAAAGAATTAGCCATACCTCACCCCCCTGCAACATCACACACTTATCGCAGAATGATCGGCGAGCAAACGTGGCCGCTCAGGCGCCGTCATGGTCGTCGCCTCGAACCGCTTTTTGCGCTAGATAGAGCCAAGCTCAAGCGGCGAGGGGGAATGCGGATCAAGGTCGTCGGAACCGGCAGGGCGGTACCGGCTGAGCGGGTGACAACGCGCGCGCTGGAAGCGAAATTGAGCCTCAGCGAGGGCGCACTGGAAACCGCCACCGGCGTCGTCGAGCGCTATGTCTGCAATGCCGAATCGCAGATCGATCTTGCCTGCGTCGCCGCGACAGTTGCGCTAGCCGATGCCGGCGTAAAGCCCGGCGCTGTCGATCTCATCATCGGCGGCTGCGGCGTGCCTTACCAGCCGCTGCCGGCGACCGCGCCTTTGGTCATGCAGCGCCTCGGGCTGGCGGACGGCTCGGCCGCCGCCTTCGACGTTAACAGCACCTGTCTTGGCTTCCTCACCGCCTTTGAGACTGCCGGTCGCATGATCGAAGCGGGGCAATGCGAGACGGCCTTGGTGTTCTCGTCCGAAGTCGCCTCGCGCGCGCTGCCGTGGCAGGATGCGCCGGAGATCGCCGCGCTCTTCGGCGACGGCGCTGCGGCGGCGGTCCTGCGCAAGGCCGGGCCGGGCGAGGGCAAGGTGGCGGCGAGCCTGATGCGCACTTATCCTTCCGGCTGGGAAGCCTGCGGCATCGGTTCGGGCGGCACACGCTTCGATTTCCGCAAGGAGCAGGAAGCGTTTGCGGCGCACAGCCTGTTCCACATGGACGGCAAGGAACTGTTCAGGCTCACCGCGCGCCATTTCAACGGGTTCGTCGACGCTCTGCTGGAGCGCGCCGGCTGGCGTCGCGACGATGTAGATCTCGTCGTGCCGCATCAGGCAAGCCCCTTCGCGCTTGCGCATATAGCGCGCCAGACCGGCTTTGCGCCGCAAAAGCTTGTCGACATCTCTGCCCGCTTCGGCAACCAGATCGCCGCCTCCATGCCCTTCGCGCTCGACGTCGCGCGCCGCGAGGGGCGGGTGGCAGCGGGCATGAAGCTGCTCTTCCTCGGTACTTCCGCCGGCGTCTCCTTCGGCGGCATGGCGCTGGAGGTCTGAGCGATGGCCGTCCTCGTCACCGGCGCCAGCGGCTTCCTGGGCTCCCATGTGCTCGAGCGGCTGGCCGCTTCCGGCACGCTGGCGCTCGGGCTCGGCCGCGATGAAACGCGCTGCGCCGCGCTCGAAGCGGCCGGCCATCGCATCATCCGTCACGATTTGGCGCAGCCGCTCGATGCCGCCCTCGACCCCAGGCTGGGCAGGGTCGAGCGGATCATCCACTGCGCGGCGCTTTCCTCGCCCTTCGGACGCCTCGCGGATTTCGAGGCGGCCAATGTCACGGCAACGCGCAATCTTGTCGGATTCGCCAGACGGCAAGGCGTCAGCCGTTTCGTCCACATCTCCAGCCCGTCCGTCTGCTTCGCCTTCCGCGACCAGCTCGGTCTCACCGAGGATGCGGCCGTGCCGGAGCCGGTCAATCACTATGCCCGCACCAAGCGCGAGGCCGAAAAGATCGTGCTCGGCGAGCCCGATATCCATCCTATGGTGCTGCGGCCGCGCGGCGTCTACGGCAAGGGCGATCGGGCGTTGCTGCCGCGCCTGATCAAGGCGGCAAGGAGCCGGCCGCTGCCGCTGTTTCGCGACGGCCGGGCGGCCATCGACCTCACTTATGTCGACGATGTCGTCGATGCGGTGATGGCGGCGCTCGCCGCACCTGGCGAAGCCGAGGGTCGGATCTTCAACATCTCCGGCGGCGAGATGCTGCCGGTCCGCCGCATCGCCGACGCGGCCTGCATCCGCGCCGGCTTGCACGCGCGCTGGCGGCCGATGCCCCTCGCGCCGGCGATGCTGGCGGCGGGCTTGATGGAAGCGGTGGCGCTGCGGTTGCCCGGCCGGCCCGAGCCGCCGGTCACCCGCTATGGGCTCGGCCTCTTCGCCTATGCGCAAAGCCTGGATATTTCCAAGGCGAAACGGGTGCTCGGCTGGGCGCCGAAAATCTCGTTCGAACAAGGGCTCGATCGCACCTTTGCCGGCCGGGCCAGGCCATGAAGCTCGTCTTCGCCAACAGCGCCTGGGTCAACGCCGCCGAGCGGCTGATCCTGCGCGGCGGCACCTGGCAACGCGTCAGGCTGCGTGTCCGCTACGGGCTGTTCTTTCACCCCGCCGCCGGACCGGTGCTGGTCGACACCGGCTACACGCCGGAAGCGCTGAGCGGCGAGCGGCGCGGCCGGACGCTTCGGCTCTACGGCGCGCTGCTGAAACCTCAGCTCAATGCCGACGAGCAGGTTCTGTCGGTGCTGCGCCGTTTCGGCCTGTCGCCTGACGATATCCGCACAGTCATCGTCACCCATTTTCACGCCGACCACATTTCCGGCCTGTCGCTGTTCCGCAACGCGCGTTTCATCGCCAGCGACACCGCCTGGGCGCGGGTCAAGGCGCGCACGCCGGGCCAGAATTTGCACCATGGCGTCTTCACCGAATTGTTTCCCGCCGACTTCAAGTCGCGGCTCGACGGACTATCCGGCAAGCCGCGCATCGAGCCTCGCGGCGACATGCCGGGCGGCACGGATCTCTTCGGCGAGGGCAGCGTGATCGCTGTCGATCTTCCAGGCCACGCCGATGGCCAGTTCGGCCTGTTGTTCAATCGCCTCGAGCGACCGCTGCTCTATGCCGTCGACGTGCAATGGCTGCTCGCCGCTTTGATCGAGAACCGCACGCCCGGTTTCCCGGCCACCCTGATCGCCGAGGATGCGGCGGCGATCGAGCCGACCAGCGCCATGCTGCGCCGCTTCCTCAGCACGGGCGGCGAGGTGATGCTCTGCCATGATCCCGCGCCGACGCCTTATGACCTCGCGCCGGAGGTCTCATGAACGGGCTGGCGGAGGCGGCAGGGTCTTTCGCCCTGACACGCTGGGTGTCGCGCAAGAGCCGCGCGGATTTCGAGCGCTGGCAGGCAGGCGCCTTGCGCCGCTTCCTCGACCGCGACCTACCGCGCGCGCCCTTTTACGGCAAGGCGCCGGCCTGCCTCACCGACCTGCCGGTCACCGACAAGGCGCTGCTGATGGCGCGCTTCGATGAATTCAACATCCACGGCCTCACCGCCGCGCAAGCCTGGGCGACGCTGGCGCATGACGGCCGCGCCGGCGCGCTCACCGTCGGCGCCAGCGCAGGCACCTCCGGCAATCGCGGCCTGTTCGTGATTTCGGAAGCGGAGAAATACCGCTGGCTGGGAACGATCCTCGCCAAGGCGGCGCCCGACCTTGTCTGGCGCGGCATGCGCGTCGCCGTCATCCTGCCGCAGAACACTGGGCTTTACGACAGCGCCCGCACATCGCACCTGATCAAGCTTGCCTTCTTCGACCTAACGAAAGGGCCGGAAAGCTGGCGCGGTGAACTGGAGGCCTTCGACCCGACGGTCGTCATCGCGCCGCCAAAGATCCTGCGGCATTTTGCGGCCGAAGACTTCAGGCTCCGGCCCAAGCGCGTTTTTTCCGCCGCCGAGACGCTGGATCCGGTCGACCGTCCGGTTATCGAGAATTTCTTCCGGCTGCCGCTCGATCAGATCTATATGGCGACCGAAGGCCTGTTCGCGGTGACCTGCAGACAGCGCGGCCTGCATCTTGCCGAAGACTCCGTCTTCTTCGAATTCGAGCCGGCGGGCGAGGGGCTGGTGACGCCGCTGGTGACGGCCTTTCGCCGACGGACACAGATCATGGCCCGTTACAGGATGAACGACCTGTTGCGCTTGTCCAAAGAACCTTGTCGGTGTGGTTCGCCGCTGCGCTGCGTCGATGAGATCGTCGGCCGCATGGACGATGCTTTCCGATTCACGTCGCCGGACGGCCCGATCCTGGTCACGCCCGATGTGCTGCGCAATGCGGTGCTCAAAGCCGATCGCCGCATCGACGATTTCCGCCTCGTCCAGACCGGGCCGGAGAGCATCGAGTTCAGGCTTGCGCCGACGCTCCCGACCGATGCGGCGGTGGCCGCGCATCAGGCGGTTCGCGCGCTCCTGGAAATGCGAAAGGCCGCCGCCACCGTGACGCTCGTCCGCGCGCCCCTGCCGTTGGAAACAGGCCGCAAGCTGCGCCGCGTCGAATGCCGCCTGGAGCCGGCGCGATGACGGGCGCGGCGACGATGGAAAGGCCCGTGCAGCAGGCCGACCGCGTCGAGAACAAGCCGGCGAAGGTCGCGGCTTTCGTAAGCCTCTTCAACGAGGTGCCGGTGCGCGATCTCATCGCCAACCTCAAGACCAAGGTGGAGACCTTCGAAATTGCCGGCCGCGTTTTTCCGCTGACGCTGAACGACGCCGATGATGCGCCCAACTGCTATATCTGCTGCCCGACCAGCGCCTATATCGACTACGCGATCGACGAGACACGCAACTTCGCCGCCCACCCGCTGTTGCGGCGCGCGCTCAACGCGTTGATCAGGGCCTGCGCGCCCCTGGTCAGGGCAAGCGGCCTCGACCATCAGGCGCAGGTCAACAACTGGCTCTATTCGACCAATCCGATGCCGCTGCTCGACCGGCCGACAGTCGCGTCGCTGCGCTCGGCCTTGACCGCGCGTTTCCCCGATCGCGCCATCGTCATCCGTTCGTTGAACGACATCGCCGATCCGGCGACGATTGCCGTCTTGAAGGCCGAGGGGTTCCGCATGCTGGCGGCGCGTCAAATCTACATCTTCGCCGACCGCAGCGCCGCGCCCGCCATGACGCGCGACATGAAGCGCGATCGCGCCCGCCTGCGCGCGACACCGTTCGAGCGGGTCGGAAACGGCGATTTCAGCGAGGCTGACTATGCCCGCGCCGAGCAGCTCTACGATATGCTCTACCTCGACAAATACACGCCGCTCAATCCGCACTACACGGCCCGTTATATCGCCGAGATGCACCGGCGCGGCATCATCAGCCTGGCGGGATTGCGGCGGCCCGGCGGCGAGCTGGTCGCCGTCACCGGCTTGTTCGAAAACGGCCGCACGTTGACCCAGCCGATCGTCGGCTACGACACCAGCCTGCCGGTGGCCGACGGGCTTTACCGCATGATGATGGCGGTGGCGCAGGATCACGCCACGGCGCGCGGCCTGTTCTTCAACATGAGCGCGGGCGCCGCCGGTTTCAAACGCCGGCGCGGCGCGGTCGCGGCGATCGAATACAACGCCGTCTATGCCGGGCATCTCCCGCTTCGCCGGCGCATGGCGATCCGTCTCATGGAGACGGTGCTGGCGCTGATCGGCATTCCCCTGCTCAGGAGGTTCGAACTGTGAGTGAGGGCCGGCGGGAAGCCTATTGGCAGGCGGTGGCGCTGTCCGCCGATATCGGCAAGCGGCCGAAGCGTATTCTTTTCGACGGCGAGCCCCTGGTGCTGTTCCGCTCGACGCAAGGTGTCGCCGCGTTGTTCGACCGCTGCCCGCACCGGCTGGTCGAGCTGTCGACCGGCAAGGTGGTCGGCGGCGAGATCGAATGCCCTTATCACGGCTGGCGTTATGACGGCGAGGGACGCTGCACGGCGATCCCCGGCCATGTCGGCGCCATGCCGCATTACCGGGTCCGCCGCTACGCCGCGATCGAGCGCGACGGGGTGGTCTTCATCTCGTCCGGCACGCCCAAGGACGAGCCTTACCTGCATTGCATGCAAGGCAAGGATATCATCCTGCGGCGGGTGCGCTCGTCGACCCAGTCGACGGTGATCGATGCGGCGGAAAACATCCTCGACGCCACCCATACCCATTTCACCCATAAGGGCCTGCTGCGCGGCCTCACCTCGAAACGCCATCTGGTGCGGGTCGAGGTGACGGGCGGCGAGGGCTGGGTCGAGGCGAGCTACACCGGCGAGGAACGCCAGCAGGGCCTGATCAGTCGGCTGCTGGAAGGCGAGCGCGCCAAGACCATTGGCCGCTTCCGCCATCCCGGCATCGCCGAGCTTGAATATTGGGGCAAGGACGGGCTGGTTCTGGCCACCACCTTCCATCTGCGCCAGGCCGACGAGCGCACCGTCGAGGGTGTCGGCTGGTTGATCGGCCGGCGCCAGGGCCTGCTCGGCGAGCTGAAGGCGCTTGCCTTCAAACCATTATTCAATGTCGCACTTCAGCAAGACCGCCGGGTGCTGAAATCGGCGAGCGACAATGCCCGTTTCGTGCCGCAGGCCGTGCCAGTGATCGGGCCCCTGGATTTCCTGCGTCGCGATATCGCCGCGATCATGGAGGGGAAGATGCCGCCGGCGGCGAGCGGGCCGAAAGTGCATGAGATCGAGCTGTGAATTAAAGTTCACGCATCTTGATCTGAGCGTCTGCGTGAATTATAGTTCACACATGATCGAGGTCCGGCAGACGGCCGATTTCACCAACTGGCTGGACGGACTTCGCGACGCTGCGGCTCGCCTGCGCATCGCTGCCCGCATTCGTCGGGTCGAAATCGGCAACATCGGTGATGTCAAATATTTCGATGGCATCGGCGAACTTCGGATCGACCATGGCCCAGGTTACCGGCTCTACTTTGTGAAGATCGGAAACGCCGTGATCATCCTGCTCTGTGGCGGCGACAAGTCCAGCCAAAGGCGCGACATCGCCAAGGCGAAACAAATGGCAAAGGAGATATGACGATGCCTCTCGAAACCACTCGCTTCGACATCCTCGATTACCTGAAAACCCCGGAGGATCGCTTGGCCTACATCGAGGCTGCCTTCGAGGATGGTGATCCTGCGCTCATCACGCATGCGTTGGGCGATGTAGCGCGCTCCATAGGCATGACGGCTGTGGCGAAAGAAGCTGGCGTCACGCGTGAGGCGCTCTACAAGGCATTGAGCGAAAAGGGCGACCCTCGCCTCAGCACACTGCTGGGTGTCACCAAGGCGCTTGGTCTGCAACTTGACGTGAAACCTATCGGCCCTGGCTCGCTCGGGGCATGAGCATATCAGCCCGGCCCGTTCCACTCGATATCCCGCGTCGACGCCGCCTGCAGGCTGATCCGCTCACGCCACGCCATCCCGGCGATCTCCGCCAGCGCCGGCCATTGCGCCCTGACCGGGGCTGAATCGCCCGGCCAATCGAGCAGTTCCTGGCCTTCGCGTATCGCCTTGCGGAAGCGGGCGAGCCCACCTGAACGAAGCGCCACCGGCAATCCATAGATCCACATCGCGAGCCGCACCGTTTGCGGCAATGTGACGTCCGGCCTGACTTCCGGACCGTCGCCAAGCACAGCAGCGGCAAACCGCGCCGGATCGCGGAAGAAATGCAGGCCGCTGACCGCCCGCGGATTGCATTCGAGCGGCAGCACGCGGCCCCCCGGCTCGCGCATCAGGTCGAAGGAGATCTGCCCGGTCCAGGTCGTGCCCGCGACGATGCGCTCGACCAGATCGCGTGCAGCCTCGTCCTCGACCCGCTCGAAGAAGATGCCGGCGCCCTTGCCGGCGCGATAGGGAGAACGGTAGAGCGTCAGCGCCTTGAGCCGTCCCTCGCGCGCCACCGCATAGGCGCTGATCTCCTCGCCCTCGACGAAACGCTGCGCCACCCAGGGCATGGCAGGGGAGGGCGCGATCGCATCGAGGAAATCCGGTGTCGGTCGCAGCAGGACATGGCTGGCGAAGCGCGACCAGACCGGCTTGAACACCAGGTCGCGCGAGTGGCCGCGCACCGACTCCAGATCGTCGCGGGAATTGAGAAGCGTCGTCTCCGGCACCGCCAGGCCAAGCTGTTCGGCCAGCCGGATGAAGCTGTGCTTGTTGTGAACCTGCGCCAGCAACCTGATGTCGGGGGCGAACAATTTTGCCGGCATGGTCCTGCCGCGCCAGGCCAGCGCAAGGTGAAAGACTTCCTCGCAGGTCGGGATGACCAGTTGGACGTTTTCGGCTCTTGTCAGCGCTTCCACCGCATTCGCATAGGCCTGCGGCTCGAAGCGCGGCGGCGGCAGTCGATGATAGCGCGCGCAGGCCCTGCTCGCCGCCGCGACCGGCCGCGCCGGCGTGTCGGCCAGGATCACCCCGCGCCCGGCGCCGTGGACAAGGCGCGCCAGATGCAGCGCCGCCGGCGCGCGCGCGCCGGTTATCAGGATCGTTCCGTCAGCCCCCGGCATCGGTCACGCGGTCGTTTCAGCCGCGACGACCGTTGCGCGAAATCGCCGTGCTTGGCAATCGCGCTACTTCAAGTCGAGCTGCGTCCGCGACTACAGCCCCGCCTTGAATCGTTTCACCTTCTTGCTGGCATAGTCGCCATTGCGCAGGTCCGATTTGCCGCGGCGGTCCCTGAACTCATACCAGTCTCCGCTCGGAGATCTACGCTGGTAGATCACCTTGCCGGCCTGGCGATGCTCGAAGCAGCTCAAGGAGGTCTTGGCGCCCCATGAACCGCGCCAGGTAGCCCGGAAACACAGTTTGCCGCTGCCGGGCATGAACCAGATACCCTCGCCGTCGCTAGGCTTGTCCTCAGTGGACCAGGCCGTAAACTGCCGCTTGCTAACCGCAAAAAACGCGGCGCCATGGTTGCCCCAACGCCAGGAACGGTTCTTGTAGAGCTGATAGATGCCTTCTTCGGAGACGGCGGTGGCCTTCGCCGCCTTGTCGCCGATCCTGTTCGCGGCCTTGGCCATTGCGGCGTCCTGCAGGCCGATAACAAAAACGGAGCAGACCAGCGCCGCTCCGACAAACTTCCCCACTGCGCTTTTCACGATTTTACTCCGCCAACTGATTTACGCATACGCTTCACGCGCCGCCGAGCAGCTCGGCGGCAACCCCACTTCAACACCTTTAGCCGGAGCCCGTCCCGGTCTGGCCGGGACGAGCATGATCACGTCTCTTATGGCAAGACGTGCTGGGTCACCCGCCAGTCGGGCAGGCCATAGCCGCCCAGCCACGGCCAGACTTCCTTCTGGTTGAAGTAGACGACCGAGGTAAGGGCCGGAAACTCCGCATAGGACTTGCGCGAGTCGTCGGCCCATTTCGACACGTAGTCCTGCTTTCCGACATAGCCGAGTTCAGCCACGATAACCGGCTTGTTGAATTTCGCGACACGGTCATAGCCTGGCTTCAGCGTCTCTTCAAACGTCCGGTCGCGGCCGACCTCGTCATTGTCCTTCTTCTGCAGGCCGAACACCGAAAGGCCGATGACGTCGACATAGTTGTCGCCGGGATAGTATTTTTCCAGGCCTTCGACGCCCTTGGGCGACCACATGTATTTTGCCGCCGGCGCGGCCTTGCGGCAGACGTCCACCTCGCGCTTGTAGGCGGCGATCCAGTCCTTCGGCGCCCAGTTTGCCCAGGTGAAGCGGCCGTTGGTGTCTTCCATTTCCTGCGCCCAGCGGATGGTGACCGGGCTCTTCATCTGTCCGACGAGGTTGCAGATCGCCTGCATGTTGGCGTCGTACTTGCCGCTCAATATGCCATTCTTCAGCTCGGGCGGCGTGATGCGCCAGTCCTTCGACCATGTCCAAGGCTCGATGGTGATCAGCAGCGAACGGCCGCGCTGCTGGGCGTAGGCGTCGGCCAGCGGCAGTGTCGACAGGTCGACGTCTTCCCAAGGCAGGAACAGTTCCTCGATGCTGGCCGACTTGTCATTGCTGAAATCGCCATAAGGATCGTAGGAGCCGAACGCCGACGCGGCCGAGCTCGTCTTGATCGGATCCGTTCCCGTCTGCGAACCCGCCGACGCTGGCAAGGCCACGCTGAGAATAAGCGCCGACACAAGCGCGGTTGCTGTAGAGAGTTTCATACCCGCCTCCGATGGGCTTCAATGTCCCGCTGGACCTTGAAGCTTGCCACAACGTGCCGACTGAAGCCGGCACGCAAACCCAATATCGGTTTGCCGACGTGATGCGGGTTTTCTGAGCGACTAGAACTGGCACGTTCTACGCTGTGCCGTCCGTTATTGTGGTCTCTCCAACCTCTATAGCTGGATCTTGAGACGAGGTCGCCGCGATACTCACAAATTCGCGTCAACATTACGATATTAACCCTCTCTCATATGAGAGCCTATGCTCGGCGAGAGTCAAGCGCAATTAACCGTTACTTAACCTTATAGCTGCCGGTATGGTTAACGGAAGGTGGCTCGCGCTGGCCCCGTGCGTTTCACCTCAGCCGGGCGTTGCGGCCGCGCGCCGACCGTGAAGGTCGCGGAAGCCGCGGTTGGTTAACCAGTTTCCAATAAGCTTGGTTAACGAAAACCTAATTCTGTTGACACTGCATTAGCTCAAGCTGATTCTGTAGCGGGGATGAATGCGTTCGACCGGCTCAGCCGGGCGGACAGGGCGTGGGTAGTATGGGCGTATCTGGGGATGCCGGCGTTGTCGGCGGCAAAACGACGTCAATGGGCAAGGCTGGCGCGGTTTCGACCGGCCACGGCCCCAAGGGTCCTTATCTCGTGCCGGTGCTCACGCCGCGCCAGCAATTGATCTTGCGGCTTGGCCTTGCTTCCTGGTTCGTCGCGCTGGCTTTCTTCTGGTCCTGGTGGCTGCGGCCCGAGCATATCGATCATGTCGGGCCCTTTGCCTTCGCCACAATCGTGCTGGCCTGGCTGACCTTGATGCCGATGTATTTCCTGCTCAACGTCCATGCCTCGAGGAAGTCGTCGAAGCTGCACATGATCCCGAAGCATTCGCGCGTCGCCATGGTGGTCACCAAGGCGCCGTCGGAGCCTTTCGCCGTGGTGCAGCGCACATTGGAAGCGATGCTGGCGCAGGACTATCCGCACGACACCTGGCTTGCCGACGAGGATCCGACCGAGGCGACGGTTCGCTGGTGCGACGCGCATGGCGTGCTGATTTCGACCAGGCGCGGCCGCGAGGACTATCACCGCAAGACCTGGCCGCGCCGGACCCGCTGCAAGGAAGGCAATCTGGCCTTCTTTTACGACCACTACGGTTACGAGCGCTACGACTTCGTCGCCCAGATGGACGCCGATCACGTGCCGACGCCGACCTATCTGAGGGAAATCCTTTATCCCTTCGCCGATCCCGCCGTCGGCTATGTCTCGGCGCCCAGTATCTGCGACAACAATGCCAACGAAAGCTGGGCCGCGCGCGGCCGGCTGTTTGTGGAAGGTATGCTCCACGGCCCCCTGCAATCCGGCTACACCAGCAACGGCGCCCCGCTCTGCATCGGTTCGCATTATGCCGTGCGCACCATTGCGTTGCGGCAAGCTGGTGGGCTGGGTCCTGAACTGGCCGAGGACCATTCAACCTCGATGCTGATCAACGCCGCCGGATGGCGCGGCGTCCATGCCATCGATGCAATCGCGAATGGCGACGGTCCGCAGACTTTCGCCGATCTGATTACTCAGGAATTCCAATGGTCGCGTAGCTTGACGACCATCCTGCTTGAATACACGCCGACATATCTGTCCAAGCTCAGCCCGAGGCTCAGACGGCAGTTCGTATTCTGCCAGCTCTGGTATCCCATGTTCGCCTTGTTCGCGATGGCGACATATATCATGCCGATCTACGCGCTTTTGTCGGGCGACAATTTTGCCAACGTGGCGTATCCGGAATTCCTTTTCTACTATATGCCAAGCGCGGCCATCCCGATTGCTCTGGTGATCTTTCTAAAGAGGTTAGGTCTCTCGCGTCCATTCTCGGCGAAGGCTGTCAGTTGGGAAGGGACACTCTTCCATCTGTTCGCGCGCTGGCCCTGGGTGATGGCAGGAACGCTGGCATCGGTTCGCGATTATCTGACCAAGTCATTCGTCGATTTCCGCGTCACTCCAAAAGGCAGCGGCCCAAAACACCTTCTGCCCGCCCGCGTCATCGTGCCATACGCCCTGCTTGCGGTTGGTGCTTCGTTGCCGGTTCTTCTTGTGGAGCATCCTTCGAGGGCCCTCGGTTTCTACTGGTTGGCCGCGTTCAATGCGACGATCTACGGATTGCTGGTCGTGGTGATAGTTGGCAAGCATCTGACAGAGAACAAGATTTCGCTGCGGCAAAACGTAGGCAAGTTTGCCCTGCAAGGATCGCTCGCCGCCGTCGCCGTATTAATCCCGCTGGCGGGATTTTACGATCGCGGGCTGCAAGGCATATATGGACTGCAGCAGGGCGCCGGCCTACACATCGTCAAGGTCACGTATCCGGTTTCCGGTGCAGGCCGCGGCGAGCTCGGAAGCCAAAGGTTCCGCTTTGATCCCGGTTGGGGTGAATGAAGCCTCAAGAGTCGAATGAATGGTCGAATGGAATGCCCGGAGACAGCTGTCGTTCATAGTTCAAATCCTATTCGGCGGACTCGCTTCTTTGGTGGTCGTCGTCGCGCGCGAATGCGTGTGATTAGTCTGGACGCGACGACGCTAAGCCCTGGCAAGCGGGCATCTCCTGCTCACCATCATGCCTAATCCCGAGTATAGGCCGCAGATAGACTCGCTGCGAGCGGTTGCTGTATTCGCCGTCATGTACTCGCACTTCTGGGATGAAGCCTCACCCTGGGGGCATTATGGTGTTCGGCTGTTTTTTGTTATCAGCGGTTACCTGATCACGGGTATCTTGATCCGATCGAAAGAAGTGGCCCGATCGCAGGGCGCTCTCGGAGTCATCCTGGTCTTCTATCTGCGGCGGGCCCTGAGGATTTTTCCGGCATATTACGTGATGCTGACCTTGGCGGCCGCCTTCTTGCCCGAAATCCGGACATCGTTGCCCTGGCACGCTGCCTACCTCTCCAATGTCTTGTTTGCGCTAAACGGTAACTGGGACCCCTGGCAGCTCGCCCATCTGTGGAGTTTGAGCGTCGAGGAGCAGTTTTATTTGTTTTGGCCGCTGCTGATCGTACTGAGCCCTCGTCAAACACTAATCCCGACGCTGATTGGGGTCATCCTTGCGGCAGTCGCCTTTCGGGCAGCCATCATGTTCTATCTTCCGGAAGGGCCGGCCCGTTACGTGCTGACGCCGGCCGCGTTTGACGCTTTGGGCGCCGGCGCCCTTCTCGCGGCGATCGAAGCTTCCAATCGACTGACCGATGTGCTGCGGTGGAGACTGGCGATAGCAAGCGTCGCGGCCATCGCCATCGTGGCGGTTTCATTCACGCTGCAGGCGGCCATGTTCAACTTCGTCCTCGGCGACTTCCTGACGGTCGTACCTTTGGTCGCTGTCGTGTGTTGGGCGAGCGCAGGTGCCAAGGGCCTGATCAAGCGACTGGCAGAGAACTCCGTTTTGCGATATCTGGGCCGTATCAGCTACGGGATCTATCTTTATCATTTCCCCGCACTGGCCGTCGTCTTCCTGTTCTGCGAATCCTTCGAGACGCAGTTTCCTCCGCTCGGTCCGATCCGGTTCGTGATTGCGGGCCTGGTCACGGTCGCGGCTGCCGCGACCTCCTGGCACTTGTTGGAACAACCGTTGAGCCGCCTGAAGGCGAGACTGTCCTACACAGCTACGCTGGCCAGAAATTGACCGTCGGCTTGGGCGGAAAGAGCGGCTGCCGAAATAAACGTTCGCATTTTAATAATAGTCGATAGAGTCGCGAAAGACCGCGCTCATCATCTCGTTTGCACGAATTTTAATAAGTCCCCTCTAATATTGAGCCATGATGTGAATGGCGGCGAGCCGTTCGCGTGGCGCGGAAGCCAAGCAAAGAGGGAATATATCCGCGCGAAAACAACGCTTATTTCGTGGCAGGGGACGACAATGAACGATTTCATGAAGGAAGCAGCGGCCGTAGGCAAGAGATATGCTTGCGCCATTGCCGCTCTTGCACTGGTCTCGATCGGGTCCGGTTGCCAGAGCATGGACACGATGAAGACCAGCTCGATCAGCATCGACCCGGCAGCCCACACCACCACAAAGAAGATGCAATATGTCATGAAGCATCGGCTGCATCGCGTTCACCGCAAGTCGCTGACGCAGACGTCCAGCGTGACGCGCGTGAGGGAAGAGGCTTATGCCACCTTCGTCCGGCCGCAGCCTGCTCGTGTGCCACGGCCCGTCAAGATTTCCTACAGCATGGGCAGCGTCGGTCCGCTGCTTGGCCATTCGCCGTGGATCTGCGGCCCGAGTGGCTTCGGCCAGCGCTCGGCCTGCCGGGCGCGCTAACCCACCCAATCCGTCGCCGGGGGGCGTGATCGCGGGGCAAGAGGGTATTTGCGTGCTGACGGCACGCTGCCTCTTGCCCTTCGGTTGCTCGCCCGTTGCGGTTCCGGCCGACGGACGCCGGCGGGATTACTTCCGACGCGCCTTCGGCTTTTCGACAACAGCCGCCTTGCTCGGCCAGTGCCAGCCGTCACCCTCGCCATGCGCGGGCTGCGGCCGCGCCACGTAGGCGAGCGCGCCGTTGGCCTCGAGATAGACGCGTGACAGCATCTCGGCCAGCACGCCCGACGTCACCGCCTGCAGCCCGGCGATCACCAGGAAGAAGCCGGTGATCAGCATCGGCCTGGTGCCGATATCCTGCCCCCAGAAAACCTTGATCGCGAAGAGATAGGCCAGGATCAGCGAGCCGAGCACTCCGAGCACGATGCCGATGCCGCCGAAGAAATGGCCGGGCCGCGTGCGATAGCGCAGGAAGAAGAACATGAAGACGAGGTCCAGCACCACACGGAAGGTACGTGAGATACCGTATTTCGACTGGCCGTGGATGCGGGCGTGATGGGTCACCACTTCCTCGGCTATGCGTCGCGGCGTCGTCACCGTCGCGAGCCACGCCGGGATGAAGCGGTGCATCTCGCCATAGAGCCGCACGCTGCGGATGACGCTGCCGCGGAACACTTTCAGGCTGCAGCCATAGTCCTTGAGCTTAACGCCGGTGACCCGCGCGATCAGCCTGTTGGCGATGCGGGACGGCAGGCGGCGCAACCAGAACCCTTCCTTGCGGTCCTTGCGCCAGCCGGCGACGAGGTCGAGATCCTCGGTCAGCAAGCGATAGACCATGCGCGGAATGTCGAAGGGGTCGTTCTGCAGATCGCCGTCGAGCGTCGCGATGACATCGCCGCGCGCGGCGTCGAGGCCAGCCTGCATGGCGGCGGTCTGCTTGTAGTTGCGCACCAGCTCCACGCCATGCACATACGGCCCGTACTGCGCCGCCAGCCGGCGGATCTCGGCGGGGGTGGCGTCGGTGCTGCCGTCGTCGACCAGCACCACCTCCCATGGCTGGCTGTAATTCTCCATCGCCTGATGGATGCGCACAAGCAGCGGCTCGACATTGTCGGCCTCGTTATACATCGGGATGACGATGGAAAGCTTGTGCTCGGGCATGACGGCGCCCTCGGGCAATCCCGATGCGGGGATGGGAAGCACGTTCATGGCGGTCATTTCCTTGCCGGTCCCGCCGCCGGGGTTTCCGGCAGCGTCGATTTCGAGGGGAACAGCCAGGCGATCGCACCGGTTGCGACCGCCGAGCACAGGATGAAGAGATGCAGCGCGAGCGCCGCCTGCAAGCCGTCCTTCATGGCAATGCCGGAATAGAGCAGCGCCGCGGCGGCGCCCGCCTCATAGGTGCCGAAGCCGGCGACGCCCTGCACTGGCAGGATGGCGGCTGCCTCCGCGCCGACGGCGCCGGGAAAGGCGGTCTGGAACGAGGTGTTGAGCAGCATGGCGAGCAGCCAGCCCTGCACGCCGAGCTTCAGCGCCCAGTTGGCGATCGTCCACCACCAGCCATAGCGCGAGCGCCCCGTCGCCTCAGTGAAGATGTCGCGCAATTTGCCGAGCTTGGAGACGATCCTGCCGCCGGCTGTCCAGTTGTGCGGCGCGCGGGCCCAGCGCGGCAGGTACCAGGCGGCGGCGATCAGCGCCGCAATGCCGGCGGCCCGCAGCGCCAGATGGAGGCCCGGCCAAACGAGGCAGGCCAGCACGCCGACGACGAAAGCGTCCTGCAGCCTGAACCAGAGAAGAGAGGCGCTGGCGCGCACGATCGACACGCCGAACACCTGACGCAACAGGATCGGAAAGGCCGTCTCGCCGCCGCGGAAGGGAACGACGTTGATCATGGCATTGTGGATCAGGATGATACGCAGCGCGGCGCCGAAGCGGCCGTTCACATCGTCGCGGAACTCGTCGCAGACGCGCAGCGCCCTGAGCACATAGGTGACGAACAGCGCTGCCGCGACCGCCACGAAGGCGCCGGGCGTGATGGAGGCGAAGGCATCGCCAACCATCTTCCAGCGCTGATCGCTGGCAAGCCATGCCAGCAGCGCCAGTGTGACGATTATCGATATCGCTCGCTTCAACCAATTCTCCGATGGCGCCACCGCCGCGTTGGAGCGGCTTATCCGGTGGTTCGACAATTCACGCCTTTATCCGCGGGTCGCTTCGCCGACGCGGCTCGACGGGCGCGCCGTCACGGGCGGGTGATCCTATAGACCAGCATCGTATCCGAATCCACAAGCTTGGTCGCAGTCTTGTCGAGGTGGTCGATCACTGCGTCATGAGGTTCGACGAACCATTGCCAGCGGCAACAGTCTCGGCTTGCCGCCGGCCGTCGCGCCTCGCAACTCACTTGTTTCTGCGCTGTCTAACATGTGGAGCAGCCCCCTGCCGAAGCTATTCTGGCGACATCCAATCGCCCAGGCAAGGTCAGACTATACAACATTGTAATATCCCTGGTTAACTAACGGCTTGTAGTGATCACTTGGGCCTCGACTCAGTTGACATCGGGCCGCGCGCGGCTGTTAATAGGCTCAAGGGCGCTGATCGCGCCGCCATTGGGCCGACAGGCCCGGGCATCGTGACGGCTCGCGGCAGGCCCCGAAGAAACATCTTCCAGATCATGGTTCATCGGCCCCGCCGTGTCGGGGTCGAGAGGGGGTATTGATATGTGCACGCGCATCGGAACGACAGCTGAAGCCACTTCGGCATCCGAACGGAGTCGACTTGAGTTGAGCAGGGCCGATCGGCTTGCCAGAGGCGGCTGGCTGGTTCCGCTCCTGGTCGCCTGCGGCCAGCTTGCTTTTAGCGGCGCCGCCGGCGCGGCTCCGGCGAAGACCGGTGCGGCCGTCGAGGCCGCTGCCAAGCCCGACATTGCTCCGACGGCTTTCGAGCTGCAGCTTCTCTACGCCGACCGCACCTGGAACTGGAAGAACGGCGCCGCCTATTTCGGAATGGACAGGCGCCTGCATGCCTGGACGAAGGGGGAAGATTCGCCGGCCGTCGGCGAAGGCCGCTGGCTGGTAACGGAAAAGGGCAAGATGTGCATGGAACTTGCCTGGCGGTCCAAGACCTACTCCACCAAGCCGCAGCGTACCTGCTACAGCCATCGTGTCGACAAGGGCAACATCGAGCAGCGCAAGGATCCCGATGGCACGTGGTATGATTTCAAGCACGCCAAGGACGATCCCGCCGACGAGCACCAGAAGTTCGAGGCGGGCAACACCAAGGGTGCTCAATTTGAAGCTGCCCGCAAATTGATCGACACCAAGAGCTGACGCAGCGTCAATGCTCGGCCAATTTTGGGCCGAGCAAGCGTGACGCTGGATCTGGAAAGTGGAGGCTCGCTGAGCCGGCCTTAGCCGAACTCAGCGAGCCCGCGCCCCGACACATTACTCACAGGGCCGACCGCCGGCCTTGCGGGCCGGCGTTTCTGATTGACGTTCGCGCCGCGCGGCGCGCGCAATGCGCGCGGCATGGCGGCCGAAGCGCCGGAATCGCGCAAGGCCGGACCGAGCCCGAAAAAGGGTGCGGCCGTCCTGACGATAGTGTCGATGTCGGAAAGTTGCGCCACGAAGCCCAGCTGTTCGCGGGCAAGGCCGGGGTCGGCGAAAAGCCCGGCCGGATCGCCGGGGCGTCGCGCCTTGTACATGACCGGGACCGGCCGCGATGTGATCCGCTCGACCGCCTCCATGATCTGCCTGATCGAGACCCCGCGGCCGGTGCCAAGGTTGACAGCAAGGCTTTTGCCGCCGGCCTCCAGATGCATGAGGGCCTTGAGATGCGCCCGGGCGAGGTCGCCGACATGGATGTAGTCGCGCACGCAGGTGCCGTCCGCTGTCTCGTAGTCGGTGCCGAAAACCTCGATCGCCTCGATCATGCCGGACGCCGCCATCAACACCCTGGGAATGAGATGGGTTTCCGGCGTGTGCCATTCGCCAAGCTCGCCGTCGGGGTCGGCGCCGCAGGCGTTGAAGTAGCGCAGGATCGCGTATTTCATCCCATAGGCCGCGGCATGGTCCTTGATGATCTGTTCGCCCATCAGCTTGCTGCGGCCGTAAGGGCTGATCGGGTTCTGCGACGAGGTCTCGCGCACGGGCAGCGCCTCGGGCATGCCATAGGTCGCGCAGCTGGAGGAGAAGATGATGTTGCCGATGCCGTTCGCCCGCGCGGCCTCGAGCACGGCGATCGTGCCGGCGACATTGACCGAATAATAGTCCGCCGGGTCACTGACCGACTCGCCGACATAGGCGAGCGCGGCGAAGTGGACGACCGCCTGCGGCCTGTGGCTGGCGATGGCCCGCTCGAGCGCGCCGCGGTCGCGGATATCGCCGACCACCAGCGGCCCCCAGGCCACCGCTTTCTCGTTGCCGCGGCTGAGATTGTCGTAGACCACCGGCAGGTAGCCGGCCGCCGCCAGCTGCTTGCAGGTGTGGCCGCCGATGAAGCCGGCGCCGCCCGTCACCAGGATGGGGCGGGCACTCATAGCGCCAAAGCCCCGCCGGAGGACAGATGGTCGCCGCGTGAGGTCCCGGGCTGCCGGCGGCCCAGCAGGGCTTCGAAATAGGCCGTGGTGTGGGACAATCCTTCGCTGAGCGCGATTCTCGGCTCCCAGCCGAGATGCTGCCTGGCGAAGGAAATGTCGGGTTTGCGCTGCCGGGGATCGTCGACGGGCAGCGGCCTGTGCACGATCCGCGAGCGGGAATTGGTGTAATCGAGGACGAATTCGGCCAGTTCCATGACGGTGAACTCGCCGGGGTTTCCGAGGTTGACCGGATGGTTCGGCCCCGCGGGCGACCGCATCAGCCGCATAAACCCTTCGATCAAGTCTTCGACATAGCAGAAGGAGCGCGTCTGGGTGCCGTTGCCATAGACGGTGATATCGTCCCCGCGCAGTGCCTGGACGATGAAATTGGACACCACGCGACCGTCATCGGGCCGCATGCGCGGCCCATAGGTGTTGAAGATGCGCGCCACCCGGATATCGAGGCCGTAGGTTCTCGCATAGTCAAAGAACAGCGTTTCGGCCGAGCGCTTGCCTTCATCGTAGCAGGCGCGCGGGCCATGCGTGTTGACGTTGCCGAAATAGCCTTCGGGCTGCGGATGAACCAGCGGGTCGCCATAAACCTCGGAGGTCGAGGCCTGGAATATCTTGGCGTTGTGGCGCCGGGCAAGTTCCAGAAGGTTGATTGCCCCGAGCACGCTGGTCTTGAACGTGTGGATGGGATCGGCCTGGTAGTGAGGCGGGGACGCCGGGCAGGCGAGGTTGTAGATCTCGTCGACGGCGATATCCATCGGCAAGGCATCGACAACGTCGTGGCTGATGCAGGTGAAGGCGGCGTCGCGCGCGATACCGGCTAGGTTGTATCTTTTGCCGGTGTGGAAATTGTCCAGGGCGATGACTTCATAGCCGTCCGCAAGCAGCCGCTCGCACAAATGAGAACCCAGGAATCCCGCTCCGCCGGTGACCAGGGCCCGGCCGCGATCGATGCTTTTTCGACCCGATCGAACCGGCTTCAGAACTTTGATGACCCTATTCATGCCAACCTCGTACGCACACACACTACCGTTCCGGGACGGGCATTGCCCGACCAGGTCACAACGGCGATTCCTCCGCAGAGGCAGAACCGCCTGCACTGATGTGCGTCATACTTTTCTGAGTTCGCGAGGCTGTCGCTCTACGGCTTGTCTTCGCCGCATAAGCGTCCCTTCCGCCCCTAAGTCGCGATCCACGAGTCGGTTGCCACCACCGCAGACTGCTCGCCCAAATTGCACACCCAACGCATACGAAGATATACCTGTGTCGGGGGTAGTCAACTAAATTAGCGTTTTGTTAACCTCACGTCTTTGCGAATGGTTAACCAAGGAGTGGGCGCACAGGGCGCATCAGCGGTGAGACGCTGCCCCGGAAAGCTTGGTAACGGCGCCGCGTTCATCGAATTGCGGCAGCAGGCCGGGAGAGGCTCTCGGCATCATCCTTGAAGCCTCGAAGCAACGTCAGCAAGACGCCGTGTCGAGATTGCGCATCGTGGCTAGATGTTCTCGGCGACCGCCCCGGCACTTCTGGCGAAGCAATGCGATTGCTGTCCAAAGCCGCTCGGGCCGCAAATAAAGTCAGCGTTCCCAAGATAAGGATTGATCCTTACCACAGGCGCCGAGCGAGACGGGCTCTCTGTATGGATGTGTCGGGTTGGTTTCAAGTCGATCAAGGCGGCGTTGCCGCTTTGCGACACGCTGAATGAGCTCGACTGACCGAAGTTGAAGTATTGGCAACCGGAAGTTGCCAACAACGCACCCAGGACAAAAAGACGGGGCAGGGCCTTCATTGGAATGCGAAAATTTTTGTTGAGGCAGGGCCGGCTTAAGCCTCTATAGGCCATCAGCATGAAGTAAAAATCCCCTCAAGCGCGCGGCGCTTATGTTCGAATCACGATTAGCCGCCCACCCCAACTCATTATGGCAACTTGGTTAATTTAGCGATAGCTGTTTGAACGCTTGCACGGATTTTCTGTTGCCGCAAGGGGCGAGACGGCTTACCGCCGGACATCCCGCCGGTGCCGGCCGGCAAAGCGTGGCAACAAAATGGCCCGCGTCGCCGCGGGCCATTTTTTCACCTTCGGTACCTTGTGCCTGAGCCCTCATTCTCCGCCCATCTCTTTCTTGAACTGGTCGAAATCGACCTGCATGCCGTTGAAGATGGTGCTCCAGTGACGCGTCAGCGCCGCCATGGCGACGGCTTCCTGGATCTCCTGGTCGGTGGCGCCGGCGTGCCTGGCGTTCTCGGTGTCCGACCAGATGCAGTAGCTGCAGGGGATCTGCGCCGCGACCGCCAGCGAGATCAGCGACTTCTCCTTCGGCGTCAGCGCCGTCTTGTCGCTGAGCTCGATGGCCTTGACCTCGGCCCACGCGCCGGGCAGACCGGCTTTCGGGAACTGTTTGACGAAGCTCGGCACGCCGCCCATCGTCGACTGGATGTCCTTGAGGGTGGCGTCGTAGTCATCAGCCCGGGCGGGCGCGGATGCGAGCGCCACGGCAAACGCGCCCGCGATGGCGATGAGCGAGGCGGAACGAAGGCAGGAATGCACGGCTGAGGCGATGCGAATGACTGACATGATGTTCTCCTCTGGTTTTTGTTAGCCTTACGATGTAAGGTATGCGAACGATGAACCTTACAGTGTAAGTTGTCAAGCGCCGCCATGGATGCATCGAGCAAAAGAAAGCGCCCCCGCGGCAAGCTCTCCCGCGAGATGATCGAGGATGCTGCCTTCAAGGTGATCGAGCGGGAAGGGCTGTCCGGCTTTTCGATGCGCAAGCTCGCCGCCAGGCTCGGCTGCGAGGCGATGAGCATCTATCACCACTTTCCCTCGCAGGCGCATCTCTACGAGGCGCTGGTCGACCGCCAGATGAGCGGGCTCGTCATACCTGGCGCTGATCTGCCCTGGCGCGAGCGGGCCCGCATCGGCATGCAGGAGTTCCGCCGTGTCGCCACCGAGCACCCGGCCTTCGCGCCCTTCATCGTCGTCTACCGCATGAACTCGCCGCCCTGCCTTGCCAAGCTCAACGCCATCATCGGCCTGTTCGAGGATGGCGGCTTCGGCCCCGAGCTTAGCGCCCGCCTGTTCCGCGCCGCCGGCTACTATCTGATGGGCGCAATCCTCGACGAGACGGCCGGCTACGCCAAGGGGCCTTCGGCCGTCACCACGGTCAGCGACGAGGAGCTGGCGCGCGACTATCCGAGCGTTGTGAAGGCCGGCGCCTATTTCGGCAGCGCCGGCTTCGACAAGACATTCGAGCTTGGCCTGGAAATGTTTCTGGACGAGATGGAGCGAGTCCGCGAAGCTGCCCGAGGGGAAGACCGCTAGAGCAGAAAAGTGTGGGCGGTTTTCCGTCCGGAATTGCGTCAAAAAAAGATAGAGCGGACAGCCGCTAGCCGAACAAAACAGCCAAGGGTCTGAATGCGCTTCCTCTCTGTCCTTCTCCTCATCGCCGGCGCCGCCGTCGGCATCTTCTATCCTTGGGCGATGAGCAACTTTTCCGGCCATGCGATCGGCACCTACCGCGTCTATGAGGGCGGCCGCTTCCGGCCGGTCACCGTGCAACTCGCCGCGAGCGACGCGCCGGTGCGGGTGCTGGTCGACCTGACCGCGCGAGCCGAGCGCGTCGCGGGCCAGCAGCGCACGGTGCTGACGCTGACGGCGGCGAGCGGCGGCCGCACCGCCCTGGCGTCGGCGCTCTCCTTCAGCCATACCGACAATCCGCGCCAGGCCAGCCCGCAACTGCCCGACAAGATCTTTCGCGACGAGGCCGGCGTCATCGACAGGATCACGCCCGGCCCTTACGTCTTCACCGTCGGTACCGGCGATGCCGATGGCATCGACATGCGCGCGGTCGATCTTGTCCTGCGCGCCGGCACCGGCTCGATCGACGAACGCGCTGAGCCGGCCGGCTACACGCTGATGGGCGTCGGCCTTGCCGGACTGGTGCTGTCGCTCGTCTTCGGCCGCCGCGGCGGAGGCCATCCGCAGAATCCCAATTCGCAGCCGCCACCGCCGCGCTGGGGCCGCAACGGTTCGCCACGAGCATGATGCCGAAAAGTGTGAAGCGGTTTTCGGACGACATCATGCTCTCTGAAGGGAGGCCGGCATGAATTATCGCCACGCCTACCACGCCGGCAATTTCGCCGATGTCGTCAAGCATGCCGTGCTCGCGCGCCTCGTCGAATATCTCAAGCAGAAGGACAAGGCTTTTCGCGTCATCGACACCCATGCCGGCATTGGCCGCTATGATCTTGCCTCGGTCGAAGCCGGCAAGACCGGCGAGTGGCAGGGCGGCATCGGCCGGCTCACCGAGGCGACGCTCGAGCCGCAGGCGGCGGCGCTGCTTCAGCCCTATCTGGAAGCGGTGCGCGCGCAAAATCCCGACGGCGGCCTCAAGCATTATCCCGGCTCGCCGCTGATCGTTCGCCATCTCCTGCGCAGCCAGGACCGGCTGACGGCGATCGAGCTGCACCCCAAGGATGCCGTGCGGCTGAAATTGGTTTTCGCCGGCGATTTCCAGGCAAGGGTGATCGAGCTCGACGGCTGGCTGGCGCTGGGCGCGCAACTGCCGCCGAAGGAAAAGCGCGGCTTGGTGCTCATCGATCCGCCCTTCGAGGAGGAAGGCGAGTTCTCCCGTCTGGTCGATGGTCTGCGCAAGGCGCACCGGCGCTGGCCGGGTGGCATCTACGCGCTCTGGTATCCGATCAAGGATCGCAGGGCGGTGACGGCCTTCCGCGGTGCTCTGAAGGAAACCGGCATTCCGAAGCTGCTCGACATCGCCTTCGAGATACGGCCCGCCTCGGATGAGGCCAGCCTCGACGGCAGCGGGCTGGTGGTGGTCAATCCGCCCTACACGCTGGAAGGCGAATTGAAGGTCCTGTTGCCCGCCCTCCATAAGGTGCTCGCCGTCCGGCAGCCGTCGCGCTGGAGTTCTGATTGGCTGGCGGGCGAGTAGGGCGCCTGCGTTCGCTCAAGCCAACGCCGAGGGCGTCACGCCGGTCAGCCGCCGGCTTTCGCGGATCAGATGCGCCTGGTCGGCATAGCCCGCCTCGATCGCGAGCAGCGCGGTCGAGGCTTCGCCCTGCTGCCGCTGCATGCGCCGGAACCGGTGGAAGCGCAGGATGCGGTCGAGCGTCTTCGGACCATAGCCGAAAGCGTCCTCGAAACGCCGGCGCAGCGTCCGCTCGCTCATATGCAACTGGCGTTGCAGGAACGGAACCAGCGGCGTTTCCGGCGGCAAACCTTCGTGTATGACCTCGAAAGCCCGGCCCATCTGAGGGTCGAGCACAGCGCGTCCTTCCGTGTGCGCGCCGATCGTCTCCTCCAGGCGCCGAACCAGATCGGCGAGGTTGGGCGTCGCTCTGATCCGGTCTGAAAGCTCGCGGCTGCGCGTGCTCCACAGCTCGCCGAGATCAAGCCGTCCGCCGACGATTTCGCCGGCCGGCACGCCGAGCCAGCCCGCCGCCGCGCCTGGCCGGAAGCGGAAGCCCACGATCACCACCCCAGCGGCAGGCTGCTCGATCTGCGGCTCCTTGTCCGGGCCGGCGATACGGAAGCGGCCATCGATCCATTGCAGGTCGATCGTCGCGTCCGGCGTGATGACGATAGGGGGAACGGCCCGCTCGTCCATGCGATGGACCCAGACAGCGGAGAAGGCATCGGCCAGCCTGCCGGCGGCAGGCCGCTCCCGAAAAAAGCCGGTGGTCTGTGCCAGGACCGGTTCCATCTCCTCTCCGATCTGCTCCAGCGGGGTTGCCGGATCGGTGTGACGGTCATTTTGGCCGAAATGTTCAATGCCGGCCGCGTCATCCATGGCAAAACGGACGGAACTTCACGGCGCTTCACGCGCTCGCATCGGACCGCATCCGTTTGCGACTGTGGTCACGGATATAGAAAGGAGTGAGAGAAATGAAAGCTCGCATCACCGTATTGACGCTCGGCGTCGACGATCTGGAGGTCTCCCTCAAATTCTATCGCGACGGCCTCGGCCTGCCGACCGAGGGCATCATCGGCCGCGAATTCGAGCATGGCGCCGTCGCCTTCTTCGATCTCGCCGGCGGCCTGAAATTCGCCATCTACGAGCGCGCCAGCATCGCCTGGGATGCCACCGTGCCGCAAAGCGGCCGCAGCCCGACCGAATTGACCATCGGCCACAATGTCGGCAGCGAGGCTGAGGTCGACGCGGTGATGGCTGAGGCCGTCAAGGCCGGCGCGCGCGTGGTCAAGCCGGCGCAGAAGACCTTCTGGGGCGGCTATGCCGGCTATTTCCAGGATCCCGACGATCATCTGTGGGAGGTCGTCTACAACCCAGCCTTCATCCCCGAGGAGTGAACGGAGCCACGCACGTCGAGAGGAGATCGCCATGCTCGTTCAAATCGTTCAAGCGCTCGGCGCTCTCCTCATCGGCGGCGTGTTCGTCTTCGCCGGCATAGAGCATTTCCTCAAATTCGGGGCGATGCGCGACTATCTGGCCGCGCAGAAATTTCCGGCTCCGGCGCTGATGCTGGCCGCCGGTTCGACGGTCGAGATCATCGCGGGCTCGCTGCTCGCCGTTGGCGTGGCACGGCTGTTTGCCGCCGTCGCTCTGGCCATCTTCACACTGGCGACGAACCTCATGCTGCTGCGTTTCTGGGCTAGCGCGGAGCCGGAGCGCCAGGTGCTGCGCAACGCCTTCCTGATCAACATTGCCGTCATCGGCGGGCTGCTGCTTGCCGGCACTTACTGATCAACCGGCAAATCCGCAACGAAGCTTTGCGGAAACCATTGTTTTCGCGACCGCTTGACCGCCGCCAAGCGAATCCGCACAGTGCGTGCAACCGACCTCGAGAGGCTGTCATGACTCGCTTCGCCCATTCCGCTCTTGCCGCGCTGGTTGCGCTGTCCACTCCCTTTGCCGCTCCGCTGGGCTTCACCCAGGCGGCGCAGGCCGCCGACCTTTCGGTCTACAGCGGCGACGATGGCAGCGTCTGCGGCGAAAGCTGGGTGCTGAACAAGATCACCGACCGCTTCTCCTACCAGGTGCATCACGTGCCGCATCTGCCGGACGTCGCGATCACCGATTTCCGCGACATCCGCCAGCATCGCTACGAGCCGGCGAGCGAGGAATGGCCGATCGGCCGCCATTATTGCCGCGCCACCGTCAACCTGTCGGACGGCCACGACCGCTCGATCTTCTATCTGATCGAGGAAGGCCAGGGCTTTGCCTCGATCGGCGACAATGTCGAGTTCTGCGTCTTGGGCTTCGACCGCTGGCTGGTCTATAACGGCCGCTGCCGCGTGCTGCGCTGAGGCGGCGCTGACGGGCATGGATATCACGACGCTGCTTGCCTTCGCGGCGGCCTTCTTCGTGTTCGCCGCCAGTCCGGGTCCCGACAATATGACGATCGTCGCCCGCACGATCTCCAGCGGCGCCGCGTCGGGCATCGCCTATGGGGCCGGGACGGTGGTCGGTATCCTCATCTTTCTGGTGCTCGCCACCTTCGGTCTGTCGATCCTCGCCGCCAAGATGGCGGTCGTCATGACTGTGCTTCGCTATGGCGGTGCGGCCTATCTGATCTGGATTGGCATCAGGTTGTGGACCGCCATTCCCGTGGTCCCGGCATCGCAGCCGGTATCGAACCGGCGCGGCTTGCTGGCGACCTTCGCCGCCGGCATCGCGCTCAACCTCGGCAATCCGAAGATGCCGCTGTTCTATGTCGCGTTGCTGCCCAATGTGGTCGGCGCGTCGCTCAACACAGGCGATCTTGGCGTGTTGGCGACGGTGATCCTGATCGTCGAGGCCGTGGTCATCGGCGGACATGTCCTGCTCGCCGGCCGAGCCCGCGGCCTCTTGCGCACACCAGCGATCGTGCGCCGCGTCAACCGCGCCGCCGGTGGCGTGATGATCGGCGCCGGCGTGGCCGTGGTCGCCACGCGCTGAGAGACGCCGGTTCAATGGCAGGCGATAGACAGCTGAGGTAGGCGCTGTCCCGCCGGCCTATCCTGAGTTGGCTTCTCCACGACCAGCCCGCGCAAGCAACAGCGCCCGTTCCCGCTCATTGCCGGCCAACCCGGCGGCGCGGCGGAATTCGGCGCGGGCTTCGTCTATCCGTCCGAGCTTCGCCAGAAGATCGCCGCGCACCGTGGGCAACAAATGCGTATCCTTGAGCCGAGGTTCGTCCCGCAGCGCGTCGGTAATCGCCAACCCTTGCGGCGGTCCGAACGCCATGCCGGCAGCGACCGCCCGGTTGACCTCGACGATGGGCGAGGGCGCTGCAAGCGCAAGCGCCTGGTAGTATGCCGCGATGGCGATCCAGTCGGTGTCGGCCGCGCTCACGGCGCGTGCATGGCAGGCGGCGATCATCGCTTGCAGCTGATAGGGGCCAGGTGTCGGCGTCAGCGCCATCGCGCGGTTCAACCCATCGAGGCCGCGCCGGATCAGCGACCAGTCCCAGCGGCTGCGGTCCTGGTCGAGCAGAAGGACCGGGTTGCCCGCTGCGTCGATGCGGGCGCCAAAGCGCGACGCGCTGAGCTCCATCAGGGCCACCAGGCCGAGCGTCTCGGGCTCCTGCGGCACCAGGGCCGCCAGCAGACGGCCGAGGCGCATGGCCTCGCCGCAGAGATCCGTGCGCAGCCAGTCCGGTCCAGCGGAAGCGACGTAGCCTTCGTTGAAGATCAGGTAGATCACCTCCAGCACGGCGCCGAGGCGCTCGCGCCGCTCCTGCCCGCGCGGCATCTCGAAGGCAATGCCGGCTTCGCGCAGCGTTCTTTTGGCGCGCACGATACGCTGGGCGACGGTCGCCTCCGGCGCCAGGAAGGCGCGTGCGATCTGAGGCGTCGACAGGCCGCCGAGCATCCTGAGCGCAAGCGCCGCGCGCTGTTCGGGCGCCAGCACTGGATGGCAGGCGGTGAAGATCAGCCGCAACAGATCGTCGTCTATGTCCTCGTCCAGCGCCGCCTCGATGTCGGGCATCTCGCGCTCCAGCTCGGCGAGGTCGACGGCCAACTGGCGATGCTTGCCGTCGATCAGCACGGTTCGGCGCAGCCGGTCGAGCGCCCGGTTGGTGGCGACCCGGGTCAGCCAGGCGGCCGGATTGTGTGGAATGCCTTCCCCAGGCCAGCGTTCCAGCGCCAGCACGAAAGCATCCTGCACCACCTCTTCGGCCAGCCCGACATCGCGCAAAAAGCGGGTGAGCCCGGCGGCTAGCTTTGGTTGCTCTATCCGCCAGACCGCTTCGATCGCCGCCGTGGCGATCAACCCTTCAGCTCGCCGAACCCTTCGGCGGCCTTCTGGACGTCCTCGGGAAAATCGTTCATCTCAAAAACGCGCCGGATTTCGATGACGTCGTTTTCTCCGGCCGGACAGCGCCGCGCCCATTCCACGGCTTCCTCGGGCGAGCGCACGTCGATCATCCAATAGCCGCCGAGCACTTCCTTGACCTCCGCGAACGGGCCGTCGGTAACGGTGGGCTTGGCCCCCTTGAAGGAGACCCGTGCGCCCGAGGACGGCGGATGCAGCCCGTCGAGCGCGAGCAGCACGCCGGCGCGCTTTAGCTCTTCATTGTATTTCATCATCGTCGCCACGGCTTCCGCTTCGGGCCTGACGTCGGGAGCCGCGGTCGCGTAGCCGCCGGGGATCATCAGCATCATGAAACGCATCGGTGTGTCGTCCTTCGTTGTTTGGTTGCAATGATACGACGAACGGGGATCGGCGGAATCGACAGGCGATGCGAATTATTTGCCGGCGACCGTGCGAAGCGGCGTAGCGGTACGCGAGCCACCGCAGGCCTCGTCCACTGGCGCCGTCCCCGGCTGCCTTGCCGCCCGACAGGTTAGATAGCCCGGCTACCTGACAGATAGGCCGAGATCAGCTCGACGAGCTGCTTCTGCAGTTCCGGCGCGTCGAGCATGTTGCGCCGTGCCGCGTTGTGGATCACGCCCTCGACCGCCGAGGAGAGCACGCGCGCCATCGTCTCAGTGTCCTTGCGGCGCTTGCGGTACTGCGCGACGGCCGCGGCGTAATGTTCGAGATAGCGCGCCTGGAACGAGGCATGCGCGGCGCGTGAGCCGCGGTCGCCCGGCGCCTCGTCGAGCAGCACCTGGTGCAGCGTCGGATGGATCGAGTGCGCGCCGATCATGCCGCGCACCAGCTCGCGCGCGAATTGCCTGAGCGGCTTCTCCTCCGCCGACGCTTCGCGAATCACCGACAGCACATGATCGAAGTGACGGCGCCGGATCGCTTCGACCAGAGCGAGCTTGTCGGGAAAATACTGATAGAGCGAGCCGATGCTGACGCCCGCGGCCTCGGCCACCTTGTTGGTGGAGAAGCCGGCCCAGCCGAGCTCGCTCAGAACGTGAGCACCGGCTTCGATGATCGCCTCGACGGTGGCGATCGAACGCGCCTGGCGCGGCTGCTTGCGCATGCGCGCGGCCGGCTTTGCAATGCGAGTAGACATGCTGGCCCGTCTCCCGAGAATATGAAGAGGATACTCACATTCATTTCGCCAACGCAAATGGAGCCACGAAGATGAGCGCCAAGACCTTGCTGAAGGGCCTGCTTGCCTATCAGGCCTGGGCGAATGACGAGCTCTTGGAGACGCTTGCCGGATTGGATCCCTCCCGCGGCGCGGCAGAGCGACACGCCGCGATCCGCCTGATGAACCATATCCATGTCGTGTCGCGGATCTTTGCCGCGCATCTGGAGGGCGTGGCCCACGGCTATGCGGGCGACAATGCGCCGGACACGCCCGAGCCGCACGTGCTGCGCGCCAACCTCGTCGAGGTCGATCGCTGGTATCTCGACCATCTCGAAACCATTTCGGAGCAGGCACTTGCCGAGCCGATCGCCTTCACCTTCACCGATGGCGACAAGGGCTGCATGACGAGGCAGGAGATGCTGACCCATGTCGTCCTGCACGGCGGCTATCATCGCGGCGAGGTCGGCCGAATGTTGGCCGGGATCGCGGTCTCGCCGCCCTGGGACACCTACGCCGTGCACCTGCACCGGGTCGAACCGGCGCGCCGCCTGCAGGGCGGACGCAAGCCGGCAGAGATCGCCGGTGGAACTGGAATATGAGCTTTAAGCTCGCTTTCAAACGCGTAAGCTTTGACCGCCTCGCGTGGCCGATTCATCTGTAGATGTTTTCGCTGGACAAGATGAAGCCGGTGTTCAGCGGCTGGTTCTCTATTGTGAGCACTGTGCTCACATTACGATATAAGCTTATGCCGCGAATGGATGGATCATCGGGTGATAGAAGCCACGCGAAAATCTGTGCGCCGGGCCTTCACTTCGAAAGTGACAGATTCGCTCACAATTTTTCGATGAGATGCATCTTCGTGTAACCAAAATTCAATAACTGAAAATCATTGTGTTGCTTCGCTGGCTAGACAGTCGCGAGTCAGATATGCATGAGCATGCCGGGTCACTCACGACCTTAGGCAAAACGCAAGGGGCATCGCATGGCAAAGACCACAACCAAGGCGCCGGCGGCGAAAGCGCCGGCAAAGAAGCCGGCAGCTAAGGCTGCCGCGAAACCTGCAGCAGTTAAGAAGGCAGCGGCACCGAAGGCAGCCGCCAAGGCTCCGGCCAAGGCAGCAGCGAAGCCGGCCGCGAAGGCCGCGGCAAAGCCCGCCGCCAAGGCAGCAGCAAAGCCCGCCGCCAAGGCAGCAGCAAAGCCGGCCGCGAAGGCCGCGGCAAAGCCCGCCGCAAAGGCAGCAGCCAAGCCCGCCGCCAAGAAGCCGGCAGCGAAGGCCGCGGCCAAGCCCGCCGCCAAGGCTCCGCTGAAGGCCGCCGCGGCCAAGGCTCCGGCAGCCGTCAAGAAGGCAGCTCCGGCGAAGAAGCCGGCCGCCAAGAAGTAATCGCGTAGCTTCGCGCGCGAACCGCAACGGCTGAGGGCGGGTGCTATTCAGGCACCCCTCTCGCCAATTCGGTGTCTGAGCGAGCGGAGTCGGAGCGGACGCTCCTCCTAAAGCTCCCGGAAATTTGCCGTCAGGCAAAACTTTCCGGGGGCTTTTTTGTTGCCGCGTCCGCGTCGGCAAGACGTGGCTAATCCGGATCGGCTTTGCTGGGCCGTTGCCCTGGAGGTTCGATTCGGTCAACAGTGCGGCAGACAACTGGGAAATCGATCATGCCGAAACTGCTCTATGCTTCCACGTCCCCCTATAGCTCGAAGGTCCGTATGGCGGCCGTCTACGCCGGCATCGCCATCGACCTCGTGCCGGTCAAGACGGAGGACAAGCCCGCCGAACTGATCTCGGCCAATCCGCTCGGCAAGATCCCGGTGCTGGTGCTGGAGGATGGCCGCTCGATCTATGACAGCCGCACTATTACCCAGCATCTCAACCGGCTGTCGAAGAACGCGCTGTTCCCGCGCAACCCCGACAAGCGGCTCGAGGCGGAAGTTCTCGAGGCGCTGGCCGACGGCATTTGCGACTGCGCGCTGTCGATGGTCTATGAGCGGCGGACGCGGCCGGAAGAGATGGTCTACCAGCCCTGGCTCGACCGCCAGTGGGGCAAGATCACCACCGCGCTCGACCTCATCAACGCCAACCCGCCCAAGTTGCCGAAGAAGATCACCGCCGGCCACATGGCGCTGCGCGCCACCCTTGGCTATCTCGCGCTGCGCTTTTCCGGCCAATGGGAGAAGGGCCGAAGCCGGCTCGTGCGCTGGGCCGCGAGGTTTGATGAGAAGTTTCCGGAACTGAAAGCAAGCGTGCCGGGGTGAGGCGCCTTTTTCCTTCTCCCCTTGTGGGAGAAGGTGGATCGGCGCGATAGCGCCGAGACGGATGAGGGGTGTTGGACGGAGCGAGCGCTGGTGAACTTGGCGCCATCCGAGACTGACCAAGGTGTGCGTCAAGCTGGAGCACCCCTCATCCGTCCGAGCTTCGCTAGGCCACCTTCTCCCACAAGGGGAGAAGGGGAAGCGAGCTTGAAACGCCACCCGCTTCCATGCTTGCCTGACATCATCCAAGTTGGAGTGGTGAGCATGGAAAGGCCCTCTACCAGCGTCGCGCCCGACCCGATGGTCGAGCGCTTGCGCGCCGCCCTCGGCAAGCGCATCTTCACCGAGCAGAAGATGTTCGGCGGCACCTGCTTCATGATCGACGGCAACCTACTGATCGGCACCTCGAAGCGTGGGCTGTTGGTCCGCGTCGGCAAGGACGCGCATGCGGCGGCGGCTGCTCGTCCCCATGCGCGTCCGATGGAAATGGGCGGGCGCTTGATGGAAGGCTACCTCCACGTCGGGCCGGAAGGCACGGCGAGCGAGTCCGAGCTCGCCTTCTGGCTCGATCTTGCTCTGGCCTTTGTCCAGACACTGCCGCCGAAGGACAAATCCACCAAGGTCGCAAAGAAGCGCGCGTAAGCCGCTGACTCGCCATTTTCCAAGCGGCGATGTGTCAGTATCGGCTGCGCCGGCAATGATGAACGCATGGCCAAGGGGGAAGCGATGGCACTCAACGGGCACTGCATGTGCGGAGCGGTCACCTGGAGATATTCCGGCGACATCATCCGCAATCTGGTCTGTCACTGCGCCGACTGCCAGCGTGCCACCTCGTCTCCCTTCACCGCCTTCCTGGGGCTGAGGCCCGATGAGCTGAGCTGGGCCGGCGACATCAGGCACTATGAAAGCAGCACGGACACGTTTCGCGGCTTCTGTCCGTCCTGTGGCACCAGGCTTTACTTCCGCTCGACAAGATGGCCGTCGGAGATCCACGTTCACGCCGCCACCTTGACCGATCCGGGCGACTACCGGCCGGACGCCCAGGTCTTCATGCAATCGCGCTTGAAATGGCTGGACCGGCTGCCGTCGATCCCGACCCATGATGGTTTCCAGAGGCAGCCGGCGCGTCGGTCGGGCACCTGACGCCTTTCGGCCGGGCCAACAAAAAAAGCCGGGCGCAAGGCCCGGCTTTTCCGTGTCGTGGCTTCTACGACTTAGAACTTCATACCGACGCCGAAGGTGACGCGGTTGTCCTTCGACTTGACGTTGCCGAGGGCACCGAAGTCCTTGTCGCCGTAGTCGGTGTAGCGGTACTCGACACGGCCGAACACATTGTCGGTGATCTTGATGTCGGAACCGACACCAGCCGTCCAGCCGAGCATTCCCTTGCTCTCGTCGGTGGAGGTGACGCTATCCGTGATCTTCTGGTTCTTGGCGGCAAGACCGCCGGTGCCATAGAGCAGGATTTCTGGGGTCACGGCGTAGCCGAGGCGAGCGCGCAGCGACCCTTCGAGGCCGCCCTTGGCGTTGATGCCGGCGCTGTCGCCCTTGACGCCGTTGTAGCCGAGATCGGCTTCAGCGCCGTAGACGAAGTTGTCCTGCTGCCACTGGTAGCCGCCGAAGACGCCGCCGATGAAGCCCTTGGTCTTCACGTTGACGCCGGCGTCACGAGCATCGGCATGGCCGCTGAAGCCGTAGCCGAGGCTGATACCGGCATAGGGGCCGGCCCATGAAGCAACCGGAAGCTCGGCAACCGGGGCGGGAGCCGGCGGCTCTTCGGAAACGACGTCGGCCGCAAAGGCGGTACCAGCAAAGGCGAACAGCCCGAGCGCGGCGGCAAGCGGCGCGAATTTGAGATTGGTCTTCATTATATACTCCTTAAGCCACAAGACACTTAGGCTTGCTTGTTCATGAAACGCCCCGGCCCGTCCGGGGGGATAAACGAGCCTGGCGTTTAACGGTTCCGAATGTCGTGCTGAAATGCGGCTGAAGCGAACCTGAACTTGGGTCATTCCCGGGCGCGAATGAGGCCGAAAGGTGACGTTGCATCTTCGCAACAGCGAATGTCAGCAGGCTAATCATGTTGCGCTGCACATCGCTTGGTTCAAGGGGTGCAGCGACATATATTGCCGGCAATGGCTTCCCGAATCCGGCGGGGGGAAGCGCATCCGGGCCGCTTCGCCACATTCCTGCCCAAGGTGGAAATGGCATTTAACGCTTGGCCCGTCATATTGTGCCGGCTTCCCGGAATCGTGAAGCCGATTGAGGATTGACACCATGAAACAAGCCACGGCCGTCGCGCTGGTGACGGGTGGAGCAAGACGGATCGGCAAGGCGATCGTCGAGGATCTGGCCGCCAATGGCTTCGCCGTCGCCATCCATGCCAACCGTTCAGGCGCCGAGGCCGAGGCGCTGGCGGGGAAGATCACGGGCGAGGGCGGCCGCGCCGCCGTCGTCGCCGCCGACCTCACCGACATGGATGCGGTGGGTGGTCTCATCGGTCGCGCGCAAGCCGCGCTCGGGCCTGTGACGCTGCTGGTCAACAACGCGTCCCTGTTCGTCGACGACAGCGTCGATGATTTCGACTGGCAGGCCTGGGACCGCCATTTCGCCATCCACCTGAAGGCGCCCGCGCTCTTGGCGCAGAATTTCGCCCGCGCGCTGCCGCAAGGCGAGGAGGGGCTGATCGTCAACATGATCGACCAGCGCGTCTGGCGGCCTACACCGCGCTATTTCTCCTATGCGCTGTCGAAATCGGCGCTGTGGACGCAGACTGAGATGCTGGCGCAGGCGCTCGGGCCGCGCATTCGCGTTAACGCCATAGGTCCCGGCCCGACACTGAAGAACAAGCGCCAGGACGACGACGATTTCGGCAAACAGGTCGAGGGCCTGATCCTGAAGCGCGGCCCGCAATTGCCTGAATTCGGCGCCACGATTCGCTATCTCTGGCAGGCGCGCTCGGTGACCGGCCAGATGATCGCGCTCGACGGCGGCCAGCATCTTGCGTGGCAGACGCCCGATGTGACAGGCATGGTGGAATGAGTCCCGCAGTTCAAAAACACAGACGCAACGGCGCCGCCGACGACCTGCCCCCCGATGTCGATCTCGACGTCGAGGACGAGGCGGCTGAGGAGATCGTCGAACCCGAGGCTTTGCCGACTGGCCCCGATGTCGCCTTCACGGCCATCGACTGGACGCCGCATGCCGGCGATGCCGACGGCATGGTCGGCGCCGAGGTGATCCAGACCTTCGTCAAGCGGCTGCCCAACCAGCCCGGCGTCTATCGCATGATGAACGCCGCCGGCGACGTGCTCTATGTCGGCAAGGCGCGCAGCCTGAAGAAGCGCGTCACCAACTACGCGCAGGGGCGGTTCCACACCGCCCGCATCGGCCGCATGGTGCGCGAGACGGCGACAATGGAATTCGTCGTCACCCGCACCGAGATCGAGGCGCTGCTGCTCGAGGCGAACCTCATCAAGCGGCTGAGGCCTCGCTTCAACGTGCTGATGCGGGACGACAAGTCGTTCCCTTATATCCTGCTCACCGGCGACCATGTCTCGCCCGGCATCTACAAGCATCGCGGCGCGCGCTCGCGAAAAGGCGACTATTTCGGCCCCTTCGCCTCGGCCGGCGCGGTTGGCCGCACCATCAATTCGCTGCAGCGCGCCTTCCTGCTTAGAAGCTGCACCAACTCCTTCTACGAGAACCGCACGCGGCCTTGCCTGCTCTACCAGATCAAGCGCTGCGCCGGTCCCTGCACCGGCGAGATCTCGCATGAGGGCTATGCCGAGCTGGTCGCGGAGGCCAAGGATTTCCTCTCCGGCCGCAGCCAGAAGGTGAAGACCGAAATCTCGGCCGCCATGCAGCAGGCTTCGGCAGAGCTCGATTTCGAGCGCGCCGCAATCTACCGCGACCGGCTGGCCGCGCTCTCCCATGTGCAGGCGCATCAGGGCATCAACCCGCAGACGGTGGAGGAGGCCGACGTCTTCGCCATCCATCAGGAGGGCGGCCAGACCTGCATCCAGGTGTTCTTCTTCCGCACCGGCCAGAACTGGGGCAACCGCGCCTATTTCCCCAAGGCCGATCCGGCGCTGGAGCCGGCTGAGGTGCTGGGCTCGTTCCTGGCGCAGTTCTATGACGACAAGCTGCCGGCGCGCACGCTGCTTCTGTCGCAGACCGCGCAGGAGCAGGAACTGCTGGCGGAAGCGCTGTCCACCCATGCCGGCCGCAAGATTACGATCTCGGTGCCGCAGCGCGGCGAGAAGAAGGACCTGACCGATCACGCGCTGCAGAACGCCCGCGAGGCCCTCGGCCGCAGGCTGGCCGAGACCTCGACCCAGGCGCGGCTGCTGCAGGGATTCGCCGAGACCTTCGGCCTGGTAAAGCCGCCGGTGCGCATCGAGGTCTACGACAACTCGCACATCATGGGCACCAATGCGGTCGGCGCCATGGTCGTCGCCGGGCCGGAAGGGTTCGTGAAGAACCAGTACCGGAAATTCAACATCCGCTCGACCGAGATCACGCCGGGCGACGATTTCGGCATGATGCGCGAGGTGATGCAGCGGCGTTTCTCGCGGCTGCTCAAGGAGCATGGCGACGAGCAGCCTGGCGCAACCGCGGACGAAACCGGTGACGAGGATCTGGTCGCCGGCAATGGCGGTTTTCCGGCCTGGCCCGACGTCATCCTGATCGATGGCGGCCAGGGCCAGATGACGGCGGTGCGCCAGATCCTTGCCGATCTCGGCGTCGAGGATCGGGTTGTCGCCATCGGCATCGCCAAGGGCCCGGACCGCGATGCCGGCCGCGAGCGCTTCTTCGTCAAGGGCAGGGAAAGCTTCATGTTGCCGGTGCGCGACCCGGTGCTCTATTTCGTCCAGCGCCTGCGCGACGAGGTGCACCGCTTCGCCATCGGCTCGCATCGCGCGCGGCGCAAGAAGGAGATGGTGAAAAGCCCGCTCGACGAGATCGCCGGTATCGGCCCCGGCCGCAAGCGCGCCCTGCTGCTCGCCTTCGGCACCGCCAAGGCGGTCAGCCGCGCCGCGGTCGAGGACCTGGTCAAGGTCGACGGCATTTCCGAGCATGTGGCGAAGCTGGTCTACAATCATTTTCATGAGAGCTGAGGCGGTCGGGCAGGGATGTCCCGAGGGGGTACCTCACAACGCGCTTCACGCCATTTTTCCCTGTCCAATCGAATCTCGGCTGTTGACCCCCTACATTGGCTTCTGATTTGAGTACCTCTGGCGGTGGAGATTTCCCGAGACGATATGGCACAACGCGCGTTCAACCTGCCGAACATCCTCACCTACGCCCGCATCGTCGCGGTGCCGCTGGTCGTGCTGTGCTTTTTTCTCGAAGGACATCTGAAGTCGTCCGACTTCGCCCGCTGGTCGGCGCTGGTCATTTTCCTGCTCGCCTCGATCACCGATTACTTTGACGGCTATTTCGCGCGCGCCTGGCAGCAGACTTCCAACATCGGCAAGATGCTCGATCCGATAGCCGACAAATTGCTGGTCGCCACCTGTCTGCTCCTGCTTGCCGCCGACACAGACCGCCACGCCGGCATCGCCGGCTGGTCGCTCTGGGCGGCGATCATCATCCTGTGCCGCGAGATCCTGGTTTCGGGCCTGCGCGAATATCTGGCGGCCCTGAAAGTGTCGGTGCCGGTGACGCAGCTCGCCAAGTGGAAGACCACCATCCAGATGGTCGCCATCGCCTTCCTGCTGGTCGGCCCGGCCGGCGACAAGATCTTTCCGCTGACCACCCAGATCGGCCTGGTGCTGTTGTGGGTCGCGGCGCTCGTCACGCTCTACACCGGCTACGACTATTTCCGTGCCGGCCTCAAGCACATCATGGATGAGTGAGATGTCCACCAAGCTCATCTATTTCGCCTGGGTACGCGAGCGGATCGGCAAGCCGGAAGAGGACGTCGACTTGCCTTCCGGCATCGAGACGGTGGGCGACCTGCTGCGCTGGCTGAAGTCGCGCGGCGAGGAGTACGAAAACGCGCTGCAATACCCCGACGTCATCCGTGTCGCCATCAACCAGGAACATGTCGGCCACCGCGAGAAGATCGCCGGTGCGCGCGAGATCGCGCTGTTTCCGCCGATGACCGGAGGCTGACATGGCCGGCGCCGTCGTGCCCGCCATCCGCATCCAACGCGAGGATTTCGACGTCGCCGCCGAGATCGCCGGCCTGACCAAGGGCCGGACCGATATCGGCGCCGTGGTCACCTTTTCCGGCCTTTGCCGTGACGAGCAGGGCACGCTGTCGGCGCTCGAGCTCGAGCACTATCCCGGCATGGCGGAGGCCGAGATCGGCCGCATCGCGGCTGAGGCCATCGAACGCTGGCCGCTGCAGGGGCTCACCGTCATCCATCGCCACGGCAAGATAATGCCGGGCGAAAACATCGTGCTGGTGGTCGCGGCCTCATCGCACCGGCAGGCGGCCTTCGAGGCTGCTAATTTCCTGATGGACTATCTGAAGTCGCGCGCGCCCTTCTGGAAGAAAGAGCATCTTGCCGACGGCTCCGAGGGCGGCTGGGTCGAGGCCAAGGAAGCCGACGACCAAGCGGCGGACCGCTGGAAGAAACCGGGCCGATAATGCATGTCGCCCAGAAGTGAGCAGCGGTTCTGGGACAACGATATGCATCAGAGAAAACGCCTATTCGGCCATCGAACCACCGCAATCCTTCCCAAGCTTGCCAATCGGTTTGATTTGCTTGGCGGGACAATCTCATGCTGGACCGCATCGCGGAGTTCTTCATCTTCGGGCTGGTGCCGCTGGTCGTCGGCATTCTTGCCGTACCGCAAGTGACCAAGGCCGCCGAGAAGACCATCGCGGGCGAGGTGACTTATCGCGAGCGCATCGCTTTGCCGCCAGATGCCGTGCTCGTGGTCGAGCTTGCCGACGTCTCGCTGGCCGATGCGCCGGCAACCGTGATCGCAAAGCGCAGGGTAGCGCCCATCGGACGGGTGCCGATCAAGTTCGACATCGGTTTCGACCACAAAGCGATCCAGAACGGTCGGACCTATGCGCTGCAGGCGCGCATCACGGTCGGCGAGCGGCTGATGTTCATCACCGACACGAACCACCAGCTCGATCCGCTGGCCGGCACGCCGCAGACGGTGTTGGTGAAGATGCCGCGCTGACGTCGGGCGCCGACTGTACGGCCGCGACTTTTCAGCCAGGAAACCGTGCTCGCCGGAATAAACCGCCGGCGCCAGGCGTTGACCTATGCAGATGGCGGGCAGGCAAAGGGACAAACGTCCCTTCACTCAAACCGCCAGACCGAATGCGCGGGATCGATCTGGCACTCAATGGAGACCAGATATGAAAAAGCACATGCTCATTCTCGCAGCCACAAGCGTATCGCTGATCGCCTTCGCAGGTTTTGCCCGCGCGGACGACCATCTGTTCAACGCCACGCAGCATGGCCTCAGCCCCGACAGCCAGCCCTTCCAGACCAACAAGGCCGGCCATAGCGGCGACCTTGCGCCTGGGCAGGGCAGCCCGTTCACCGGCGAGGAGACGAAGACGCCGGCCACCGACACAGAGGCGGCGAACGCCCACGCCAATGTGAAGGAGCGCCAAGCAAAGTAACGTTACCCTCAGACGCTGGCGGGACAGCGCCCTCCTCTGTCCTGCCGGACATCTCCCCCACGAGGGGGGAGATCGAATGTCGCGCCGGCTTTCGCCAATCTCCAGCGTTGCAGGATTGAGTTCGGCGCCACGGCTGCCAATCTCCCCCAAGTGGGGGAGATGGCCGGCAGGCCAGAGGGGGGCGCGAAGGAACGCGGGGTAACCGTCTTTCAGCTAGCGGCCCCAATTGACCCCACCGCCTCAACCGCCTAGGCTCGCCCGAAAATGGGGATGGGGTTCCCCCGAAACCGCCCTTATGGGCTGATGACTCCTGCCAGGCGTGCTCTTGCGCGGCAGGATTTGTTTTTCCCGCTCGCATCATGCCTGATTTCGTGAAGTGATTCCCGTGCGGGAATCGCATTGGAAAGGCATTGAGACGATGACCCTTGCGGCCTGCGCCCTGGTCCTGATCGGCGGTTTCCTCGGCGGCGTATCCCGCTTCTTCCTCTCCGGCGTGATTGGCCATGGGGTCGGCGAGACCTTTCCCTGGGGCACGCTGGCGGTCAACGTCTCCGGCGCCCTTGCCATCGGCGCCTTTGCCGGTGCCGCGCGGGCGGTCGGCGGCGTCTTCGCCAGCGATCTCGTGCGCGACCTCATCGTCGTCGGCCTGTTCGGCGGCTACACCACCGTGTCGTCCTTCTGCCTGCAGACGCTCAACCTCGCGCTCGACGGGGAGGGCCGGCTCGCGGCCTTCAACGTCGTCGCCTCGTCGGTTCTGTGCGTGCTGTTCGTCGCCTTCGGCTTCTGGGCGATCGTCTGGGTGGCTGAGTCAGCAACCTGGGTGGCTGGTTCAGCTACCGGGGCAGCGGGCTGAGCGATGACGGACAGACAGGCGGCAATGCGGCTTTATCTGGCGGTCGGCTGCGGCGCGGCGATCGGCTCCCTGACCCGGTTCCTGTCGGGCTACGTCGTCGTCTCGCTGCTCGGCCTGAACGCTCTATGGTCGACCGCTTTCGTCAACGTCGTCGGCTCCTGGGTCATCATGGCTTTCGCGACGCTGACCGGACCGGATGGGCGCATGATGGTCGGACCGGTCAGCCGCAATTTCGTCATGGCCGGCTTTTGCGGCGGCCTCACCACGTTTTCGGCGATGAGCCTCGATACCTTCATCTTGCTGTTCGAGGGCGACTTGCCGCTGGCCGCGACCTATCTCATCAGTGTGGTCGGGCCGTCGCTCGTCGCGGCGTGGCTGGGTTATCTCATGGCATCCAGGCTCAACCGCTTGCCGAAAGGTAGTCAGGCAACAGGTAGCTAGAGCAATTCCAGGAAAAGTGTGAGCGGGTTTCCGTCCGGAATTGCGTCAAAACAAAGAGATAGAGCGGTTCGCCGTTTCTGTGAAACGGTGAGCCGCTCTAGGGAGGAAAACATGGAACTTCCCGCGCAATGCGCGCTGCTCAGGATCTTCTTCGGCGAGGACGACAGGGCGGCCGACGGCAAGCCGCTGCACGAGGCGATCGTCATCAAGGCCCGCGAAACCGGCATGGCCGGCGCCACGGTGCTGCGCGGGCCGCTGGGCTTCGGCCGCTCCAGCGTGCTCCACACCGCCAAGATCCTGCGCCTGTCGCAGGATCTGCCCATCGTCGTCGAGATCGTCGACGCGCCGGAGAAAATCGATGCGCTGATCCCTGCGATCAAGGCGCTGACGAGTGAGAAGAGCTGCCTGATCACCAGGGAGAAGGTCGAGGTCATCCGCTACGGCGACGGAGACTGAGCTCCAAAGCATGTCTCCCGAAAGTGGGAACCGGTTTCGGGTTAAAGACATGCGCAAATCAAAGACCAAAGCGCATAGAGCGAATCCGAAGGATCGCGACGCGCTTTAGGTACCCTCGATCAGCGGTCGCGAAGACGGCGGCCGATCGTATCCTCGTCGAAAATGCCGGCGGAAAACAGCTCCATGGCTTCGATCGCCAGGTCCGAAGCCTCGGAACTGCCGCGGGCAATGCCTCGCTCCACGCAGACCTGATCATAGATGCGCTTCAGCAGGACGAGATCGTCTGGATAAGCTATGCCGCTCTTGGAAACATGGGGGCCAATCATCGCATCCTCCATTGTTGGACGGAAGCATGACAGAAGCTCGCGGGGGCGGTGAGCCTTCTATCGCCAGACCGGCACCATAGGGTGCTGCGTCGGTCGCGCATTCACCCATGTTAAAAAGGCGGCCGACGGGCCGCCTTCTGTACCCGGAAGGTTTCAGCTGACTCAGCCGACGATCTCGGTGTCCGAGAACCAGTACTTGATCTCCTGCGCGGCGGTCTCCGGCGCGTCGGAGCCGTGCACCGAGTTCTCGCCGATCGACAGCGCATGCACCTTGCGGATGGTGCCTTCTGCGGCGTTAGCCGGGTTGGTGGCGCCCATCACTTCGCGATTCCGGGCGATGGCGTTCTCGCCTTCCAGCACCTGCACGATGGTGGGCGCCGACGACATGAATTCCACCAGCTCGCCGAAGAACGGGCGATCCTTGTGGACGGCGTAGAAACCTTCGGCCTCGCGGCGGCTCATCCACACGCGGCGCGATGCGACGACGCGCAGGCCGGCGTCTTCGAGCATCTTGGTGATGGCGCCCGTCAGGTTGCGCCTGGTCGCGTCCGGCTTGATCATGGAGAAGGTGCGTTCGATCGCCATAGGGTCGTCCTTGTTCTTGGGAATGGAAATTGGAGTGGCGGGCTCTATACAAGCCGCCCGGCGGCTTGCCAAGGGGAGGCGGCTTCTGGTCAAGGCGGGCGCTTTGCGGGATAATGAAACGGCTGCATGCGCTTCGGGCGCTTGCTCCGGAACGCTCGCGGCGGCGGAGCCGGAGGCGATGAACTGGCCTTATCTCAGACGCGGCGACATCGTGGGTATCGTCTTCATGGCGCTCATATGCGCCGTGATCGCCTTCCTCCTGCTGGTTCTGCCGCCGCCGGATCACAATTTCGGCTTCGGCCCGGAATGGCAATGTACGCGCATCGGTGAAGGCGATCCGATCTGTGTCAGGCTGATCGACAAGGACGCGCTCAAGCGGAATTAAAGCCCGATCTCAATGGTCACGATCGGCGCGTCTCCGGCCTTCAGGCTCTCAGCTTGCCGCACCGACGCCTTGACGGGCAAAAGCAGGCTGCCCGAGGCCTTGTCGGGGAAAAGCGACGTAGTCCATTTTGTCCTGCCGATGACAGCCGTCACACCAAGCGAGCCCCAGGGTCGCGCCAGCCCCGCCATGGCCGCCTTGATCCGCGCCGCGACATCCGTTGGCAGCGTGATGAAATGCCAGCCGCCCTTGCCGGGGTAGACCCAGATCCCGCCCTGCATCTCATAACGCAGCATGGCAATTCCGACGGCCGTCACGCCGCCGCCGCGACCTGCCGTCCGATACCGCCATGCAGGTCGAGGCAGCGCTCGAACCAGCGGGCGATGCTGTCGCCGTCGTCGAGCAACTGGAAAGGCGAGGCGATGCGTCCCCATTGCAGCGCGCCGAACACGATGTAATCGGCAAACAGCGGCGCCTCGCCGCCGATGAAGGGCTGGTAGGTGAGCGTCGAGCGCAGCGGCTCCAGCGCGGCGCGGAAGGCCGCGAGCCCGGCATCGCGGTTCGCCACGACCTCTTCCAGCCGCTTGCCGTACCGCTGCTCGCGGCTTTCGCGGAAATAGGCGGCGTTGGGCTCGTCTTGCATGTCATGCAGATCGGTCAGCGCCACCGTCGCGACGTAGGGATGGATGGTGAACTGCGACCAGCGCTCGATGAAGCGCGCCATCGCCTTGCCGCCATCGCCGCCGAATAGCGTCGGCCGATCCGGATAGGCTTCGTCGAGATAGAGCGCGATGGCGAAGGAATCGGCCACCACGCGCTCGCCGTCACGGATCACCGGCACCGTCTTCGACGCGCCGCTCTCGACTTCCGGCACCTCGAGGAAGCGCGTCGGCACCTTGGTGACGGCGAGCCCCTTATGAGCCAGCGCCATCTTGGTCTTCCAGCAATGCGGGCTGAACGGGCGGCCGACATCATGGCCGACGAGGTCGTAAAGCAGAATGGTCATTGGCGGGTCCGTTGCTGCGGGTTACGTAGAGCCAGGATTCGTGGCGAACCGGTGGATGATGAAACAGCATTTCATGATGTTTGCGGCCTATAATCAATGGGCCAACCAGCGTCTCTACGATGCCGCGGCACACCTCAGCGACGAGGAATTCAACCGCGACACCGGCGCCTTCTTCGGCTCGATGATGGGAACGCTCAACCATATCCTGACTGCCGATCGTATCTGGATGAAGCGTTTCACCGGCGAGGGACAGGCACCGTCTTCCCTTGACGCCATTCTTTACAAGGCGCTGCCACCCTTGCACAGCGCGCGCGAGGCGGAGGACAAGCGGATCATCAACTGGGTCGGCGGCATGAGCGAAAAGGCGCTCGCCGGCCGCTTCTCCTATATGACCCTCTCCGATATGCGAACTGTCTCGCAACGCGTGGCACCCGCGCTCAGCCATTTCTTCAACCACCAGACCCATCATCGCGGCCAGGCGCACATGGTGCTGACCGTGCTCGGCCGCCCTTCGGTGCCGCTCGATCTGGCGCTGTTCCAGCGCTCCGAGGAAGGCCGCGCCTATGCCTGAAGCATAAGCTCCGGGAACCCGCACGTTTCTGCTGCGGTTCGTTGCGAATGGCGCTTGCTGCGGGAAGTGTTTTTTGTTTGCTTTACAATTTAAATTTCGAAGAAAAGTCGAAAATTTATTTAACAATTCGATATAGCAACAAGAACAAAAAAGTATTACTGCAAATACGGTACGAAACTGAGGCGTGAATTTCGGCGTAGATATGTATGCCCACGGCGTCAGTCAAAGAACGCGGTGCCTGTATGATGCAGTGCAGCATATTCCGTCTAAGAGGAGAGTGTCATGCCAAGTATCATTCGGGAATTGCATAAAGTCCTTACTTGCGGCGCGGTCATCGCTATTTTGGCGGTTCCGGGCCATGCCGCAAGTCTTGGATTGGGTGGTGTCGGCGGCGTGTCCGTCGGTGGTAATGGCGCCAGCGCTAACGTCGGCGGCGCGAGCGGTGCCAATGCGGATGCCTCCTTTGGGGGAAGCAGCACGGCCTCCATCGGCGGCACCAACGGCGCCAACGCTGGCGTTTCGCTTGGCGGCGGCCAGGCGGCGGATGCGGCGGTGTCCCTGGGCGGGACCGATACCGGAGCCACCACCTCGATCGGCACCAGCGGCTCCAATGTCGGCATCGGGACGCTTGGAGCTTCCGCCGGTGTCGGTGTCGGCATACCGGGCACTCCAGGAGTTCCGGGCACCCCCGGCACTTCGGTCACCACCAAGCCTTCGGCCGCTGTTGCGCAGATGTCGGGTACCCAACTTGCGCGCATGAAGAAGCGCAGCGCCGACGTGCTTTCCAGCGAAGGAACCTATGATGCCGATCTGAGGGCGCTCTGCCTGATGATTTCGCGTCGCTGACATATGCTGCAAGACAGCCCGGTCGGGAGTGCCGGACCGGCCGTGAGGGCTCTGCGGCATCTCCTACCGCATCGCCGCCATTGCTGGCGGTGCGTTGACGAGAACCTCCGGCCAGTCGGGAAGCCTGCTGCTTTTGGCGGCGGGCTTTCTGCTTGCCTGCCGCCAAGGGCGGTTCCGACGGCCTGTTAACCACACTTGCATTGAAGCTAATATGTTAGGACTTCCTTTGCGCTCGCGCTCCACAATAAGCCGGTAGCAGTGGGAGCAACGGCATGCGCATCGATTTGTCCCCGACAAGCTGGGGCAGGGTCGTGGTGGTCACCGCCGCCGGCACAGCCTTTTTCATTGCCGTCGCCTTCTTCGTCGATTCCTTCAATTTTCCCTCGCTGTCGCCGCAGGCGCTGCTGTGGGCGAAACTCACGGATCTTTTCCTGCCGCTTGTCCTCGGCGGCTCCTTTCTGTTCTTCCTGATGTGGAAGATGCGCCAGCTGGCGATCACGCAAAAGGAGCTCAGCGTCATCGCCGCGACCGACAGCTTGACCGCGGTCTTCAACCGCGGCGCCTTCTCGATGCTGGTCGAGGCCTATCTCGACCAGGCCCGCGACCAGACGGTCGCCGACGCCGGCGCGCTGCTGATCGTCGATGCCGACCATTTCAAGTCGATCAATGACCGCCTGGGCCACGACTGCGGCGACCAGGCGCTGAGGTTGATCGCCGCGACGATCAAGGGGCAACTGCATGGCGCCGACATCGTCGGACGCATCGGCGGCGAAGAATTCGCGGTCTTCCTGCCCGGCGCCGATGCCACACGCTCCTTCCTGGTCGCCGAATCCATCAGGCGCCGCATTCGCGAGGCCGAATTTGCCCCCGACGGGCGGCCCTGGCCGCTTTCCGTGAGCATCGGCGGCATCGCCTTCAGCGGCCCGACCACCTACCACGACGTTTTCCAGGTCGCCGACCGCCATCTCTACAAGGCCAAGTCCAACGGCCGCGACCAGGTGAGCTTCGAGAGCCGGCGCAGCGGGACGGCTGGCAATGCCGGCGGCACCATGCACTAAAGCATGTCTCCCGAAAGTGGGAAACGGTTTCGGGATAAAGAGATAAAGACATGCGTAAAATCAAAAACCTAAAGCGCATGGAGCGAATCTGAAAGATCGCGACGCGCTTTAGGCGTCCCTTAGCACCATCAACGGTCCGTTCATCCTTTGGCGGCTAGTGTCGGCGGCTGACCTCAGCCGATCCGCGAGCGACCGTATTCGATCTCATCGACTTCAAGGCGGTGCTGATCATCGCCCCTCATCTTCATCCCGCTGGAGCAGCTCCTGCCGCTGCATGGCGAGCAGTCGGCGACGCGCCGGCATTGGCTGAACGACGTTTTCTACCTGCTCTTCAACGGCATTGTCATCAAGGCCGGCATAGTATTGGTGGTTGGCGCGGCGATGCTGCTGGCGCAGCGTTTTGTTCCCGAGGCGCTCACCGCCGCCGTCCAGTCGCAGCCTGTGTGGCTGCAGGCGATCGAGGCTCTGCTCATCGCCGACATCGGCTTCTACCTCGCCCATCGCGCCTTTCACGCGGTGCCGTTCCTGTGGCGCCTCCACGCCATCCACCACTCGATCGAGGAGATGGACCGGCTGGCCGCGCACCGCGTGCAGCCGGTGGACCAGATCCTGACCAAGTCGGCTTCGTTCTTGCCGCTGTTCGCGCTGGGTTTTTCCGCCGAGGCGGTTCTCATCTACGTGCTTGATCTACCAGTGGCAGTCGGTGTTCATCCACTCCAATACGCGCATCAAATTCGGGCCGCTGAAATGGCTGATTGCCTCGCCGCAGTTCCATCACTGGCACCACGCCAACGAACGCGACGCCTATGACAAGAACTTCGCCGGCCAATTGCCCTTTCTCGACCTGATCGGCGGCACTTTGTTCATGCCGCCGCGGATGCCAGAAAAATATGGTGTCGACGAGCCTGTGCCGCAGCTCTACCACCGGCAGCTCCTCTATCCTTTCGTCGCAGCGGCCGAACCGGCCGCGATCGCCGAAGCCTCGGCCGCCGGCAAGCCCGAATAACGGCAAGGAAAAGCCTCTCGTCAGGTGAACTGAGCCGGGGGCAGTTCATAGGCGGTGGGCCTGAGAAGATCGCCGTAAATCAGGCGGCAAAACCGCCATAGCCGCGCGCGACCGGCTTCACCGAAACGATCGGCTGGTCCGACGGCCACAGGATGCCGGCGGTCACCGCGAAGGTGATCAGCGCATCGCGCGCGGCCTCGGCCGAGATTTCTCGGGCCCGTGCCGCCTCGCAGGCCTTTACCGCGGCGCCGTAGCTCAGCCGCCGCCGCGATGGCGGAAACTCGGTCAGGAATTCATGCATGGCGGACAGCGAGGCGATCATGCGCTTATGGCCGGCGCCGACGCTGAGGGCGACCGGGGTGAAGAACATCCTGTCGTACATTGAGACCTCGTCTGTTGGCTGCGGAGGCGGCGGGCCTCCGGTCTGGGAAGGGACGCCACACAACGCGGCTTGCGGCGTGAGGTTCCGCGCACGCCGATTTTTCCGTCTTGGACCTGATCCGTCGCGTGAATCGGCAGGAGGGGGCAGGCGGCCTATTTCCATATGCCGCGCATGCGGGCGCCAAGGTCGACCTTGACGCCTGGCCGCTGGCGCGGGTCGTCCTTGAGCGCCGCACTCGCCCAGGACGACTGCTCGAATGCCGGAAGCATCGAGGCCGGGATGAAGCGGGTGCGCGAGGCATAGACATGGCGGTCGCCGCGCGCAGCTTGGTTGTGCGGATAAAAGCGCTGCGGCACCACCAGATGCAAACTGTCCTTGGCCCTGGTCATCGCCACATAGAGCAGCCGGCGTTCCTCCTCGATGTCCTCCTTGGTGCCGACCCCGAGATCGGCCGGGATGCAGCCATCGACCGTGTTCAGCACGAAGACGTTCTTCCATTCCTGGCCCTTGGCCGAATGGATGGTCGACAGGATGAGGTAATCCTCGTCGCGATGCGGCGCCCCGGCCTGGTCGCTGGTGGCGTCGGGCGGATCGAGCGTCAGCTCGGTCAGGAAGCGTTCGCGCGACGGATAGGTCGAGGCGATCTGCTCGAGCTGGATGAGATCGGCCCGGCGCGTGATCGCATCCTCATGGATGCGCTCCATATGCGGTTCGTACCAGAGCCTGATCCGTTCGAGGTCGGCCGGCCATTTGGCGCCGGCGCGTAGGCCGCTATAGATGTCGAGGAACACCGGCCAATCCTGCGCGGCGCGCTGCGGCGGCCGGAAGCGGGCAAGGCCGAGCGTCTCGTCGAGCGACGTCGCCATGGCATCCACGATCTGCGAGGCGGCGGACGGCCCGATGCCCGGCATCAGCTGCAGCACGCGGAAACCGGCGACGCGGTCGCGTGGGTTCTCGGCGAAGCGCAGCATCGCCAGCATGTCCTTGACATGCGCGGCGTCGAGGAATTTCAAGCCGCCGAACTTGACGAAGGGGATGTTGCGACGCGTCAGCTCCACCTCCAGCGGCCCGCTGTGGCTCGAGGTGCGAAACAGCACCGCCTGCGCCTTCAGCGCCGTGCCGGCCTCGCGTTCGGCCAGGATCGCCTGGCAGACATAATTCGCCTGCTCGGCCTCGTCGCGTACGCTGACCAGCTGCGGCCTGTGCGAGGAACGGCGCTCGGTCCACAGATTCTTGGTGAAGCGTTCGCTGGCCTCGCCGATCACCCTGTTGGCGGCTGCCAGGATCGTCTCGGTCGAGCGGTAGTTGCGCTCCAGCATGACGATCTCGGCGGGCTTCGCGAATTGTTTCGGGAAATCGAGGATGTTGCGCACTTCCGCGGCGCGGAAGGAATAGATCGACTGCGCGTCATCGCCCACCACCGTCAGGCCGGCGCCGTCCGGTTTCAGCGCCAGGAGGATCGAAGCCTGCAGCCGGTTGGTGTCCTGGTACTCGTCGACCAGCACGTGGTCGAAGCGGGAACCGAGATGAGCGGCGATTTCCGGCTCGGCCGCCATCTGCGCCCAGTAGAGCAGCAGGTCGTCGTAATCGAGCACGTTCTGCGCCTGCTTGGCCTCGACATACGCCGCGAAAAGCTCCTTCAGTTGCTCCGCCCATGCCGCGCACCAGGGGAAGGCGGAGCCGAGCACCTCGTCCAGTGGCGCCTGCGCGTTCACCGCCCGCGAATAGATCTGCAGGCAGGTGCCTTTGGTCGGAAAGCGGCTTTCGGTTTTCGAGAATCCCAGCTCATGCCGTGCAAGGTTCATCAGGTCGGCCGAATCCTCGCGGTCATGGATGGTGAAGGCCGGGTCGAGGCCGATCTGCTCGGCATAGTCGCGCAGCAGCCTGGCGCCGATGCCGTGGAAAGTGCCGGCCCAGGCCAGCGCGTCGCCGATGATCGCCGCGTCGCGCCCCAGCACCTCGCCGGCAATGCGCTCGACCCGCTTGGCCATCTCGGCCGCGGCACGACGGGAGAAGGTCATCAGCAGGATGCGGCGCGGATCGGCGCCCTTGACGATGAGATGGGCGACGCGATGCGCCAGCGTGTTGGTCTTGCCGGAGCCGGCGCCCGCAATCACCAGCAGCGGCGCCGCCACCTTGCCGTCGCCATGCACCACCGCCAGCCGCTGCTCATCATTCAGCCGGGCAAGATAAGCGGGCGTCTCGAAGGACGAATCACGAGCGGCGATGTTCATCGCCCATCAAGCATCGTTTCCGCTTTGTTCGCAATAATTTCCTCGCGTTGCGGGAGAGCCGGGAGGGGACCGCAGCGGCCGGAGAGGAGGCTGAGCCGGTGGTGGGTGGGCGCATGCATTCTCTATGGAGCGCTGGTCGACCCCCACTCCGTCTCGGCTTCGCCGAGCCACCTCTCCCCCGATCGACGGGGTAGAGGAAAAGCGCCGAGCTTCCAGCAACGCTCCCTTCCTTTCCCTCCGGAGGGGGAAGGTGGCGCTGCGAAGCAGCGACGGATTGGGGGAACCACGTGGCAATCAAACCTCAGGTCGATCAGTCACGCCGTCACAGACGATGTGTGCATGGCGTAGAAGAAGGTGGGCCGAGCAAGGGCGCTACCGCTTCGGCTCCACCCCCATTGCCGCCGACTGGCGCCGCAACTTGCGCCTCTCATCGCCCGGCATGTCCAGCGGCGCGACATCGCCAGGCACCTCGTTGATGATCCTCACGGCGACGCGATAGGCGGTGTAGGCGAAAAGGCCGGTAAGCAGCAGGCGGATCATCATCGTCTCCTCATGCGGTTGATTGGCTTTCAACCGGACGCGGACCGGTTGGTTCCGCCTCACGCGCAACCAAACCGCCATCGCCTCGTTTGCCCTTTATGAAAGGGGCGAACGAGAGGAGGTCGTCATGATGAAGCTTCCTGTGCTGCTGGCTCTTGCGGCAGGGCTCGTGCTCGCCGCCTGCGACAACAGTGTGCAACCCACCAAGGCGCCGGGCGACGAAGTCAACCAGAACCCTCAGGTCGACAAGAACCCGGTGCCGAAATCGACCACGGGCGGCGACCAGCCGGGCACGCCTCCGAAGCAATAGGGCAGGGCGAGTCGGGTTATCGTCGGCCCTAAAGGTCAAGTTATCGTCGGGCTGGAAGAAGGCCGGCGCTGCTTGGGAGGAAGCTGGATAGCGCCGGCCAAGCGGGAAAATCAGGCCCGCCGCGCAATCCAACATAGCTGAGTCTCGGCCTTGCGTCATGGTGCGATCGCGCTAGCCGGCTACAGTCAGTGGAAACACCCGGAAAATCCTGACGCTGCGCGAGCGGCGCTGCTTAGGCCACCGCCGCGCGTGCCGGCTGTCCGCCGGTGATCTCCATGTCGAGTTGGCGCTGCGTCAGCGCCGCTTCGGCCAGGATCCATTGCTTGAACAGTTCCACCCTGCGGGCGCCGAGCGCCTTGATGGGGCTGACGAAGTACCAGCCCGCCGTGTTGGGATGGTGGACCGCGAAGGGGGCTACCAGCCTTTCGGCACGGATGTCGCTTGCCATGTAGGCGCGGTTGGCGACGGCGAAGCCCATGCCGGCATTGGCCGCTTCGTAGGACATCATGCAGCTGTCGAAATAGACGCTTCTCGTCTCGCCAAGCACGAAGCTCGCGCCGGCGAAGCCCAGCCACGACTGCCAGTTCTGCGTGCAGGTGTCCGAATGCAGCAGCGTGAAGTAGCGCAGGTCCTCCGGCACCACCTTCGACAGCGGCTTGTCGCCCAGCACGTCGTGAAACAGCTTGCGGCTGCACACCGGCGTCAGGTCTTCCTTGAACAGCAGTTCCGAGGTGAGGCCGGGGAAATTGCCGTCGCCGTAGCGGATCTCGAGATCATATTCCGAGGTCGCGAATTCATGCGTGGCGTAGGATGTCGACACCCGCATCTCGATGTCGGGATATTGCTGCTGGAAGGTCATCAGCCTGGGAAACAGCCAGCGCGCCGCGAAGGTCGGCAGCACGCAGATCCGCAGCACATGCGCCTGCGACTGGCCGGTGGCCTCCATGCTGGCCGCCACGATCCGTTCCAGCGCCTCGCGCACGCGCGCCACATAGGTCTCGCCCTCCGGCGTCAGCGACACCGCGTTGCCGCCGCGCTCGAAGATCTTGAAGCGCAGCTGGTCCTCCAGGCTCTTCACGCGCTGGCTGACGGCGGAAGCGGTGATAAACTGCTCTTCGCCGGCGCGCGTGAAATTCCTGTGCCTCGCGGCGCTTTCCACGATTTTCAGCGAGTTGAGGTTGACCTGACTGAGCAGACGCACGGGGTTTCGACCTTAAGCTGGGCTTACGCTACCACCAGCATTCCTAAATTTACAGGGGTAGGCGTTTAAATGACTGTTAACCAAGTGTTGCCCCCATCTTGGAGAAAGTACAATGAACGCCCATACAATTCCCGAACTGCGCTGTGCAATGAGCCGCGAGGCCATCATTGGTCATGAGACGGCCTGGAAAGTGTCGGGCTTCGGCGTCGCCCAGTATCGTCACGGTTACGACCCGGCTCTGCTTGCCGCGATCGAGGAAGCCGCCCTGAAGCTGAAGGCCAGCCATGCCGTTCACAAACATCTCGACCTCACCTTTATCACCGGCGCGGACCGCTATATTCCCGAGATCAAGGAGCTTTTACACGACAAGCTGCGCTTGGAAAGGCTGTCCGACATGATGGGCACCAAGCTCGAACCCTATCCGCTGTCGATCGTCGGCTCGACCGTCACCTTCATGAACCCCAGGGACGGCGCCGTCGAATGGCATTGCGACGGCGTTCCGGTGACGGAGCTCATCCCGCTGTCGATCAGCGACCCTCTCATCGGCGGTCATCTCGAGATCTATTGCGACGATTCCGAGACCGGCCGCTCGATCCTGGAATCCGGCCGCGACCTGCCGCGCAACAAGATCATGCGCATCGACCACAAGATGAACTACGCCACGCTCGGCCAGTTCCTGGGCGTGCTCCACCGCACCGCGCCGATCCAGCTCGGCGAGCGCGTCACGCTGGTGCTCAACCAGCGCTCGGCGACCAAGCCCTATGTCGACGATAACCGCATGTTTTACCTCGCCGCCGACAATGACCATGACCGTGCCTGGGTGAACGAGCTGGCCGAGGATGTCTGGACCAACCAGCTGCCCGCCTATCGCCGCCATGCCGAGGAGCATCCCATGCCGCAGCCCGCCGCGGAGCCGGTTTCCGGCGGAGCAAGGGAGTCTTGGTAGTGACCAACGATCCGGTCGAGCGCCAGCCGCGCCCAGCGTCGCTGAGCCTCGGCCCGGCCGTGGCGGACTGTCGAGACCATCCCAGCGCCGCCCCGGCGGCGGCGCTGGCCTTCGCCCTCGGCGCCGTGGCGCTGTGGGCGACCAACGCCCTGGTCGGCAAGACGCTGCTTGCCCTCTATCCGGTATCGCAAGTGCAGTTCCTCCAATTTTGCGGGGCGGCCGCCGTGTTTGCGCTGATCCGACTTTTCCCTTCTCCCCTTGTGGGAGAAGGTGGCCTCGCGAAGCGAGGTCGGATGAGGGGTGCTGGACGGATCGCCGACGCTGGAGTTTCTTCCAACACCCCTCATCCGTCTCGGCGCTCTGCGCCGATCCACCTTCTCCCACAAGGGGAGAAAGAAGGAGTCTCGCTTGCCGCCTATGCCGTCGGCTTCCTGGGGCTGGTCGGCACCATGGTGTTGCAATATATCGGCTTCGCCTCGATGCCGGTCATCGAGGCGAACCTCGTCGCCTATACTTGGCCGCTGATGACCGCCGCGGCCGCTATTCTGCTGGGCCGGCCGCGCCGTCCACTGTTGCTTGGCCTGGCCGCGGCTGTCGGCTTCGCCGGCGTGGCGCTGGTCATTTCCGGAGGGCGCGCGCAGACCTGGTTCGAAGGCGGCAGCGTTGTCGGTTATCTCGCCGCTTTCGGCTCGGCGCTCTGCATGGCCTTCTACTCGCTTACCGTCGGCCGCCTTGGCGTGCCGCCGGAACGTCTGCTTTTGCCCTCGGCGCTGATCGGCGTCGCGCTCACCTTTGCCTGGTGCCTGCATGACGGCGCCGGACGCCTGACCGGTGGGCATCTCCTGCTCGGCCTCTATCTCGGCGCCGGCCCGATGGGGCTCGGCTACTATTTCTGGTCGCGCGCGGCAAAGCTCGATCACGGCGGCAGGATTGCGGTCGTCGCCTATCTGACGCCAATCGCTTCCACGTTTCTGCTGACCCTGTCGGGCGAAAGCCTGTCGATGACGGCTGTTGCCGGCGCCGTCCTCGTCATTGGCAGCTGCCTCGCGGTCGGCATCGAAGGTACGGAGACCACGCACAATGTCCAGAATGCCCGTTGACGAGGACGAACGCCGCGCCAGACAGGAGGCGCACTGGCTGGTCAGGGAATTTGGCGCGGAAGCGCCGCTCTATGCGGCCATGAAGGCGGAAAAGGCTATTGAGCAAAAGGACTTTGGCCGCTGCGCGCGCTGGAAACGCGTGCTGGAAATCCTGTCGGACAGCCCTTCGGCGGATGTCAGGCGCGGCGTCGCCGTCAAATGAGCAATTTGCCCTGGCGCCGGCGAATCGCGAAAGGCCCACATCCAGCCGGCGGATTGTCATTGCCGTGGCCGGACTTGGCCTGAACTTCGATTTTTCAGCAACTTCCTTGGCCGACCCAGTGCAACCGGAGGTTCTACGTATCCTGCCGGACCGTCGGTTCTATAAAGCATCTGTTATAGCTATTAGAAATCCTAACTTGCGCCTTCGCAGCTCGCGTAGAAACATAACCCGGTATTGAGTCGCGTAGCTTTACTGACTCTGGACGGTCCGTTGGGGGACAGGTCCAATTCGATACACCGACAAAAGTCTTAAAAACGAGCTGGCGATTTGAGGGCCGGCAGAAGGTGAAAAAATTGTCCAACATCGACGATAAGACCGCAATTGAACTGACCGCCGACATTGTCTCCGCCTATGTCGGCAACAATCCGCTCCCTGCTTCCGGCCTGCCTGATCTGATCGCCAGCGTCAGCGCGTCGGTGCGCAAGCTCGCCGGCGGCAGTGTCGTCAAGGAGGCGGTGGCGCTGACGCCCGCCGTAAACCCGAAGCGTTCCGTCTTCCCGGATCACATCGTCTGCCTGGAAGACGGAAAGAAGTTCAAGTCGTTGAAACGCCACCTTGCGACCGATCACAACCTGACGCCGGACGAATACCGCGCCAAATGGGGCCTGCCTGCCGATTATCCGATGGTGGCGCCCAGCTATTCGGCGACCCGCTCGGCGCTGGCCAAATCTTCCGGCCTCGGCCGCAAGCCGGCCAGCGGTGACGCGGGCAAAGGCAAGCGCAAGGGCAAGGCCTGAGGCCGGACCTAAAGCATGTCTCCCGAAAGTGGGAACCGGTTTCGGGATCAAGACATGCGACGCGCTTTAGCTGCTGCCTGAGGCAATGAGTGACGCCGCGCCATCGTCATGGCGCGGCCGTCGGACCGCTCTCGGCATGTTGCGTCGCCGCGTGACTGGTTTCCGTAAACGCGCCGAACACCCGGCATCAGTTACGGGGCGGCTTGCTCTCGTCGTGGCGGTCGGGGTCCCGCTCGGCGGCGAGGCTGTCCGCTTCGACGGCGGTCATTTCAAGAAGATAGACGAGCATCTGGTAGCGCGTGCGCGAGAGCATCTTCGCCAGCCTGCGCGCGATCTCCGCCACATATTTCAGCGTTCGCAGATCGTTGACCGCTTCGCCCATCGTGAGCTCCTGACATAGCCGAGTTATCGTTGGGGCCGAGTTATTGTTGTGGCCAAGTTCTTCATTGGCGCTCACGCACGACTCACGGCGCGCTCACAGATTTGCAGTTCGCAACGAAAACTGAAATCGATTTTCGACAAGCACAACGGCCGGCCCCGCAGATTCTGGCCCTTTCTTCATGGTAACGCCGCGCAACGCTTAAATATAAGCCGAAGCTGAACTTGTGGTTCGTCCGCTTGGCCTGGCTGATTTCCCCGCCGGGAAAGCCGGTGCCGAGCGGCAGCCCGGCAGGGCGGGCGCTTCTCTCACCCCTTATACGCGGAACAGAAGGCCGGCGGATTGTCGTTGCCGATCATGGCGCAGCCGCGCTCGATCTCGTCGATCATCATGCTGCATGCGTTCTGGCCATTGCAGGGCGGGTTGGTCGCTGGCGAAACCTGGACGCATTGCGAGACATATTGGTCCGACTTCGCCTTGCCGGCGGATTGCACGCATGGCCGCGTGTCGTTCTGGCTTGCCTGGGCAGGGGCGGGTTTCGCAGGCGCGGCCTTGGCCGTCGCAGGCGCGGCCTTCGCAGGCGCGGCATTGCCGCTGCTTTGCGGCACGCAGGAGAGATCGCCCTCCGGGCATTGCAACTGGTGCTGCAACTGCGCCAGTCGCGCCTTGGTCAACTCCGCCTTGCAAACCCCGACCAGGCTCGAATAGACCGAGCCATCGGCATAGGGCTGGGTGCGGAAGGCGCATTCCTTGTCGCGGAAGGGGATCCAGGCGCGCTGCGCGTCACGCAGGCGCTTCAGGTCGGCGGGAGCGAGACGTGCCGCCAGTGCCTTGTAGACAGCGTTGAGCCCTGCGTCGGCCGAAGCGGCATTCGCGGTCGTGCAGGTGGCAAGGTCGGCCTGCGTCTTCGCCGCCGAGCAGTCGACGGCTGCCGCGCGGGCGGCGGGCATGGTGAGAAACAGGCCGGCCGCGATCGCGAAAATCGCGACCGCGAGCGAGGCCGAAAGGAGCGAGGTCTTGCCCGACATATCGTCTGCCCTCTGTTTGAAACGGCCCCGGCGCCTGTGCCAGCATAGGTTGAGGCAATAGCGGCGATCAACGCCAAATCTGTGACGTGGCAAGCAATGTATGACCGGCGGGCGAAAGCCGGGAGTGTACGATTTCACTGCTTGTGTGGAGATGCCCGGCGCGGCGGTGGGCGCTGCCCAGCCAGCCTCTCAGTCATTCAAGGGGCGACGGCCGGAGTTCCCGCTTTCGATCTGGATCAGCAGGTGTTCCGTCGCGCGCCTCACCACGGGGGAGATTGGCTGTGTCGGTGCCCCGCTTGTCGATTCAACTGGAAGAGCAATCGGAGCGGTCTCGCTCTCGAACAGAACCACCTGCGTCGCCAGCGCGGTTGTCGTGGCGACCTGGAAGAAGATGAAGGCGAGGGCGAGATAGCGGATCACGGGCTTCCCAACGCTTTGGCCGGCGACTGGTTCCAGTCCATCGGGCTTTTTGTTGAACGGGTCGCGGAGCGCGGCAGGCCTCGTCCGGGCGCTGGCTCTTGCGAAGCGCCGATCTCCCGTGCAAAAGCCCGCTATGCTTATCATCAACGACCTTACGCTGCGCATGGCGGGGCGGCTGCTTCTCGATCATGCCTCATTGACCCTGCCGGCCGGCACCAAGGCCGGCCTTGTCGGCCGCAACGGCACCGGCAAGACCACGCTGTTCAAGGCGATAACCGGCGATTTCCCGTCGGAGACCGGCTCGATCAGCCTGCCGAAGAACACGCGCATCGGCCAGGTGGCGCAGGAGGCGCCTGCCACTGAGGAACCGCTGATCGAGATCGTGCTGAAAGCCGATGTCGAGCGCCAGGCTTTGCTCGAGGAAGAGAAGACCGCGACCGATCCGCACCGCATCGCCGAGATCCACACCCGGCTGGCCGACATCGACGCGCATTCGGCCGAATCCCGCGCCGCCACGATCCTGGCCGGCCTCGGCTTCGACGATGCCGCGCAACGGCGGCCGGCTTCGTCCTTCTCCGGCGGCTGGCGCATGCGCGTGGCTCTGGCCGCCGTGCTCTTCTCCGAGCCCGACCTTCTGCTGCTCGACGAGCCGACCAATTATCTCGACCTCGAAGGCACGCTGTGGCTGGAAAACTACGTCTCCAAATATCCGCACACGGTGTTGCTGATCTCGCATGATCGCGACCTGCTCAACCGCGCCGTCAACTCGATCGTTCACCTCGATCAGAAGAAGCTCACCTTCTGGCGCGGCGGTTATGACCAGTTCGAGCGCCAGCTGACCGAACAGCGCGAGCTGCAGGAAAAAAGCCGCGTCAAGCAGGAAGCGCAGCGCAAGCATATGGAATCCTTCGTCGAGCGTTTTCGCGCCAAGGCTTCCAAGGCGAGGCAGGCGCAGTCGCGCCTGAAGGCGCTGGAGAAGCTAAAGCCGATCGCCGCGGTGGTGAACGACACGGTGCGGCCGTTCTCCTTCCCCGAGCCGGTCAAGACGGTGGCCTCGCCGATCGTGGCGCTGAACGGCGTCAATGTCGGCTATACCGAGGGCAATCCGATCCTGAAGAAGATGACGCTGCGCATCGATGCCGACGACCGCATCGCGCTGCTCGGCGCCAACGGCAACGGCAAGTCGACCTTCGCCAAACTGCTCGCCGGCCGGCTGAAGGCCGAGACCGGCTCGATGACGATCGCGCCGGGCCTGAAGGTGGCGATCTTCGCCCAGCACCAGCTCGACGATCTGCGCCCGGAGGAAAGCGCCTATGAGCATGTGCGCCGGCTGATGCCGGACGCGCCGGAAGCCAAAGTGCGCGCCCGCGTCGCCCAGTTCGGCCTCTCGACCGAGAAGATGAACACGGCCGCCAAGGACCTGTCCGGCGGCGAGAAGGCGCGGCTCTTGATGGGGCTATCGGCCTTTGAGGGACCGAACCTCTTCATCCTCGACGAGCCAACCAACCATCTCGATATCGACAGCCGTGAATCGCTGATCCATGCGCTGAACGACTTCCCGGGCGCCGTGATCCTGATCTCGCACGACAGGCATCTGCTCGAAGCCACGGCCGACCGGCTGTGGCTGGTCAAGGACGGCGCGGTCAATCCCTATGACGGCGACCTCGAGGACTACAAAACCCTGGTCACCGGCGTCTCGTCCAACCGTCGCGAGCAGAAGGAAGCCGACAAGGCCTCCAAGGCAGACCGCCGTCGCGAAGCCGCACAGCGCCGCGCGGCACTCGAACCCCTGGCCAAGGAGATCCGCGCCACCGAGGCGCTAATGGACCGCATCCGCAAGCGCATCGACCTCATCGAGGACGAGCTCGCCAACCCGGCGATCTACGAGAAGGACCCTTCGACCGCGACGCGTCTGGCCAAGGAGCGCTCGCAACTGGCGCACACGCTGGCGCAAAACGAGGACAAGTGGCTGACGATGTCGGCGGAATATGAGGAAGGGATCGCGGAGTGATTAGCCAATCTCCCCCCTTGTGGGGGAGATGCCCGGCAGGGCAGAGGGGGGCGCTGTCCCGCCAGCCTGTCAGCTTGTTACGCGATCAACTGCCGTCGGCCAGAGTAGGCATCTCCAAGGCCGCGTTCCTTCGCGCCCCCCTCTGGCCTGCCGGCCATCTCCCCCACAAGGGGGGAGATTGGCTAATTGTCTCTGGCCCTACACCTCTCCGGCAAAACCCGCTACACACGCGCCATGAACCAGCACGCCAAGCTCCGGATCGGTCATTCGGCCTGCCCGCATGACTGCCCCTCCACCTGCGCGCTCGAGGTCGAGCTGCTCGACAACAACCGCATCGGCCGCGTCCATGGCGCCAAGGCGAACAGCTATACGGCGGGCGTCGTCTGCGCCAAGGTCGCGCGCTATGCCGACCGCGTGCATCACCCGGACCGGCTGCTGAAGCCGCTGGTGCGCGCGGGCGCCAAGGGCGAGGGCGCCTGGAAGGAAGCCAGCTGGGAAGCGGCGCTCGATCTCGTGGCGGAAAAATTCATCGCGGCGGAAGCGAAATACGGCTCGGAGACGGTCTGGCCCTATTTCTACGCCGGCACGATGGGGCTGGTGCAGCGCGACGGCATCGAGCGGCTGCGCCACGCGAAAAAATACTCAGGCTTCTTCAGCTCGATCTGCACCAATCTCGCCTGGACCGGCTGGATGATGGGTGTGGGCGCCTTGCGCGGGCCCGACCCGCGCGAGATGGCGAAGGCCGATTGCGTGGTGATCTGGGGCACCAATGCGGTGGTCACGCAGGTCAACGTCATGACCCACGCGACGAGAGCGAGGAAAGAACGCGGCGCGAAGATCGTCGTCATCGACATCTACGACAACGCCACGATGAAGCAGGCCGATCTCGGCCTGGTCTTGAAACCCGGCACCGACGGCGCGCTCGCCTGCGCGGTCATGCATGTGCTGTTCCGCGATGGGCTCGCCGACCGCGCCTATCTCGAAAAATACACCGACGATCCGCGTGGGCTGGAAGAACACCTTCGCACCCGCACGCCCGAATGGGCGGCCGCCATTACGGGCCTGAGCGTCGCCGAGATCGAGGCCTTCGCAAAGCTCGTCGGCACGACCAAGAAAACCTATTTCCGCCTTGGCTATGGCTTTGCGCGCCAGCGCAACGGCTCGATCAACATGCACGCCGCCTCCTCGATCGCCGCAGTCACCGGCGCCTGGCAATATGAGGGCGGCGGCGCCTTCCATTCCAATTCCGGCATCTTCAAGCTGAACCAGGACGTGCTCGAAGGCACCGCGATGCGCGATCCGAACATCCGCTATCTCGACCATTCGCGCATCGGCCCGGTGCTGACCGGAGCCGAAGACGCGCTCTATGGCGGACCGCCGGTGACGGCGATGCTGATCCAGAACACCAATCCGGCCAATGTCGCGCCGGAGCAGCGGCTGGTGAAGCAGGGTTTCCTGCGCGAGGACCTGTTCACCTGCGTGCACGAGCAGTTCATGACCGATACGGCCAAGCTCGCCGACGTCGTGCTGCCGGCGACGATGTTTTTGGAGCATGACGACCTCTACAAGGGCGGCGGCAACCAGCACATCACGCTCGGCCCCAAGCTGATCGAACCGCCGGAAGGGCCGCGCACCAACCACTACGTCAATGAAGAGCTCGGCAAGCGGCTGGGCGTCGGCGATCGTCCAGGCTTCGGCCTGACCGAGCGCGAGCATATCGACATCATCCTCGGCAAGCGCGGGCTCGGCAGCTTCGACAGCTTGAAGGCTGAGAAGTGGGTCGACCTGCAGCCCGACTTCGACGACGCGCATTTCATCAACGGCTTCGGCCATGCCGACAGGAAATTCCACTTCCGGCCAAACTGGACAGGGCAGTCGGCGCCCAACCGGCCGCCGAAAAGCATGGGTCTGTTCGGCCCGGTCGATCGGCTGCCGGAATTCCCCGACCATGTCGAGCTGATCGAGGTGGCGGATGAGGAGCATCAGTTCCGGCTGGCGACCTCGCCGGCGCGCAACTTCCTCAATTCGAGTTTTGCCGAGACGCCGGTGTCCAAGGCAAAGGAAGGCAGACCCGAACTGCTCATCCACCGCGAAGATGCCGCCGCGCTCGGCATCGAGGATGGCGGCCGCGTCGAGGTCGGCAACCGGCGCGGCGACCTTGTACTGCACGCAAGATTCTTCGACGGCGTGAAGCGCGGTGTGGTCATCGCCGAAGGCATCTGGCCGAACAGCGCGCATGAGCGCGGCGAGGGCATCAACGTGCTGACCGGCGCCGACGCGCCCGCACCCTATGGCGGCGCCGCCGTCCACGACAACAAGGTGTGGCTCAGGGCGCTCTGATCACTTCGCGGTCTGCCATGGCCTGACAGCTCACCAACTGGGATCTCGGCCTTCCAGCTCATCGTCCGGGGCGACTTGCGGTTGGCGAGCGAGACTGGCGTAAGGGTCCACGTAAGCCATCTTGAGCGCGTCGCCCACCAACCGGGATATACCGTTGAGCGATGCGCCGATTGCAAGCCTCGCAAAGCTTCGCCGCGGCAGTTTGAGGGGTCGGCCGGTAATCGGGGCTGTGGTGAGGATGTCAGCCATGATGTCCTCCTGTGACGGGCACAATGGCAGCGCTTCCCGCCCAGGTCCTTGGCTTGAACCTGAAGAGTCCTGAACGGCTCTGAAATTGCTTGAAGCGAAGAATTCCGAACGGCCCTGACGTTCGCCTCAAAGGTCATCTTGGATTATCCTGCCCGGGAGGGTGGGTTCTTGGCGATGGACTTGGAGTTTGGGAACTATCGTTTGAGACGAGCCGAACGGCAGTTGCTAGGCCCGAAAGGGCCTGTGGAGCTTTCGGCTCGTTCCTTCGACATCCTCGCGATGTTGCTCGACAGGCCCGACGAGGTGGTCGGCAAGGCCGAACTTCTAGATGCGGTCTGGGCCGGCGTGGTGGTGGAGGAGAACACGCTTCAGGTTCACATTTCGGCGCTGCGAAAGCTGCTGCCTGCCGAGATGATCGCAACTGTGCATGGTCGCGGCTACAAATATGCAGGCCCGAGGCCCTTCGCGGTAACGGCAGATGGTATGCCGTCCAGACCGTCCATCGCCATACTTCCCTTCGACAACATGAGCGGCGACCCGGAGCAAGACTATTTCAGCGACGGGATCACCGAAGACATCATCGTCGAGCTCGGCAAATACAAGGAGTTCCTGGTCATTGCACGGAACTCTTCCTTCCAGTTCCGCGGCAAGGCGCATGACCCGGCGGAAGTGGCAAGCAAGCTTGGCGTCCAATATGTCGTCGAAGGCAGCGTCCGCAAGATCGGCAACCGGGTGCGGGTCACCGTGCAACTGACCGATGCGTCGTCGATGGCTCATATCTGGGGCGAACACTACGACCGGGAACTCGACGATATTTTCGCGATCCAGGACGAAATCACCCGGATGATCGCGGCGCGTCTGGCCCGGCAGGCCAGGACCGCGATCGCGTCGCGCGCCAGGGCCCGGCCGACCAACAACATGTCGGCCTATGAGTCCTACCTGCGGGCGCTGCAACTGGCAGCCGTCTACGACACGGTGCTCGAAGCGGAGCCATTTCTGTGCCAGGCGGTAACGCTCGATCCGCAGTTTGCGGCCGCCCACGCCATGTTGAGCTTCGTGGAATCCATCAAATACTATTGGGACTACAACAATCCCGGCCATCTGCATTCCGGACTGGAGATCGCGCGGACGGCATTGGGCCTTGATCCCGACGAAGCCTATGGGCATCTCGCCACCGGCTTCGCTCACTTGTACCTGCGCCAATTCAGGCAAGCTGAAATCAGCCTTGACCGGGCGGTTGCGCTCAATCCGAACGATCCCTTCATTCTCAGCATCCGCGCTATTTTCCTCAATCACACCAACAGGCCGGAGCAAGGGCTCGAAGAAATTGCCGAAGCCCAGCGCCGCGATCCTTATGCCGTAGGATGGTATGACGACTTCCGGGGCGTCCTGCTGACAACGGCGGGGCGATATCGCGAGGCGGCTGCCTGCTACGCGAAAATGGCGACCGTGACACCGTGGTCGCTCATTCGCCTTATCATCTGCCATTTCGAGCTCGGCGAAATCAGCCAAGCGCAAGACGTCCTGGCGAAGGTCAAGGCGCATTATCGCGGAATGAGCCTTGATCAGATCGTCGATACCGAAGTGGACTTTTATCAGGACGCCGCCATATGCGGCCGCTACCGCGAGATCCTCGATCGTGTCGACAAGGCGCAATAGGTCCGTCGCGGCTCATAGCCCGGCTACTTCGCCGCCTGCGCGTCCAGCGTCTTGATCTCTTCGGCCGCAGCCTTGCGCGCCGCCGCCTCGACACCGGACCCGCCCTTCGCCTTAGCGAAGGCGATGATGGCCGTGCGCGTGTCCTCGTCGCATCCCTCCGAGCCGACGCCGTCGACACCGGCTTTCTTCGCAGCAGCAAGCACGGAGTCGCAGGCGTCCGGCGCAAAGGCGAACTGGCCCATCATGGCGCCGAGCGTCAGCGGGTCTTGCAGGCGCGGATCGTCGCGGATCGCCTGCAGAGTGGCGCCGCCGACCGCCTTCGATTTCCGGTCCTGCGCAATCTGTGTCAGGTCGAAGATGAACTCGAATTCCGGCTTCTCGACGCCCTCGGGTTTCGACACCAGTATGTCCAGCGCGTAGCGGGTGATCTCATCCGGCATGACGACCGAGCGAATGGCCCTTGCCTGATGGTAGTTGCGCACCAGTACCCAGCGCGAGGGCAGGTCGCCGTAGCGGGCGAGAATGCCGAGCTGCTTGATGGCAGCAAGTTTCTGCTTGTCGGTCTTGGCGGCCTGCGCCTGGGCGAAGACCTTGTCGCGGATGCGGTTGACGACGTCCGGGTCGAGACCGCCGGGAGCCGGTGCGGCCTGCTGCTCCGCCGTGGTTTGCGGGCGGGGAGGGTCGCCAAGCGGACCCTTCGCATCGACCCAGGCGGCGAGCGCCTTGCGCGCGTCGGGGCCGAAATAGCCCTTCGGCTCGCCCGTATAGAAACCTTCGCTCTTCAGCGTCGTCTCGATGGCGACGCGGATCTCGTCGGGCAGCGCCTTGCCGATGCCGACAAGGTTCTGGTCGTCGAGGCCGGCCGGCGCCTCGCGAAATGCATCCATCACCGCGCCCGCGATCGCCGCGTTTCCGGCGCTGGAGGCCGGTCCGGAAAAGAGGCCGCTCAGCTCAATGCCGGCGTCGTTGGCGCCGAACACACCAACGCCCATCCTGCCGATGCCGTCATTGTAAAGGGCGATGCGATCGGTGATGCCTTCGCGCAGCGTCATCAGATGGTCGAAACTGTCGAAGGTGAACGCGTTGGCGAGCTTGCTCTTGGCCTTGAGCGAGCCGAGCCGCGCCGCCTCGCGCCAGGCATGCAGCCGCTCGCGCGGGTTCTTGTCGACGCCGAGACCATCGTCATAGGCATCGCCCAGCAGCACCATCGCTTCGACGCTGCCGAGATTGGCGGCGTTGATCAGCATGGTCGTCGCCCTCTGGTCGTCCTGCGGATAGACCACGCCCTTGCGCAAAAGATTCGCGTGCAGGAGATAGGCCTGCTGTTGCTTCTTGGCCTCGCCTTCGTCGATCAGGACCTTCAGTTGATCGTCGCTCAGGCCGTCGTCGCGGCGCGACGGGCGATAGCTGGTCGAATCGAGGTTGGCATATTGCGTCGAGGCGTAGAGCCAGAGCGCGTCGCGGTCGCCCGCGTCCGCCAGCGGCTTCAGCATGGCGCGCGCCACATCCTCGTTCTTGAACCGCTGATCGTCCGACAGCTGCAGCCGCGCCAGCGCCAGCGCAGCACCTGGTTCGCCGGCCTCGGCGGCGTCGCTCAGGCGCTCGACGAGCTGGTCCGGATGGTCGATCTGAAAGCCGTCATAGTCGGGAAGCAGCTTCGCCAGCCTGATGCTGGCGTCGAGGTCCCACGGGGCATTGAGCAACCGGATCGCCTCGCGCGGCTGGCGGCCGACGAATTTGCCGTCGAGCAGCAGGCCGGCGAGCATTGGCCCGGCGCCGGCGACGTTTTTGGAGGGGGCACGCAGCATGGCGATAGCGCGCTTGCCGTCGGCTGGCCCGCCTTCGCCCTTGGCCAGCATGTCGGCCAGCATCGGTATGGCATATTGATCGTTGGCGACGCGCGCTTCCAGCAATTGCCTTGCCTTCGCCGCGTCCTGCTGTGTGCCTCGGCCGAGCCGCAGCGCTTTGATATAAGCGAGCACCGACGCTTCGGGCCCGCCAGTGCCGGCCTTGGTATCCGCAGCAACGGCCTGAAAAGCCTTGTGCTGCTCCTCGGCGGCAAAGCCGTCGTTCTCCAGCGTCGTCCGCGCAATCAGCAGCGGCATGGCGGCACGGAACTGGCTGTCCCATTCGCCGGGCGATTGGCCCTGGGCCGGCGCGTCGATGACGCGTTGCGCGGTCTCGACCACCTTGTGCGCATCGCGGCGCAGCAGCGGCCCATCGATATACTGACGCAGCAGCGTCTCGAGCGCCGTGAGATGGCCGGCAGCGCCTGCCTTCTGCAAGGCTTCGAGCGCCATGTCGCGCGAGACAGGTAGCGGACCGGCGTCGGCGCCGTCGCGCCGATGCACCGAGTAGACCTCGTAGAGCAGATAATTCGCCTCGGGACTGCCGCCTTCGGCGATGAGCTTGATCTGCGGCAGGAGAAAGGCAAGCCCCGGCTGATTGAGCGCGACCTGGACCCGCAGCCATTCAAGCGTCAGCCGCTTTTCCTGTGGCGCGCCGAGCATCGCCGCCTGGCATTTGTCGGCCAGGGTTTTGAGCTTGGTGAGATCGAAGTCTTGCGGAAAGAGCGCGCCATATTGGACAGGCGGCGCCTTGGCTTCAGGATCGAGCGGCACGGAAGCGCCACGGTCGCAGACGCTGATCGCTTCGGCAAGCGCGGCTTTCTTCGCCGCATCGTCCGCAGCCTTTTTGGCCGCGTCGTCGGATTTTTCGGAAGACGCCTGCGCTCCCAGGGCCGCCCCGGCGATGGGCGTCAAGGCGAGGCAGGAAAGAACCAGGGCGTGCACTGGCCGCAGCATGAGCGTCCCCCTCGGACTTGGTCCGGGCGCAGCCGGACACAGGCGCTAAATTAGCATGTCGCGTCAGCGATGATGAGTGTGGCGCTTCACATTCGCGTATAGTTCGCCCTCGTATCGCCCGCATGTCGCGGCCCGCAGTCGTTTGAATCAATTTGCCAAGGCGGCGTGCTAGAGGATTGTCACGACTCGGATTTTCGACAGGATCGCCATGCCGCAGCCGCTGAAAATCGCCATCGCCGGCGCGCTCGGTCGCATGGGCAGGCAGATGGCGGAGACCGTCGCCGCCGATCCGCGGCTGCAGCTCGTCGCGCGCTTCCATCGGCCGGGCAGCGCGGGCGAGGGATTGGTCGAGCGCGACGAAGCGCTGGCGCTTGCCGACGTGGTGATCGACTTCACCACGCCCGCGGCGTCCGCCGAACTGGCCAAAGCCTGCGCGGCGCGCGGCGGTCCGCCGCTGGTGATCGGCTCAACCGGTTTCACCGCCTCGGAGTTGGCCGCAATCGCCGAGGCGGCAAAGACAATCGCCATCGTGCGCTCCGGCAGCTATTCGCTCGGCCTCAACATGCTGACCGGCCTGGTCGAGCAGGCCGCGAGGGCGCTTGGGCATGATGACTGCGACATCGAAATCCTCGAAGCGCATCATCGCTTCAAGGTCGACGCGCCGTCGGGCACGGCGCTGATGCTGGGCGAAGCGGCTGCGCGCGGACGTGGCATTGAACTGGACGATGTGGCCAGGCGCGCCCGCGACGGCCTCGTTGGTCCGCGCGGTGCCGGCGAGATCGGCTTTGCCGTGCTGCGCGGCGGCGGCATCGTCGGCGAGCACAGCGTGAGCTTCCTTGCCGAAGGCGAGACGCTCACGCTTTCGCATGCCGCGGGCGATCGCTCGATGTTCGCGCGCGGCGCCATCGCGGCGGCGCTCTGGGTCGCCCGGCGGCCGCCCGGCGAATACGATATGCGCCATGTGCTGGGCTTTGGCGCCGTCTGACCCGCTCGTATTGCAGGATTTCGTTTCAGCAGCCGTCAAAACGGCTGAAAGCCAGCTGAAAGCTTGGCCATGCCATGACAGTTTTGTGGCGTTCGCCACATGAGCGGCTGGGAGTGGCCGCGAGGAGGAAATGCGGCGCGCTGCGTCGCCCAGTGGAGGAAGTTACGTGACCCGTCTCATCTCTAAACGCGTCCTGCGGTCGGCGCTGCTGACGCTTGCCATGGTTGGCGCTGGCGCATCGGCGGCCTCGGCTGCCGACAAGATCACCATCATCGTCGGCGGCATGGAAAAGCAGATCTATCTGCCGGCCGTGCTTACCCAGCAGCTCGGCTACTTCAAGGATGAGGGGCTTGACGTGGAGTTGGTGAACTCCCGCGCCGGCGTCGAGGCCGAGAACGAATTGCTGGCCGGCGCGGTGCAGGGCGTCGTCGGCTTCTACGACCACACCGTCGACCTGCAGTCGAAGGGCAAATACATCCAGTCGATCGTGCAGTTCAGCCAGGCGCCGGGCGAGGTCGAGCTGGTCTCGGCAAAGCACCCCGAGATCAAGTCGCCGGCCGACTTCAAGGGCGCGACGCTCGGCGTCACCGGCCTCGGCTCCTCGACAGATTTCCTCACCCAGTATCTCGCCGTTCGCAACGGCCTGAAGCCCGGCGACTACACGCTGCTTCCGGTCGGCGCCGGCAACACTTTCATCGCCGCGGTCAAGCAGGACCAGATCCAGGCCGGCATGACCACCGAGCCGACCATTGCCAAGCTGCTCCAGACCGGCGAGGCCAAGGTGTTGGTCGACATGCGCACGCCCGAGAAGACCAAAGAAGCGCTGGGTGGCGACTATCCGGCGGCCTCCTTCTACGTGCAGTCGAGCTGGCTTGAGGGTCACAAGGACGAGGCGCAGAAGCTCGCCAACGCCTTCGTCAAGACGATGAAGTTCATCGCCGGCCATTCGGCCGAGGAGATCGCCGACAAGATGCCGAAGGACTATTACGCCGGCAACAAGGACCTTTACGTGCAGGGCCTCGCCGGCGGCAAGGCGCAGTTCACGCCAGACGGCCGCATGCCTGCCGATGGTCCTCAGACGGTGCTCAAGGTTCTGTCGACCTTCTCCAAGAGCCTGCAGGGCAAGCAGATCGACCTGTCGAAGACCTACACGACCGAGTTCGTCGACGCGGCCAAGTAGGCGCCGGCAGGCGAGGGCGGACGGATCCGTCCGCCCTGAAAAACAAGGACTTGCGCCGGCTGCCTGATTCAATCCGGCAGCTGCGCCTTGAGATGCCGGCGAGCAGGCCACCGGCCCGAGCCGCCATTCTCGCATCACCACCACAGGAGTGTGCCATGCAATCGCAGACCATGGCTGCGGAGAAATTGTCTCCCGCCGCGCCGCCGGCCGATGCCGCTATAGCCATTGACGATGTGACGCTGCGCTTCGTCACGCCGGACGGCCACATGATGACGGCGATCCGCGATTTCACCATGACGGTGGCGCGAGGCGAGTTCGCCTGCGTCGTCGGCCCGACCGGCTGCGGCAAGTCGACCACGCTTAACCTCGTCACCGGTCTCTTGCGTCCAACGACCGGCAATGTCCGCGTCATGGGCAATCCGGTCACCGACATCAGCCGCGACATCGGCTTCGTCTTCCAGGCCGATGCACTGTTTCCCTGGCGCAGCGTCATCGACAATGTCGCTGCCGGTCCGCTCTTCCGTGGCACGCCGAAGGCGCAAGCCTATGAGAAGGCGCGCGACTGGATCGGCCGCGTCGGACTTTCGCGCTTTGAGAAGCATTACCCGCACCAGCTCTCGGGCGGCATGCGCAAGCGCGTGGCGCTGGCCCAGACCTTCATCAACCAGCCCAAGATCCTGCTGATGGACGAGCCGTTCAGCGCGCTCGACATGCAGACCCGCACCGCCATGCAGGACGAGTTGCTGGGCCTGTGGTCGGGACTCAAATCCTCCGTCGTCTTCGTCACGCATGATCTGGAGGAAGCGGTGGCGCTGGCCGACAAGGTCTATGTGCTGACCGCCGGTCCGGGCACGGTGAAGAGCGTCTACCGTATCGACCTGCCGCGCCCCCGCGTCATGGCCGACATCCGTTACGACCCGAAATTCATCGAGATCGCCAAGGTGATCTGGAACGATCTGCGCGAGGAAGTGCAGCTCGGCCAGAGCCGTGGCTTTCAGACCGGCCATTGAAAGGGGAAGCAGCATGACCGCCATCTCTCCTACCGAACAGGCTGCCATCCGCGCGACCTCGATCGTCGCCGCCGAAGCGCAGGCGAGGGTGCGGCTGCGCAAGCGCCATGCCTTGGTTATCGGCCTGCGGCTTGCGATCCTCGTCGTCTTCCTTGGCCTGTGGGAACTTTGCGCCGATTACAGCATCATCGACCCGTTCTTCTTCTCCAGCCCGTCGGGGATATGGGAGCAGATCTGGTCCTGGGTCACCGAGGGCACTTCTCAGGGGCCGCTCTGGCTGCAGATCTATGTGACGCTGGAGGAAACGTTCCTCGGCTTTGCCATCGGCGCGGTCGGCGGCATCGTGGCGGGCATCATCCTCGGCCGCAACAAGCTGCTGGCGGATGTCTTCTCGATCTACATCAAGATCGCCAACTCGGTGCCGCGCGTGGTGCTGGGCTCGGTCTTCATCATCGCGCTTGGCCTCGGCATGGCGTCCAAGGTGGCGCTGGCCGTCGTCATGGTGTTCTTCGTCGTCTTCGCCAACGCCTTTCAGGGTGTGCGCGAGGCCGACAGGGCGATGATCGCCAACGCCCAGATCCTCGGCGCCTCGCCGATGCAGATCACGAGATCGGTCATCATTCCTTCGGCGATGAGCTGGATCCTCGCCAGCCTGCATGTCTCGTTCGGCTTCGCCCTTGTCGGCGCGGTCGTCGGCGAGTTCCTCGGCGCCAAGCAGGGCATGGGCCTCCTGATCTCCACCGCGCAGGGCGCCTTCAACGCCAATGGCGTCTTCGCGGCCATGATCATCCTGGCGGTGATGGCGCTGGTGGTGGAGTTCCTGATCACCCGCTTCGAGAACTATGTGGTGAAGTGGCGCCCGGCGCCATTCAACGAGCAGGGGACGTGATCGATCGCCGCACACCATCATGGTTCGATGTTTGGTGTGCGGCCTTGCCTAAAGTGTATGACAAAGTCATGCACCAGTGCTATATCAAGGGGCATCGAGGAGACGGTCATGCGAAACTCCCAACCCCTGACGATCACACTGCCGCTCGAAATGGCGCAGATGGTGAAAGACAAGGTGGCCTCGGGCGAATACGCCACCGAAAGCGAGGTCATCCGTGATGGCTTGCGCACGCTTGCGGCGCGTGATGCGGCGGTTGAACCTTGGCTGCGCGAGGAAGTCGTGCCGATAATGCGGGATGCGCGCGCCCGTCCCGAGAAGCTGTTGACGGCCGAACAGCTGCGCCGCAATCTCTCTGAGCACATCAACGCGATCGCCGCTAAACCGCGCTCCGGTGCATGAAGTACCAGGTCAGGTTCCACGCTGCCGCCGAGCGAGACATTGCCGAACTGCTGAACCAATTGGCGCCTAAAGCCGGCGTGGAAACGGCATTGCGCTTTGTCGGAGGTCTCATCGACTATTGCCTCGACGTCGCGACATTTCCGGAGCGTGGCATGCGTCATGACGAGATCGCCCCGGGGTTTGCGTACGGTGGGGTGGCGCCGGCGCGCGACGATCGCGTTTGAAATCGTGGATGACAAAGTGATCATCCTGCGGATTCTTTATGCGGGTCGTACGCTCGAACTGCCGGACGAAGAATCGGAACACTGACGCGGCCAGTGGCCTCACGCCAGCGGCAGCCGCACCTCGACCTTGAGCCCGCCGCCGACGGCGTCGCCAAGCGTGACGCTGCCGCCGGCATTCTCGACCACCTCGCGCACAATGGCGAGGCCGAGGCCGCTGCCTTCCTCGGTCGCGCCGGCGAGGCGGTAGAAGCGCTCGAAGACATGCTCCCGCTCTTCAGGTGGGATTCCCGGACCGGCATCGCTCACCATGAGCACCGCCTCGCCATCCAAGGCGGCGAGCCTCACAGTGACGCTGCCGCCTGGCCTGGAATAGCGCAGAGCATTGTCGACCAGGTTGACGATCATCTCGCGCAGCATCGTGCCGTCGCCGATCACCGGCACCGGTCCGTTCTCATCGAGGCCGAGGTCGATATCGCGCTTGATCGCCGCCGGCGCCTGCGCTTCCAGCACCTGGCGGGCGGCTTCGGTGAGGTCGATACGGTCGGCGCGCGGCCGCCGGCTGCCGGGTTCCGCTCTCGACAGCGTAAGCAGCTGTTCGGCCAACCGCGCCAATTTGCCGGAACTCGTCTGCAGCGCCACCAGCGCCTCCTGGCGCCGGTCGGCCTTGGTCTCCCGCAACGCATAGCTTGCCTGTGTCGACAAGAGCGCCAGCGGCGTGCGCAGCTGGTGCGCGGCATTGGCGATGAAGCGCCGCTGCGCCGCCATCTGCGCCCGCACGCGCTGCATATAGGCGTTGAGCGCTTCGATCAGCGGCCGGATCTCGCTCTGCGCGCCCGGAACCTCGACCGGCTCGAGATCGCTGCGGCTGCGCGAACGCACGGCGTCGCGCAGCCGGATCAGCGGCGCCAGCCCGCGGCGCAGGCCGAGCAGCACGAACACGCCGGCAATAGCCACCAAGGCAAGCTGCTGGGCGAAGGCGCTGAGCCACAGCCGCTTCACCATCGCGTCATGGCCGGCGAGCGTGACGCCGACCGTGACCTTGATGGGCGAATCCGCGCCGGCGCCGATCACCGCATGGCTGAGCGTTGCCAGGCGCAGCGGATGATCGCGATAGGAGGCTTCGATGCTGTTCCGCTCCGACGCCACGGGCAGGTCGGGGTAGCCGGTCAGCAACCGTCCGCCGGCGGTCTCGACGCGATAATAGACGCTGTCGCGGTCGCCTGTGTCGAACATCTCGATCGCCGCCGGCGGCACGATGGCGTCGAGCACGCCGTCGGCCATCGCCACCTGCTCTGCGATGGCGCGCGCCGAGCCTACCAGCATGCGGTCGGTGACGAGGTCCGCCGTCGCCAGGGCGTTGCGCTGGCTGGTCCACAGATTGATGGCGGCCAAACCGGCCAGCGGCAGCACCACCCAAGCCAGCAATTGGATCCGAAGGCTGCCGATCCGAAGACTGCCGATTCTCATGGCGCCGGATCGTCGTGACGCAAGAGGTAGCCGAGGCCGCGCAAGGTGGCGATCTGGACGCGCGATCCCTCGAGCTTCTTGCGCAGCCGGTGCACGTAGATCTCGATGGCGCTTGGGTCGGCGTCGGTGTCGAAGTCGTAGATCGCCGCCGAGAGCGCCGCCTTGCTCGCCGTGCGTCCGGCCTTGACGACCAACTGTTCCAGCACCGCGTGCTCGCGCGGCGTCAGCGACAGCGTCGCGCCGGCAAGCGAGAACAGGCGGGTGTTGGTGTCGAAGACGAGGTCGCCGCAGGAAATGACCGGCGCGGTGCGGTCGTTGGCGCGGCGCAGCTGCACGCGGATGCGCGCCTCCAGCTCCTCGATCTGGAAGGGTTTGGCCAGATAGTCATCGGCGCCTTCGTTGAGGCCCTTGACCCGGCCGTCGAGGCTGGCATTGGCTGTGAGCACGATCACCGGCACCGGGTTGCCGCGCGCCCGCAGCCTTTTCAGCACTTCCATTCCGCCCATGCGGGGCAAGGCAAGGTCGAGGATGATCAGAGCGTGATCGCCGGCGGCCAAGGCATGCTCGACATCCTCGCCGTCATGCACGACGTCGACGACATAGCTCGCCTGGCGCAGCGTCTTGCTCAGCCAATCGGCCAGTTCGCGATTGTCCTCGACAAGCAGCAGCCGCATCGTTCGTTCGCTGTTTCCTCCCAACGGCGCCGACCTTCGCCGAGGGTGGCGGGCGGCGTCCGAATTGGTTCCCTGAGGCAACCGATAGTATCGATCCGCCCGCAAGGCAAACGCGGTTTCCCGGCGGCCGCCATCCCGGTCATGATGCCTGCGGGGCCGCTTGCCCGGTCGTGCAAGTGATAAAACCGAACCGTTCGGTTCAATTAATGTTGACGGTTCGTGTAGCCATGGTGAACGCTGGCAGGTCCCGTCAGATTGGCATCTCGACGGGTGATCGCCGTAACCTATTGATACAAACGATAAGAGTCTGGCCGCTTAGCCTTCCATGCAATTTCAAGATCGAACCGAACGGTTCGGTTCACAACTTTACGTGATTGGAAATGGCAACGGGGCCGACCCATTTCGGGGTGGTCCGAGCGACGCGAATTTCCATCACGGCACGCCACTAGACGGACACGACTTTTGAGATCTGGAGTACCTGAAATGAACAAGATTGCTTTTGCCGCTGCTGCCCTCCTCATCGCCACGAGCGGCGCTTTTGCCGGCAGCGACCATTACGGTTCCGACAACGTCAATCAGCCGGCCGTGACCGCTCCTGCGGGCAAGGTCGACAACACCATCACGGGTTCGATCCGCAAGTTCGAGCAGCGCGACCTCCACATCACGCCTGATCAGAACCAGCCGGAATCCGGCCAGGGCATCTGGGGCCGCTAAGCGGCTCCCGTCCCCATCAATCCCAACCTCAATTCTTAAATCTGGAGTAACTCAAATGACCAAGATCGCTCTTACCGCTGCCGCCCTTCTCGTTGCCACCGGCGCCGCTTTCGCCGGCTCGGACAACTATGGTTCGGCCAACGCCAACCAGCCGGCCGCTTCGGTCGACACCTCGTTCACCGCTTCGGTCAAGAAGTCGGACGCGGATGCCCAGAAGCCGATCGTCACGGGCGCCAACCACGACCTGTTCGGCAGCCATTAAACGGATCTGTCCTCGACAGACCTCAAAGCGGCGGGCTTGTCCCGCCGCTCTGTTTTTGTGGAGCCGGCTATCCGTTGGCCCGGGCTTTTCCGTGCGTCGACCAGGCAATTTGCGCGATCCCCGTCGCGGAAGCCGAAATCTTGATCGGGAATAAATCCGGACTGTTCCGGGTCTTGTCGGCAGCGGGCCATCCTCCCAAGGCGCCGCCGATGAAACGACAGGACAAGGAACATTGAGATGAACAGGACCGCATTCGTCGCGGCTGCCATGCTCGCCGCTGCCATGGGCAGCGCCTCTGCCGGCAGCGACCATTACGGCGCCGACGGCGCCAAGCAGCCGGCCGCCAGCGCCGATCACATGATGACCAGCTCGATCCGTGAGCGCGGCACGGCGGATCACCAGGCTCCGGTGACGGCCGCAACCAGCCGGACCGTCGTCGACATCATTGCCCGGCACAACGACGACGGCCTGTGGGGCCGCTGACGCCGCTTCGATCCCCCAAAGACCTCCACATTTTTAACGAAAGGAACTTTTGCAATGACCAGGATCGTCCTTACCACCGCAGCCATACTTCTCGCCATGGGTTCTGCCTTCGCCGGCAGCGATCATTACGGCGCGGACAACGTCAACCAGCCGACCGCCGGCGTCGATCGCGGGCTCACCGCCTCGGTACGCAAGCACGAGCCCGCCAAGCCTACCAATGTCGACACCTCGATGACCACCGGATCGGCGCCGTCGCAGGCCTGGCATGATCCGGGCCAGGGCATCTGGGGCAATTGAGGTTTAACGTCTCAGGCTTTGCCAAAGGCGGCGGGCTTGCTCCGCCGCCTTTGTTTGCGGCGGGAGATTGGCAGCTTCGGGGTCTACTCCAAATCCCTCGGCCTGACGAGATGCGTCAGCCGAGCGCCGCCGAAATCCAGATTCGCCCAGTTGCCCTTTACTGTAAACCGCGCGAGCGCCGCCGTCGGAAACTTCGCTTCGATCTTCTTGAAAACGCTCTCATCCGACCCGGCGCCGGCCAGCCGCAACACAAACTGCTGGAGGCCGGGGTTGTGGCCGATCACGAGCAGGTTGGTCGCCTTGACCTGCCGCACGTGCGCCAGGATAGCGCCGGCCTCCGCCTCGTAGAGCTCTTCCGCGAAATCCGCGGACACATGCTTCGGCAGCTCCTGGGCGACCAACCGCCAAGTATCGCGGGCGCGCAGCGCCGGCGAGACCAGAGCCAGATCCGGCAGCCAGCCACGCCGCGAAAGCTCGCGCCCGATCAGCGGCGCGGTCTTTTGCCCGCGCGGGGCGAGCGGCCGGTCGAAATCGGCAAGCTTGGGGTCATCCCAGCTCGACTTGGCGTGGCGTAAGATAAGCAATTGTCTCGCGGGCATTGTTCAGGACCACGATTGCTTGTCCAGTCGGGCGCGGGCCTTCTGCTTGATCTCGTCGATGTAGAAGGGGGCAAACGGGCCGCTGCCTAATCTGTCGATCCAAGCCTTACGCAGCCGGTCCGTTTCGGTTTGACCCAGGGGTTGGCTCCGCAGTTCAGGGGTAAGCGCCATGCTGCAATTCCCGGCCAGGGCCCTACGGCGTGATCCGCGCCAGATGCTCGAGGTCGGTCTCCTCGCGCAGCGGGTCCGGCGCCATCACGACCGAGCTTGCGTTCTCTGCATCGTCGGCGAAATGGGCAAGCACGGTGTGGCCCTTTTCCATGCTCGCCTTGCCCTCGGCGACGAGGCCTAGCGCCAGCGGATAGAGCCGATGCTCGGCCTTCAGCACGCGCGCGGCAAGCGTGTCCTCATTGTCGCCGACCATCACCGGCACGGCGGCCTGCGCGATGATCGGGCCGTCATCCATCTCCGGCGTGACGAAATGCACCGAGCAGCCATGGATGCGCACGCCCGCGCGGATCGCCCGCGCGTGCGTGTCCAGCCCCTTGAAGGCGGGCAGCAAAGCAGGGTGGACGTTGACCATGCGCCCCTGCCATTTCTCGACGAGGCCGCGGCCGAGGATGCGCATATAGCCGGCAAGCGCCACGATCTCGGCGCCGAAGCCGGTGAGCGCGGCGTCGAGCGCGGCGTCATAGGCATCCTTGCTCGCATGGTCGGCGCGCTGGATCACCTTGGTGGCGATGCCGCGCGACTGGGCGATGCCGAGGCCGGCGGCGTTCGCGCGGTCGGAGATCACGCCGACGATCTCGGCCGGATAGCTTGGATCGGCGGCGGCCGCGATCAGCGCCGTCATGTTGGAGCCGCGCCCTGAGATCAGGACGACCGTGCGTTTCCTGCTCATAGGCCGATCGAGCCCCTGTAGATGACGCCGGCGTCGCGGCGCGGCACGATCCGGCCGATCGGCGTCACCGTCTCGCCGGCTTCCTGCAGCACCGCCGCCACCTGCGCCGCCTGGCCGGAGGCGACGGCGAGGATCATGCCGATGCCGCAATTGAAGGTGCGCATCATTTCTTCCGGCGCGACGCCGCCGGTCTTTGCCAGCCACGAGAACACCGGCGGCGCGTCGATCGCCTCGAGGTCGAGCTCGGCCGAAAAATCCTTGGGCAGCACGCGCGGGATGTTTTCCGGGAAACCGCCGCCGGTGATGTGGGCCAGCGCCTTGATGCCATGCGTGTTGCGGATAGCCTTCAGGATCGACTTCACATAGATGCGCGTCGGCTCGAGCAGCGCCTCGGCGAGGCTGAGCTCTTCGTTGAACGGCGCCGGATCGCTCCAGGCAAGACCGCTCGCCGCCACGATGCGGCGCACCAGCGAAAAACCGTTGGAGTGCAGGCCGGAGGAGGAAAGGCCAAGCAGCACGTCGCCTTCGACGATGTCGTCTGTGGGAAGCAACTGGCCGCGCTCGGCCGCGCCGACCGCGAAACCGGCAAGGTCGTAGTCCTTGTCGTGATACATGCCGGGCATTTCGGCCGTTTCGCCGCCGATCAGCGCGCAGCCGGCTTGCTGGCAGCCCTCGGCGATGCCGCCGACGATCGCGGCGCCCTGGTCCGGATCGAGCTTGCCGGTGGCGAAATAGTCGAGGAAGAACAGCGGCTCGGCGCCCTGCACGACGATGTCGTTGACGCACATGGCGACGAGGTCGATGCCGATCGTGTCATGCTTGCCGGCATCGATGGCGATCTTGAGCTTGGTGCCGACGCCGTCATTGGCCGCGACCAGCACCGGATCGGTGAAGCCTGCGGCCTTGAGGTCGAACAGGCCGCCGAAGCCGCCGATCTCGCCATCCGCGCCCGGCCGGCGCGTCGCGCGCACCAGCGGCTTGATCTTCTCGACCATCAGATTGCCAGCATCGATATCGACGCCCGCCTCGGCATAGGTGAGCCCGTTCTTGCGCTTGGCCGGATCGCCCTTGCTCATCGTCGGCTCGTCCCTGTTTGTCATTGCGGGCTCTTCGCATGAATGGTTTCGGGGAGCAAGGATGACGCGCAGGTGAGTGATGTTGTTTCCGAGGAAAGTGCGGGGTTGATTGGCGAAAGCCGAGACCAGTGCCAATCTCCCGGGGAGATGTCCGGTAGGTCAAAGGCGTGTCCGCCAACTCTGCGATTATGGCAGTCAAACTTCCTCTAGAATGGGTGCTGCCGTTTCATCCACCCACATACGCCCCTGGGGAACACCAACCTCCTTTCCCACGGTTCGTCCTTGCGATGCCAAGCCCTGCTGTTGGTAAAACGCATATTGAACGCGCGTTGGATGCTCGCGGCTGCTGGCCGGATGTCCTTCCTGGACATCGCGCCAAATCGAACCCCAGTCGGGTTTCCAGATTTCGACGAATCTATGGAATAGGGCGAGCAGGACTTCCGCCCCAAAAGGCTCGGCCCCTGCCATGCAGTTAAGCTCCAGACAAGCATTGTTCTGACTGTCTCGTGACAGATACTCGGAATACGCCCCGCAATGGATCGACGTTGACGCTTCCACGTTTCCCCGGCGCTGGTTCCAGAGGGAGACGCGGTAACCCAATTCCGGAATGGGTTGGCGCGGGGCGATGTCCGTCTTGTTCTGGCCTTTCTCCAGCAGGTGCTGCAGGTTACTGGCTGCCGATGTGTCGATAGGTTCGGACGCCATCGCCTTTTTAAGAGACCTTCCCAGCGGAGCCCAGCTAGCGAGTCTTTCGTCGGCAATAGCCAATGCTCGGAAATGCGCTTGAAGTTGTGGGATCGAATCCTTGGCTGTCCGTTTCCTTGGACCCCAGTAAACGTTGATGTTGACCGCCATGTGCGCCTCCCGTGGCATGCAGCCTATCAGCTTCCCTGCAGGTCTGTTGGTCCAAAAGTCGGCGTTCCTTCGCGCCCCCTCTGGCCTGCCGGCCATCTCCCCACGAGGGGAAGATCGGCAGTTCCTCACTTGCGCCAATCTCCCATCTCCCTCATCTTTTTCCCAACAAAAGACACGACGGGACATCACGTGACCCTTCCCAACATGATCACGATCATGCGGCTGCTGCTCGTGCCCGCCGTGGTGCTGGCCATGCTGCAGTCGCTTTGGGGCTGGGCTTTCGCCGGCTTTCTCGTCGCCGGCATCTCCGACGGCGTCGACGGCTTCATCGCGCGCCGCTGGAACCAGTCGTCCCGCCTGGGCGCCTATCTCGATCCGATCGCCGACAAGCTCCTGCTTGTCTCGGTCTTCGTCGTCATGGGCTTCGCCGGCGAACTGCCGCTCTGGCTGGTGGTCATGATGGTTTCGCGTGACGGGCTCATCGTCTGCGCCGTGCTCCTGTCCAGCGTGATGAGCAATCCGGTCGAGGTGAAGCCGCTCTTCGTTTCGAAGGCCAACACCGCCGCCCAGATCGTGCTGGCGGCGCTGGTGCTGGGCGAGCTGGCCTTTGCCGTGCAACTCGGCCCACTGCGGACCGCGCTCATATTGCTGACCGGGGTCTTGACCGTGGCTTCGGCCGCGGCCTATCTCGTGGCTTGGCTAAGGCATATGAGCGGCTATGGCGAAGGCTCCCGAACGAGCAACTCCCAGAACGACGTCACTAAGTCGGGCAACACCAAGTCGGGCATCGGCAGATCGGGCGGCTCCGGCACGGACGCCTGACCACGATGGCGCCGTGATCGCCGCGGACGATAGCTCCGGCGCGCTTCGTCGCCAGGTCTTATTCTGGCTCGCGACGGCGGTTCTGCTGGCGCTGTTCCTCTATGTCTTCTCGGGCATCCTCCTGCCTTTCGTCGCCGGCATGGTGCTCGCCTATTTCCTCGATCCGGTTGCCGACTGGCTGCAGCGGCTCGGCCTCTCGCGCCTTATGGCGACGGTGGTCATCCTGATCGCCTTCATCGTCGTCGTGGTGCTGGCCTTCGTCATCCTGGTGCCGGTGCTGGCCACCCAGATGGCCGATTTCGCCCGCAAGCTGCCGGAATATCTCACGCGCCTGCAGTCGCTGCTCACCAGCTTCGACCCGAAATGGCTGGAGCAGCGTTTTGGCGTCAACGCCGCCGGCCTGCGCGACGGGCTGAACTCGCTGTTGACCTCCGGTTTCAGCCTGCTCACCACCGTCTTCACCTCGATCTGGAGCTCCGGCGTGGCGCTGGTCTCGGTGGTCAGCCTGTTCGTCGTCACCCCGGTCGTGGCCTTCTACATGCTGCTCGACTGGGACCGCATGGTGGCCGAGGTCGACGGCTGGGTGCCGCGCGACCATGTCGAGACGGTGCGCGCGCTTGCCCGCGACATCAACACCGCCACGGCCGGCTTCGTGCGCGGGCAGGGCACGCTATGCCTTGTGCTCGGCGCCATGTATGCCACCGGGCTGACGCTGACCGGATTGAACTTCGCCATCCTCATCGGCTTCTTCGCCGGGGTGATCTCCTTCATCCCCTATGTCGGCTCGCTGACCGGGCTGGTGCTGGCCATCGGCGTCGCCTTCGTCCAGTTCTGGCCGGACTGGACCATGGTGGTGCTGGTTGCCTGCGTGTTCTTCGTCGGCCAGTTCATCGAGGGCAACATCCTGCAGCCCCGACTGGTCGGAAAGAGCGTCGGCCTGCATCCGGTGTGGCTGATGTTCGCGCTGTTTGCCTTCGGCGCGCTGTTCGGCTTCGTCGGCCTGTTGATTGCCGTGCCGGCCTCGGCGGCGATTGCCGTGCTGGTGCGCTTCGCCATCGCCCGCTATCTCGAATCGCCGCTCTACAAGGGTCACGCCACAGGGCCCGTGCCGCCATTGCCGGCCGATCGCGGCGGCGGCCACCGTTCGAAGCGGGGCTGACATGGCTGCTCAGCCAGCAGATACGCCGCGTCAGCTGCCGCTCGATCTCGGCCACGGCACCGGCTATTCGCGCGACGAGCTCGTCGTGTCGGGCACCAACGCGCAAGCCGCATCGCTGATCGACCGCTGGCCGGACTGGCCGTCGCCGGTGGTCGTGCTGGCCGGGCCGCCCGGCTCGGGCAAGACGCATCTCGCCCGGATATGGCAGGAGCGGGCGCATGCCGTCGCCATCGAGCCGGGCCGGATCGGCGAGCACATCGCCGGCCTGGGCATGAGGCCGGCGCTCATCGACGACGTCGACAAGACGGCGATCGATGAGCAGGGCCTGTTTCACCTGATCAACGAAGTGCGCGGCGCGGGCTCGACGCTGCTGCTTACGGCGCGGCGTTTCCCCTCGGCCTGGCGCGTCACGCTCCCCGACCTCGTCTCGCGGCTGAAAGCGGCGGCGACGATCGAGATCCACGAGCCCGACGATCTGCTGCTTGCCGGCGTCATCACAAAGCTGTTCGCCGACCGCCAGGTCGAGGTCGAGCCGCATGTGGTGCAATATCTGGTGCGCCGCATCGAGCGTTCGCTCGGCACCGCCATGCGTGTCGTCGAGCGCCTCGACCGCGCCGCGCTTGAGCGCAAGACGCCGATCACCCGGGCGCTCGCGGCGGAGACGGTCAGCGCTATGGACGAGGGGCAGGGCGAGTTCGATATCTAGGCCTTTCCCTTCTCCCCTTGCGGGAGAAGGTGGCCGCTAAGCGGCCGGATGAGGGGTGCTCCAGGGAAAGCCGACGTCTCACTCCGCTGGAATACCCCTCATCCGTCTCGGCGCTGCGCACCGATCCACCTTCTCCCACAAGGGGAGAAGGGAAAAATTACGCCCATAGCCCGGCCAGATGCCGAGCCAAAAGATACACGCCCGTATGCGCCGCGATGTAACAGGCGGCGACAAGGACGAAGACCATCAGGCCGGCGGACCGCGACCGGGCGACGCCGCTCTGCCGCTTGCTCGGCCGGTTGTTCCAGACCCACAGAGCGGCGCACAGGATTGCCCAGGCGACCATGACCGGAACCGCGAAGCCGTAATAGGCCAGGTAGGCCGGACCGATCAGCGACAGCAGCGCCTCGAGCACGGGCATCGACAATCCCCCTTTGTCCGAAGTCTAGACCGGTGACAAAGTTGGGAGCGAGGGGGATTGTTCGAGCCGCGTCCCGGCTTGTGCGGCATCTGTGGGAGCGTGCGGCGTAGCCGTCCCATTCCGGAACAGTCTTTCCGGCATCAGTCTTGCAACACCGACAGTGCCGGTTGATCCCGGCCCCGGTCGCGTTCCAGATCGGGTTGTAGGCTCGCCGGGCTTGAGGTTGTTGGGGACTCGCCCGGCGGGTTTACCCGTCTCCGTGTTCACACCACAGGTTTGATTTCAACCCGGACGGGACTGTTGGGGATCGGCACTCAGCCCGTGCTGCCGTGTCTGGCGAGCAGGCGTAGCACCTGAACGCTGTTGGGCAACTCGATGAGAAATTCCTCGTCACGGTCTAGATGGTGGATCTTGGTGGGATCGCCGCCGGTGAAGCGCGCCATTGCCTCGTTATTCTCCCAATAGGAGATTGTCATGAACTCCGAATAGGTCGGCGTGTCCTCGCGGAAGGTCTGGACACCGAGCGCCTTCTCGATCAGCGGCTTGATGCCGACCTCGTAGTTGTAGGCCTCATATGCGTCGGCTTTGTCGGGCAAGGTTCTGCCGCGCCAGATGCGCGCGATGGTCGGAGTTTTCGCATTGCCGGTCATGGCAACCGAAACTTGCGAAGGCTGACATGGTTCCAGGAGAGTGAGGCCAAGAGCCCTTCTGGTCAGGCCCTGGGCCGCTAGACCGGCACGGCAATTTTTTGGGGGAAAGCGATGGTCGGAGTGGCGTGATTCGAACACGCGACCCCCTGATCCCAAATCAGGTGCGCTACCAGGCTGCGCTACACTCCGACGTCCCGCGGCGTATAGGGGGCGCACGCCCGGAAGGCAACACAAAAACAGAGCGCGGTTCGATCCGGCCGATGATGCTGTCCAGGCAGCCTAGAGATCGACCTTGGCGACGTTGTCCTTGTACTCCTCCTTCGGATCGTAGCCGAGCAGCATCTTGATACCGGAGACGACGCTGGAGGCGTCGAGCCAAATCTCGGCCTGTTCAGCCTCGAAGCGAAGCAGCGTCAGCTTCGGATCGTCCCTGCCGCCTTCGAACCACGCTTCCACGTAGCGGTTCCACAGCCGGTCGATCACGACCCGGTCGTTATCGATCTGCAACCGGCCTTGCACCGTTGCAAAAAGGTCATGACCCTTGGATACAAACGTCGCCGTTGCCTGGCTGCCGGAGGAAAGTCCAAGCACAAGCTCGGTTTCCCTGGCGGTGAAGAACCAGATCGGGCCCCTGGCCTCGGCTTCCAGTTGCGCCGTCATGGGGCGCGGGATGATGTTCGAGCCGTCAAGCCCGATCATCATTGTCATATCCGATTTCAGGGCTTTCCAGAATTTTGCTTCGAGCTCATCGGGCGTCGGCATCTCGCTTCCTTTCATCAGAGAAAGGCAAACGACCGACCGTCTTGTCTGTTCCTTGTAGCGCGCTCAGCTCTTCAGGCCAGTGATCTTCCTGGCGATCGCCGCGGCCTGGATTGTTGAGTTGGCGAAGCAGCCGCGAATGCTGGGCCGCATGCCGGTGAACCAGAGCCCGGGCAGCTTCGGGTCGTTTGCGGCGCCGTTGAACAGCGGCACGCCCTTGGCGTCGAGCACGCCGAGCTTGCCCAGCATCGGTTCCAGTCCAGTGCGGTAGCCGGTGGCGGCGATGACGATGTCGGGCGCTATTCGCTGGCCATTGTCGAGCACGACGCCGTCGCGCCTGAATGCGCGCAACTGCGGCACGACGATGATGCGCCCGGCCTTGATGGCCTCGACCGCGCCGTCGTCGGCCGCGATCGCGGTATAGTCGGAGCCGAGCCGGCTGGCGCCGCCCGACGGGGCAGGGGGCAGGCCGTATTTCGTCAGATCTCCGAACACCAGGCGCTGCGTTGCCGCCATGACCGCGTCGGCGAGCCATGTGGGCAGGTTGGCCATGAGCGGCGATATGCGGTGCACCGCGATCTTGCCGATGCGCTTGGGCAGCAGCGAAGGTCCGTTGCGCGCCGAAAGCCAGATCTGGCCGGTCTCGACACGGGAAAGATGGTTGAGCGCATCGAAGCCGGAATTGCCGGCGCCGACCACCAGCACCTTCTTGCCGGCATAGTCGCTTGCCTTTCCGAAATCGGCCGAATGGATGATCCTGCCGGAAAAATCGTCCATGCCTGTCCAGGCCGGGATGAAGGGCTGCCGGTCCCGTCCGGTGGCGATCACCACATATCGCGCCGCCTTCAAGCCCTCGCTTGTCCGCAGCAGCCAATGGTCGCCTCGGAATTCGATCTCGTCGACCTCGACCCCGAAGGCGACGGGCAGCCGGTGCGTTTCGGCGAACTCATTGAGATGGCGCGCGACGGCGCTGCGGTGCGGGAACGCCGGTGTCCCCGCCGGATAGGACACGCCTGGCAATGAGGAGAGGTCGCGATGCGTGTTGAGGTGCAGATTGTCGTGGCGGCGGTGCCAGGGTTCGGCCAGCCTCTGCTCGCGCTCCAGGATCCGCGTCGTCACGCCGGCCATGGTCAACGCATGCGCGGCGGCAAGCCCGGCGGCGCCCCCGCCGACGACAATCGTACCGTCCAATATCGCTGGCTTGCCGGCCCCCGACGGCGAGACTTCCGTATCCGCGCTCATTCGTATCTTTGTCGTCGCCATCATGCCATCAAGTGGCACGACCATGTATCCGATGTATGCCGCTCGCAGGCCAAAAGGAATAGGTGCGTGTTGCAAAGCCCCCCGGCATTGTGTCGCGGATTTTGCAAGCGCCGGCTAATGAACCGGGTCGGCATGGCGATGCACCAGCTTGAACGCGCCATCCTCCAGCCGAAACACTTCCGTCACCCGCAAGGTCATCTCGGTCGCCTCGCCGTTCTTGCCGATGCGCGCCTTGGCATGCTGCAAGCCGCTCCAGAACGCCAGATCGCCGCTCGCCGACGCTTGCAGCACCTCGAGGTCGGTGTTGCCGCCTTTGTGGAAGCTTGCGGCATCGCGTTCGTAACGGCCGGCAACCGCTTCGGCGCCTTCGAGATGGTCGCCGCGCGGTGAGAAGAACGTCGCCGGCCCGGCACGGGTGACGATCGCCTTCAGCGAGGCGGCATCGCCATTGACATAGTCTTCGGCGATCTTCTCGCGCTGCTTCATGAAGGCATCGAAGGACGAGCCGGCAGGATGCACCGTCCTGATCCAGCTTTCCAGGCTGGCCATGAAATTTTCGAGGAAGGTGGCGGTATCGGCATTGGTCACCGCGCCTTTGCCGTCCAGGATTTCCGCGACATTGCCGATATAGGCCTCCGGCTGCTGCATCACTGGCATGTCGAGGAAGGCGAAGGTTTGTCTCAGCGCATGATTGGCGCCGAAAGCGCCAAGCTTATGCGGTGTGACACTGACGACCCCTGCGGGCAGTCCCTTGAACACGCTCTTGCCCGATGGGCGCGAGCCGACATCAAGCGCGTTCTTCAGGCAGCCGGGGATCGAGCGGTTGTATTCCGGGGTGACGAACAGCACCGCGTCGCATTCGCGCATCGCCGCACGGAAGGCCGACCACGCCGCTGGCGGGTCGTCACCGTCCAGATCCTCGTTGTAGAGCGGCAGGTCGCCGATCTCGATGAAGCGGCAGCGCACCGAATCCGGCGCGCGGGCGGCCAGGGCCTTGGCGATCTTGCGGCTGAAGGACTGGGCGCGCAGGCTGCCGACAAGCACGGCGAGCTGCAGGACGGCATGTTCGGTTGCATTGGTCATGGCGAAACGTCCGCTTCTGATTGAGGCTGACAGGGAAGGCTTGCCCGGCCCGGCCGCCCGACCTTTCGATAATGTCGCCGGCGCGGCGAGGTTCCCCTGCGCCTTGGGAGCGCAGGGGCGCTTGCGGCCTTGCCGCCGCGGCCATTGCACAGTAATGACGGGGTTGGCGCGAGATTTCGGGCTCCCGATGGGACCCGGGAATGGCGCCGAACAACGGTGCCCGATTTCCGGGCGGCAAAGAGGTGGTCATGTCCGCGCGCATTTTCAGTCCAGCCAAAACCGCGATGCAGTCCGGCAAGGCCAAGACCGGACATTGGGTGCTGGAGTTCGATCCCGCGCAGCGCAAGAAGATCGACCCGCTGATGGGCTACACCACCTCCGGCGACATGCTGAGCCAGGTGAAGCTCACCTTCGACACGAAGGAAGAAGCGGTGGCCTATGCCGAGAAGGAAAAGATCGCCTATCGCGTCGAAGAGCCGAAGGAAGCCAAGCGCCGGCAGATTTCCTATTCGGACAATTTCCGCTATGACCGCAGGACGCCCTGGACGCACTGACTTCCCGAGTCTTGCATCGCTTGGCGTAACGCAGCAGCCGGCCCGGCCGGCCGACGGTCCCGTAGCTCAGCTGGATAGAGCACCGGCCTTCTAAGCCGATGGTCGCAGGTTCGAATCCTGCCGGGATCGCCATTCCCTTGGCGCGGTTCGTGTGCGGACCTCACTTCCGCATCAGTTTAGGGGAGGGTTCGGCTAGCCATTGCTTGCCGTCTTTCTCGCTGGCCCATGGATTGCCGAAAGCCTTGGTCGGCAACGGTTCTTCGTCAAATTCGAGCCGTGCCTTCACGGCCCGCCGCTCGCGCCGATGCTCGGCTTGCTTGAATGCCTTGTCGCTGTCGACTGTGGTCATGCCGACGATCGGGGGTATTCCTTCGGGATCGGCTCATAGGCGTCACTTATCACAGAATGTGCGAAATAGGGCAGCGGGCGGGCCCGCTGCGCCGGTCATCGATCTAAACCTCAGCCAGCAACTCCATCACGAACTCCACGAACGCCCGCACCTTGGCCGTGCGGTATTGTCGCGAAGGGTAGATCGCGTGGAGCGGGAAGAGCTCGTCGGACCAATCCGGAAACAGGTCGATCAGCCGGCCGTCGCGCACCTGCTCGCGCGTGGCGAATTCCAGCACCTGCGCGATGCCGGCACCGGACAGGCAGGCGTTGAGCATGGTCGGCGCGTCGGAGGTCATCAGCCTGGTCCGAACGCTGACCGGCAGCGCCTCGTTGCCGCGGCGAAATTCCCACTCATAGGCGCGGCCATGCGCGGCGTCCCAGAAATCGATGGCGTAGTGGTCGGGCAGGTCGGCAGGGTGCCGCGGACGCCCTCGGCGCTCGACATAGGCGGGCGCCGCGACGGTGAGTACGCGCGTCTCGAACAGTTTGCGCGCGGTGAATGAGCCGGCCGGCGGATCGCCGAAGCGCAAGGCAAGATCGAACCCGTCCGCCACCAGGTCGCCCACCGCGTCGCGCATGATGAGCTCGAGGCGAAGCTCCGGATAGAGCGCCAGGAACCGGCCCGCGTGCCCGGCCAGCACCAGCTGCGAGAAGAACGGGTCGACATTGACGCGCAGCCTGCCGCGAACCACCGAGGTGGCGCCGGTGGCCTCGACCGCCGCCTCCTCGATGCCGTCGAGGTGAGGGCCGACCCGCTCGTGGAAGCGCCGCCCTTCGTCCGTCAGGTGCATGGTGCGGGTCGTGCGGTCGAGCAGCCGCACCCCGATGCGGGCTTCCAGCCGCTGGATGGCGCGGCCGACGCCTGAGGCGGTCATGCCGAGCGAGTCCGCTGCCCGCGCCATCGAGCCGGCTTCGACCACCGCCATCAGCACCGTCACGCCGGACAGCAATCTTCCGTCATAAGACATGCGCTATTCCCAACCTGGAGTCCGGATTATGATGACATATCGGCGCTGTGATCAGCAAGCCAAGGGTGTGAAAAGACCGGCCAGAGACCGCCGGCCCGTCGTGGCCGCCGGCCGTGATCCCGTTCAACCACCACAAACGAAGGAAAGATCATGTACGCAGTTACCGCCATTACCGGCCGCATCGGCGGGGTTCTTGCCGAAACGCTGCTGGCATCGGGCCACAAGGTTCGGGCCGTTGTCCGCGACGAAGCCAAGGGCGCGCGGTGGCTGGCCAAAGGCTGCGAGGTCGCCGTCGCCGATCTCGGCGATCCCGGGCCTCTGGCCGCGGCGCTTTCGGGCGGCGAGGGCGCGTTCATCCTGTTGCCGCCGGTCTATGATTCCGAACCCGATTTCCCGGACGTGCTGCCGAAGATCGCCGTCGTCCGCGAGGCGCTGCACAGGGCGCTGCCGCCCAAGGTGGTCGTGCTGTCGACGATCGGCGCGGACGCCACGCAGCCCAATCTGCTCAATGTGTTGCGCCTGCTGGAAGAGGCGCTCGCCGATCTGCCCGTGGCCGTGACGTTCCTGCGCGCCGCCTGGTTCATGGAAAATGCCCAGTGGGACCTCGCCTCGGCGCGCGATCAGGGCGTGATCGACAGCTACCTCCAGCCGCTCGATCGGCCGGTCGCGATGATCTCGGCCGCCGATGTCGGCAGAACCGCTGCGGAACTCTTGCCTGAGGATTGGAGCGGCCACCGGGTGATCGAACTGGAAGCGCGACACAGGGTGTCGCCGAACCAAATCGCCGCCGCCCTTGCCAAGGCGCTCGGCCGCGAGGTCGAGGCACGCACAGTCCCGCGCGAGCGCTGGGAGACGATCTTCCGCGAGCAGGGCATGCGCCATCCCGAAATGCGCATGCGCATGCTGGACGGCTTCAACGAAGGCTGGATCGACTTTCGCGATCCGGATACGCTGGGACGTCAAGGAAGGATTGGGATCGACGAGGCGATTGCGAAGCTCGTCGGCCCGCCTGACCGTATCTAGAAACAACCAGATCCGAGCGTCGCTGCGCGCTCTGAAGGACTGGAACGAGGGCGGTCGGCCTTCAGAAATCGCTCACGGCCTGCCCGGCCGGGCCGCCCAGATAAGTGTTCCACACATAATCCCGGAGCATTTCCCGGTGCTCCGCCGTTCGATGGTGATAGCCCGGTCTTTCGGGGTAGGACACGCCGGCGAGGTGAAAGAAGGCGCCGTCGATGAACTCGTGGTGCCCGACCGCGCCGGCCATCGTCATTGGCCGCTGTTCCACGGTTGCCACGGCGACATCCGCCTCGGCAAGTTTCGAATAGAGGATCGCCCAGTTGGCTGCGCCGGTGTCGAGGCCGAGATTTATGCGGGGTTCGAAATTCAGTTTATAGGCGGCCACGGCGGAGAACCGGTAGAAGCAGTAGCCTGCCCACAAATTCCAGTGCCGATCGTCCGGCTTGGCCTTGTAGACGTGATTTTCGGTACCGTATGCCCTGCGGCCATACACGACTTTGCCGGCCAGATTGGACGGGATATCGAACGGCACGACCGGGAAGCAGTCGTGATCGATGAAGCCGAAGAACTCCGGCTTCAGATGGCGCACGATGTTGTGAAACGCCCAGGTGATCGCCGTTCCATGCGATCTCGACAGGTGTTTTTCGACCCGCATCGGCAAGGCAAGGTAGGGCACGCCGCGCATCTTGCAGATCTGTGCGATGGCCGCTCTCGCCTGGGCCTTCGTAGAATTGTCGACGACGACCAGCGTCATCCCTGGCGAATGCATCTCCCACGCCTTCGTCAAAGCATCGATCACCCAGGGTACGTTGAAGGCGACCGTGATGCACACGCGCGACACCCCGGCGTCGTGCAACTGTTTTGCAAGCAGGCGCCCAGACGCACGCCCTCGATATTCGAAGCTTTTATAGGCGAACTCGTTTCTGAGCGCCTTTAGCTGGATGACCAATCGATTTTTGCTTAGTCCGTCGGCTATTAGTTTGAGTGCCATGCTGGTTCTCGTAGGCAGCCGGCAATCGGCGGGCCTTCGCATGCCCCTTTGCTCGAAGCCGCCGAGAAATCAAGCAACTCGAGTTTCGCTGACCTAGCGACGTTAGGTCAACCTCGGGGTTTTAGCTTTTGCGAAGATCGGCCAGCGGGATGTGCGTCAGGCGTCCAGCCTAGACTCAAATCGACCCGCTGGGTTCGCCAAAAGGTTCCGTTTCGGCAATGGGCGAACAGCCGCGACAATTCCCCACGAACTTTCGTGGTTACGCTTTTGGGGCGATGCGGTGCCGTTTGGATGATCGTCGGCATCGTATTTCGTTCAGAAAGAAAACGGTGCTGTGCGCAAAGGGCCGGTGTCACCTGATAGGTTGTATTGCGGGCGCACATCAGCGAATTCGGGCTGAACAATGCGAGATCGACCGGTTCCTTCAGGCGTTTTGTCCGCTGAAGCAGCTTTTCAGCCGCAGCCTTGGAAATGACATAGCCGGCCGTACCGAGATGCTCGCCGACCAGCCGGCCAATCGAATGGCCGTTCCCAATGGACGCAAGGCGCGCCAATCTGACCTGACCGAAGAACGTCTCGAGCTTGACGATGTCGGCATCGCGCGGGACCCAACTGTCATCGGACAGGAATGGTCCGGCATCGCTCCTGAAAACGACGTCATCCTCAAAGATTGCGGTATATTGCTCGGCGCCATCTGCGATCATTTGCCAGCACTTACGATGGCTGAGAAAGCATGCAATCTCTGGCTTGGTGAGGCGGCGAGCGGCAGGAAAATTCGAGGGCTCGCTGGACGTATCGACCGCCGCAACGCGCTCAAAAGCGATGCCGATCTTCGCGAATTCGGAGGTTGCCTGGTTCAACCTGTCAGGTGATCGATCAAGGTTGATTACCAAGCATTTCATGTGTCATCCGTTCTCTCAAATCGCCTTACGAATTCCTCAGCAGGTAAATCGAACGCAGCCTTTTCCTCCATGATCTTCTCACTCGGCAGTACCACCGGATGTTGGGCATCGCTGTCAGTAGCTGACTGCGACTTGCATTCCAAGAGGTCTCATTGCCGGAACTACCTTCCCGCCTGACAGCCTCGCGATTCGGCCAAGGTGCGTACAGCCAGTTCCCTGGGCTTGTAGGTTATATCTAACAGCGGCTATGTCGCTGCACGGCTGCCGCTGAGGTTTGCAGATGTCGACGATTTCCAGATGGTTCAAGGACGCGCGTTCCAAGTTGCCGGAGCATGTGACGGTTGGCCGCCACACCTATGGCGTGACATGGCGAAAGGTCCTGTTTCCCGCAAAGGAAGCCCCGCTGCGGGTCGGGGCCTTCTGCTCGGTTGCCGGCCGGGTGCTTTTCATTTGCTCCGGCCATCATCCGACCGCGAGCGCTACCACGTTTCCGATTTACAGCCGGCTGCTGAAGCAGCCGGAGCCGATCGCGGAAGACAGCAAGCCGGCTGGCATCACCGTGGGCAATGACGTCTGGATCGGCAACGGCGCCATGATTTTGCCGGGCGTCGAGATCGGCGACGGCGCTGTCGTCGGGGCAGGGGCGGTGGTCACGAAGAACGTGCCGCCTTACGCGATTGTCGGCGGCTCGCCGGCAAGGCTGATCAGATATCGCTTTTCGCAGGACGTCATCTCAAAGCTGCTCGCCATCCAATGGTGGCGTTGGGACGATGGCAAGGTCAAACGCGAGGCGGATCTGCTTACCGGCCCGATCGAGGCTTTTATCGAGAGGCATTCTGTGGCAGGCACCGCAACGAAATGACGGGCGGCGGTTAGCGGAACGATGAAGTCGTGTTTCTTCCTGGCGACGGATGCCGGCTACTTCCCATACGCCTGCCTGACGGCGCGCCGGATACTGGATGTCTCCACCCCAATCGACGGCTTTCTGCTCTACACCGGCGCGAGCCAGGCGGATCTTGAAGTCGCCCGGCATCTGCTGGAAGGCAAGGTCGAACTGGTCGATGTCGCCGAGTTCATGACGAATTTCGGCTTTCGCTTCGGAACCTACAGCATTGCCGCTTACATTCGGCTTTTCGCCGATCGGCTTCCGGTTTTCGAGCCGTATGACCGCATCGCATACACGGACTGCGACGTTCTCTTCAACCGGGACATCAATGACCTTGCCAGGCAGCGGCTGCGCGCCCCGCTGCTCGCCGCCCACGACGACTACATGTATTTCCGGCCCTCTTACCGGCAGAAGCTCAAGCTGGCGCCAGGCGCGCCATATTTCAATTCGGGCGTCGTCGTCTTCGATATGAACGCTGTCCGGGAGAATGCGCTGCTGGAGCGCACGCGAAAGACCGCTATTGACGGAAGCATGAACGACCAAAATGCCCTGAACGTCGTCTTCGAGGGCAAATGGCAGACGATGCATCCAAACTGGAACCTGCAGTCGCTCGGAGAATTGGGGGGCTTCTCGCAAGCCTGGGCCAGGCATTTCGCGGGCGGCAAGCCGTGGGGCAATCAGGTCGGGGTCGAGTTGGAAGCGCTGCGCATCTGGCGGGATCTGGCAAGGGACACGCCCTGGGGCAGGCCTTTCGAGCAGCGCATACCCTTCGAACGCGGCGTGGTGAAGCGCTTCCTCCGGCGGTTCGACGCGGTTGCCGGCCTGTTCGGCAAGGACGTGCAGCGCCGCAGGGCCAGATATGACGGCAGCAGGATGCACGCGATCTATGCCAGGCAGGCGGATGAAGGCGCAATGGCCGTGCAGTTTCCAGAAGTGCTTGGCGGTTTCGCCTGAAAAGGCCGCAGTCTGCCTGCCTGGCCCCGTTGACCATGCCCTGTGGATAGTAACCGCTCGTTCACCATGCTCCGGCGCTTGCGTTGCGGCCCGGCGCCCGACTCGCCGAAATGGAAAGGCCTGAACCCGTCAGGCAGCCCCTAGGCCGAGCGGCCGGCGTTTTCATGTACCCCACGGGATGCGTGCTTTAACGCGTTCCGCAGTATGCGCCGGCCGTAACTTCCCTTGTATGGAAAGGAAAGCCCGCGCGAAACCGCAACGGGCATGGAGAAATCGAGGCTACGCCAGCAGTCCGGCGATCTTCGCCGCCTTGCGCAGCGTCTTGCGGGCTTCCACCGGGCTGCGCAGCCCGTCAAGCGCGTCACGGCAGACGCGGCTCGCCGAGCGCCAGGCGCCGTCGCGCGCCTGTCCCGGCCAACGTAGGTCGAGGCATTCCATCGCCTCGAAGCAGCTCGATACCTTGCGTTGGCCGTTTGGCTGGAAATCGATCACGACTGGTTCGGAAAACCAGACATCGTTCATCACTTCCTCCGTTTCTTATGATTGTCTTTTTGAGCAAGCAATCGGTGCCGGATGGCGTCCGATGCAGGTCCGTGAGGCGATTGCGGACCCGCGCATTAACCAACCACCGCGCATTAGGTTCCGAAGAATTTCGAGGCGACGATGGGCAGCGTCGGGACGGGCTCTTCAGCGATTCCGGACGGCTGAAAATCGTGTGACCAAAGTCACTGCAGCACCCTCGCAGGCTGCGCTAATGAATCCGCCAGGCTGATGAAACGCGGGAAAACCTCTCATGATTATCGCCGTGCTTGCACTCGCCATGACCGCCGCGACATTGATGGCGACCGCTTTCGGGCTCTACGACGAGGTCCGGCAAAACCGCGCGCATGCTGAAGCGGATCGTTTGCGCGCGTTTCGAACAGCGTGTCGCCTTCCCGTCAACGCGCGCAACCGATAGGGATCGGCGCGGCCAGGCATGCTCACGCCGCTTTCCCTGGCCATGTGCATTTTTCGGCCTGGAATCCTGCTCTCTCCGGCAGTGTTCGCGGTGCTGGTGCTTTTGTGGCTTTTCTATCGATAGGCAGGCGCGTGTAATAAGGCGCTGCCATGCCCTATTCGACCAGTACATGCGCTTCGCGCGCGGCGGCGATGAAGGCCTCCCTGGCGGCATCGGCCGTGACGTCGCCGCGGATCGCGCGGCGGCAGGCCCGCAGCGCCTCGCCATGCAGCGCACTGCCGGCATCGCGCCATTGGCCGGTCAGCAGCTCGGCGGCTTGTTCGGCGTTGGAGATGTGGCGGATCGACCCGGAAAGGCCGACGGCGACTTCAACCGGCTTGGAGAACCATCCCTGGATCATCGCGAAACCTCCCGAACATGTCGGAACACGATATTCTGCCGTTGCGTTCCGTGCCGGAACGTCAACTCACCGTGAAGCCGCCTCGCGTGGGCGGACCACGTTGCTCATCTTCCAAGCGGCCTGCGCGAAAGCTCGATCAACTCCGCCTCGTCGGTGATGCCGGCCATGTAATTGGCCAGGATGCGCGAGGCGCGTGCTTCCTTCTGCTCGGTAGTCTCGCCCTCGACGCTGCCATTCTCATAGACACGGCCAAGCATGGCCGTCTCGTCGGGAGTGAATGTGTTGCGGGCATTGGACGCGATGGACATGGCTTCCTCCTTGCGCCGGGCTCCTTTTTTGCCCGGCTAATATTAGCATGTTTGAAGGTTGAGCGTGAGTCGCTGCAAGGTATCCTTGCCATGCGCTTCGGCTGACGCCGCTCTTGCCCTGAGGCTGGCCGCTGTTTTGCCGGCCTCGTTATATTCTTGCCGAACGAGCGCTGCGCTGATACGTATTAGCAGCGCGGAATTTTTCCGAGTCTGCATTGACTTGAGCCCGAAAAAGCGCCGCGCGTTCTGTCCGAGACCAGCAACCTCGACGTGGTGGCAACCGGGTTACGAAGGGGTTCTGGTCGAAAAGAAGCAGGGCAGGTCCCGCGTCCAAACCGGGGCAGGCTCATCAACGCTCTGGAATTCTGAAGCCATTGCCCCCATGGCCTTCGGAAGAGCATGAAGCATGGGGAAATCGATGGTTACCAAGAAACTTACCGCCAACGCAGAAAGCGCGGCAGCCTTTCTTGCGGTGATGGGCAACGAAAAGCGTTTGCTCATCATGAACTACCTCGCCGAGGGCGAACTCTCTGTCGGCGTGCTCGCCGACAAGGTCGAACTCAGCCAATCAGCGCTGTCGCAACACCTGGCCAAACTGCGCAGGTTTGGCCTTGTAGAAACCCGCCGTGATCGTCAAATGGTCTATTATTCCTGCAAGTCTTCGGCAGCGCGCGAACTTCTGGCGTTGCTCGATGGCCTGCTGACCACGGACAAGCCGCTTGCCGGACCGGCAAGGCAGGCCTTCGTCGAGAGGATGCGGCGGCCGCAGGCCGCCTGAACGGACTGCTACGCACGGGCGAGGCCGGGGGGCCTTCGTCCGGCGCGGCGCCTTGATGGCGCAGACTGCAATGAAGCGGGCCGTGTCGGGACGCCGCCCGGTTCCCCTGCATTTCCAAGCCGCTCCGCCGTCCCGCCGGCCGGACAGACGGTTCATCACGTTTCTTTGACAAGCGCTGTCTCGATGTCGGATGCTCTCCGCAAGCCGCTGATAGAACAGGCTTTTCTTGGCCGGTTGGGCACACAGACCGACCGCAGGTTACGGATTTGTAAGTCGCCCGGCTGAGCCCTGTTGGCTAGACTTCGAGTCGATCCACACCCCCGGATCATCACGGTGCCGAGCTTCCACTTCGGCTCCGTAAAGAGGCTCGCCGCTCCTGGCGGGCCTCTTTCGTTTCTGGACCGGGGCAGTTCCCAGGGCAATTCAAGGGAGGTGTGGGCGGGTTCCCGCATGGGCCGCGTCAAGAGAGAGAACGGTCCGCTGTTTCCGTGAACGCAACCGCTCTACGGCGACGCCTTCTGTCTGGCGATCACGCTCCTCACCGCCAGCACCAGCACCGTGATGACGATCAGGATCACCGAAAGCGCCGCGATCGCCGGATCGATGTTGTCGCGCAGGCCCATCCACATCAGGCGCGGCAGCGTGATCGCATTCACCGAGGTGATGAACAGCGTCACGCCGATCTCTTCCCAGGAAAGCACGAAGGAGAGCAGCGCGGCGGTGACGATGCCGAATTTGATGTTGGGTATGATGACGCGCGTCGCGCGCTCCCACACGCTGGCGCCAAGGCCGCGCGCGGCAAGATCGATGCGCCGGTCGAGCTGGCTGAGCGACACCAGGATGAGCACCGTGGCGAAAGGCACAGTCATCACCGAATGCGCCATGGCGACACCGAGCCATGTATCGTAGCCGAAGAACGAGGTGAGGCCGGAGACCGAGGTGAGCAGGAAATAGAGCGTCACCGCCGAGACCACCGGCGGCACCACCATGGGCAGCAGCACGAAGCCGACAAGGGCCGCGGTGAAGCGCGGCTGGAACATCCAGACGCCGAGGCTGAAGGTGAGGGCAAGCACCGTGGAGAGCGCGCTGCTCACCACGCCGATCCGGATCGACAGCAGGATGGACTCCAGCCAGCGCGGATCCTCGATCAGCGAGTGGTAGTGGCGCAGCGACAGTTCACCCGTCGGCATGGTCAGCATGCGGCTCGGCGTCAGCGACACCGGGATGACGGCAAGCAGCGGCATCAGGAGGAACAGCGCCACCAGCACGGCGAGGGCGAGCGAGACGGGGCCGGGACGATAGGTCGGCATCTTGGCTACACCAGCTGCTTCGGTTTGACGTAGCGGAAAAGCAGCGCCATCAGCGCGCCGACGAACACCACCAGCACGACGCTGATCGCCGCCCCCAGCCCCCAGTCCGGGCTCTGGAAGATGCGCAGATAGATCAGCTCCGCGATCATCACGCTGCGGCCGCCGCCGAGGATTGCCGGCGTGACGAAGAAGCCCAGCGAGAACACGAAGGTGATCATCGCCGAGCCGATGATGCCGGAGCGCGTCATCGGCACGAACACGGTCCAGAAGGTGCGCATGCGGCTGGAGCCGAGCCCGCGCGCCGCGAGCAGCACGCGCTCGTCCAGGCTGCGCATGGCGGACGCCAGCGGGAACACCGCGAAGGGGATCAAAAAATGCGACATGCCGACGATGACGCCGAATTCGTTGCGCACCAGTGTCAGCGGCTCGGAGATGAAGCCGATCGATTGCAGCCAGGTGTTGATCAGGCCGCGATTGGAGAGCAGCGCCACCCAGCCGAAGGCGCGGGTGAGTACGGAGATCCAAAATGGCACCAGGATGCAGAATTCGGCCAGCACGCGCTGCAGCGGACTGCCGCGCACCCACACCACGGTGATGGCGTAAGCGGCGGTGACGGAGATGAGAGTGACGATCGCCGCGATGCGCAGCGTGCGGATGAATACCGACTGCACCAGGTCGTCGGTGAGCAAAGCATGGTACTGGCCGAGCCCGGGCGTGGGAAGCGTAAAACTCCACTTCACCACGCCGAGGAACGGCCAGGCATAGGCAAGGACCAGGAACAGAAGCAGCGGCGCCATCAGCAGCGCCGCGCCCATCCTGTCGGAGAGGGTGCCTCTCATCAGTGAGAAAGTCTCCGCCCTGATCAGGCGGAGATGATCTTGGTGTATTCGTCGAGCGCGGCGCCGTAATTCTTGGCGTACCACTCCATGTCGAGCGCGATCTGCTTCTTCATGTTGTCCGGATCGACGGGATTGATGCGCTTTTTGTCGGCGGGGATCAGCGCGTCGGCCGCCGGATTGGCCGGACCCTGGCCGAGCTTGTCGAACATCACCAACTCCTTCTGCGGATCCTGCGTGCTGGCGATGAACTTCATCGCCGCGTCCTTGCCGCCGGGGTTGTTCTTGAGCACCGCCAGCGCGCCGGGCGAGATCAGGCCCTGGTCCCAGATGAACTTGATCTGGCCGCCGGAGTCCTGCTCGATCAGCGAGGCGCGCGTCGACCAGACGATCGCCATCGAGGCCTCGCCGTTGAGCAGCACGCTCTGACTTTCGGCGCCGCCGCCCCAATAGGAGACGACGTTTTCCTTGAAGGCGGCGATCTTGTCATGCGCGCGCTTCAGATCGAGCGGATAGAGCGAGGCAGGCGCGACGCCGTCGGCCAGAAGTGCGGCTTCCCAGCTCGACACGCCCCATTTGTAGAGCGAGCGCTTGCCTGGGAATTTCTTGACGTCGAAGAAGTCGGCCATGCCGGTCGGCGCGTTGGAGCCGAACTTCTGCGAGTCGTAAGCGATCACATAGGAGAAGAAGTAGGTGGAGGCTGCATACTCCCAGCCGAAGCCCGGCCGCATCTTGCTCTTGTCGACGATCTTGTAGTCGATCGGCTCGAGCATGCCTTGGCCGCCCAGCGTGATCGCCGAGAACGGGTCGACGTCGACCAGGTCCCAGGTCGGCGCGCCGCTCTTGAACTGCGCGGCGATGGCGCCTTCCGTCGGGCCCGAGCCGTCCATCTTGACCGGGATGCCGGTGTCTTTGGTGAAGGCCTGGCCGTAAGCGGCGTCGTAAGCCGTGATGGCGTCGCCGCCCCAGTTCACCAGCACCAGCCCTTTGGTCTCGGCGAAGGCGCCGGTCGAGCGCAACAACAGCGGCGTGCCGGCGAGCGCCAAGCCCGCTAGTTGCGCAAACTGGCGGCGTGAGATCTCGCCGCGCTTGGTCCGCTCGGCGAGGGATTCGATCGTCTGTTTCTTTGTATCGCTCATGTCAGTTCCCCTTTTTTGTCGTTGATTTGAACCGGAAGCCGCCGCGGTGATGTGTCTGGCCGCGACGGCGGTGCTTACTGTCCTCCATCCGGAAGGAGGAAACCCTTTTCCGCTGGCCATGTAAGCCAGACCGAATTGCCTTTGCTGAGCGCCGCCGCAGCCACTTCGTTCGGCACCGAAACGGTGACCCTGGCGCCCTGGCGCGTGGTGAGGTCGAGCTTGGTCGCCGCGCCCAGATAGGTCGAGGCGACGGCCGTCGCGGCAATGCCGTTCTGGTTGACCGACGCTTCCGGCGCGATCGACATGTCCTCGGGGCGGATGGCGAGGATGGCGTCGCCTTTGATCGCCTCCGCCTTGCAGCGCATGTTGACCGCGCGGTCCTCGCAGAGCCCCGTGGCGCCATTGTCGGCGGGGCGCACGCCCTTCACCGGCAGCATGTTGATCTCGCCCAGGAACTCGGCGACGAAGCGGTTCGCCGGCCGGTCGTAGACCTCATCCGGCCGGCCCACCTGCAAGAGCTTGCCGTGGTTGAAGATGGCGACGCGCGAGGACAGCGCCAGCGCTTCGCTCTGGTCGTGGGTGACGAAGACGAAGGTTGTGCCGGTCTCTTGGTGCAGCCGCTTCATCTCGGCCTGCATCTGGCCGCGCAGGCTCTTGTCCAGCGCCGAGAACGGCTCGTCGAGCAGCAGCACGCCCGGCTCGAACACCAGCGCACGGGCCAGCGCCACGCGCTGCTGCTGGCCGCCGGAAAGCTGTGCCGGCAGTTTCTTCTCGTGCCCCTTGAGGCCGACGCGCTCGACCATCTCGCCGACACGGCTCTTGATTTCCGAGGCGGATTTCTTGCGCACTCTGAGCGGGAAGGCGATGTTCTGCTCCACGCTCATATGCGGGAACAACGCATAGCCCTGGAACACCATCCCGGCGGCGCGCTGCTCCGCCGGGCGGTTGGTGATGTCGACACCGTCGCTGAAAAGCCTGCCCTCGCTCGGCTGCACGAAGCCAGCTAGGATCATCAGGAAAGTGGTCTTGCCGGAGCCGGAAGGGCCAAGCAGCGTCAGGAACTCGCCGCGGCCGATATCGAGCGACAGGTTATCGAGCGCCCGGAACGAGCCGAAGCTCTTGCCGATCCCGTTCGCTTTGATTTCTGCGGCCCGGCCGGGTTGCTGCATCCTGGCTCTTTCCTCAGTTCCCAATGAAATCGTAGGCATGGCTGCGGCTCACCGCAACCGAATAGTTTTCGCCTGATCGGCAAATTTGATTCACGGGTGACCCGTATTGGCAGGTGGCAACAGCGTGTGCAGACGCGGGCGTTCGGCGCTCACTAACGTTCGCGATTGGCGAAAGCCTTCATGCCCTCGTCATTCCAGGGCGGAGCAAGGAGCGAAGCGACGCGCGCAGACCCTGGAATCCACACCGTTACACACGAGCGTTGCAACGGTCCAGAATTCTCGCCCGCCGCACACTTCGGCCAACGTCACGGCATGGATCCTCGGGTCAAGCCCGAGGATGACGACCGGAGAGGGCGGCAGCACTCAATCTAAACCCTGCTCTCCGACAGCTTCGCCCTCAGCCAGTCGCCGAAGGCGTTGAGCACCGGGTGCCCCGCCTTGGCGTGCTCGAAGACAAGGAAATAGGAGCGCGGCGAGGGGATGGTCGCCTCGAAAGGCTTGACCAGCCGGCCTTCGCTCAGCGCCTGGCGGCCGGTCAGCTCGTCGCCCAGCGCAATGCCCTGGCCGGCGATCGCCGCCGAGAAGACGAGGTTCATGTCGGAAAAGAAGATGCCGCCTTCGGTATCGGGATTTTCCACCTTGGACAGCGCCAGCCAGCGCGCCCAGTCCTCGGTGTCGCTGAGATGGAGCAGGCTGGCGCGCAGCACGTCGGCGGGTTTGGAAAAGCCGCCGACCTTGTTGAGCAGCCTTGGACTGCAGAGCGGCGTGAAGGAGACTTCGCAGAGCAGTTCCACGGCCCGGTTCGGCCAGTTGCCGACCCCGAAGGCGATGAAGGCGTCGGCGTCCGGATTTGAGACGTCGTCGAGCCGCCGCGGCGTGAGCACCGACAGCGCCACATCCGGATACATTTGCTGGAACTCGCCGATATGCGTGCACAGGAACATCGAGGCGAAGCCCGGCGGGCAGGAGATGGCGAAGGAGCCGCCGACGCCGGCACCGTTGTTGTGCGTCCCCGCGTCGCCGAGCACGGTCAGCGCCTTCCTGACGTCGGCCGCGTAGCGCTGGCCGCGCGGCGTCAGCGCCACGCCCTTGCCGATGCGCTGCAGGAGATCGAAGCCGAGGTCGCGCTCAAGCAGCCGTAGCTGATGCGAGACGGCGCTGCGGGTGAGGTGAAGCTCGTCGGCGGCGCGCCATACGCTGCCGTGACGGGCAAAACTGTCGAGGGCGCGCAGCGCCTGCGTGGAGGGTATTCGCAAGAGGCCTCAGGTGAACCGAATTTGCACGAGCCGGGAAAACATATCACTTTTTGATGAGCCGCTTCACTGCTTTTCTTGCACCATGGACAAACCGGTGACGAGTTCAGCGCAGGAAACCGCGCTTGCCTGCATCGACGGCATCCAGCCGCTGCTGTCGGCCTGGACGCGCACCATCTTCGATTTCGGCGAGACCGCCTGGCGCGAATATCAATCGGCGGCCTGGTATGTCGAGCGGCTGAAGCGCGAAGGCTTCTCGGTCGAGGAAGGCTCCGGCGGCATGCCGACGGCCTTCTGCGCCCACTGGACGAATGGCGACGGCCCGGTGATCGGCATGTATGGCGAGTATGACGCCGTGCCCGGCAACTGCCAGGACGCCGCGACGGTGAAGCGGCCGCGAGAAGGCTTGGGATTTCAGGCCGGCGGCCACACCGATCCGCATTCGGGCCTCGGCATCGGCAGCCTCGGCGGGTTGCTCGCGACTAAGGCGGCGATGCTGGAGCATGGCATCAAGGGCACGCTGCGCTTCACCGGCGAGCCGGCCGAGAAGGTGCGGGGCTCGAAACCGATCCATGCGGCAAAAGGCTATTATGACGGCCTTGCCGGCATGATCTCCTTCCATCCCTTCTACATGCTGCCGCTCTGCAACACCGCGCGCTGGGACACGCATTGCGGCGCCGCCTATTCGATGATCTACCGCTTCGTCTGCGACGAGCCCGAGAATTGGGGCCGCGCGGCAAGCGACGCAGCACCCATCCCGCAGGCGCATTCGGCGGTGCGGGCGCCCGGCGCCAATGACGCGCTGATGATGATGTACATGGCCTCCAAGGCGCTGCGCGATTCCATGCTCACCCATCAGGGCGGCTGGTCGATCAGCGAGGCGATCCTGACGGCAGGGCAGGCGACCGCCGACAATCTGCCGGCCGGCCTTGCCGAGATCCAGTACATGATCCGCGTGCCGACCATCGCCATGGCCGAACAGGTGACCGCGGTGCTCGACCGTAACGCCGAAGCCGCTGCCAGGATGAGCGGCTGCCGCTACGAGCGTCATTGGGTCTCGAAGTCGCGGCCGGGGCTCGCCAACCACGCCATGGCCGATATCACCTATCAGGCGCTCTCCACTGTCGGCGCGCCGCAATGGAACGAAGAGGCGAGGGCGATCGGGCGCGAGGTCCAGGTCAATGCCGGCGGCGAGGCGACCGAAAACCCGTTCATCGACGAGCTGGAGCGGCTTATCGCGCCGCAGGAGGCCGAGGCGATCCTGCGCCGCGACCTGCCGCCCTCGCAGGTGAACTCCACCTCCGACGACTACACCGACATGAGCTGGCACGCGCCGACATCGCGTTTCTACATCGCCCGCCCGGCGCTGCGCGCGGCCAAGGGCCATGTCTATCCATCCTGGGCGATGAACGCGCTGGGCGGCATCTCCGCCACCATCGATCCGATGGTCACCTGCGCCGCCAAGACGGTCGCGCTGACGGCACTGCGCCTGCTGGAGGACAAGGCCGCGCGCGATGCCGCGATGGACGAGTTCGTCAGGCGGACCGGCGGCGGCATCGGCGGCTCGAACTGGATCGCGCCGCTCTGCGACTATGAACCGCCGATCAACTTCCGCTGGCCGGAATATGTCACCACCGCGCGCGGGCGCGACTGGTGGATCCCGGCCGCTTCCACCGCATGACCGATCAACAAAACAGTCCAAGGAGAACCCCATGACCGTCCATGACCGCATCGTCGCCGAGCCCTTCTCGCTGCAGCGCCGCAACCCCAATGGCGGCACCAAGCCGCTGACCGCCTGGGGCTTCGCCAACGAGACCGATGTGCTGACTGACGTGCTGCTCGGCTCGCCGAACTTCCTGCGCCACCTGTCGACCAGCTCGCTATCCAGGAAACATCTGCGCGAGGCGCCCTGCAACATCCAGATCGCTCAGGCGCAGCATAAGGACCTCGTCGCAGCCTACGAGCATTTCGGCGTCAATATCCACTGGCACGAGCCGACGCCGGAACTGCCGATGCAGGTCTATTCGCGCGACTCCAGCGTCATGACGCCCTACGGCGCCTTCATCACCGCCATGGCCAACTGGTGGCGGCGCGGCGAGAACTACGCCGCCATCCGCACCTATGAGAAGCTCGGCATCCCGATCTACGACATGGTGACGGCCGGCACCTTCGAAGGTGGCGACTTCAACGTCATCGAGGAGGGCGTCGTGCTGATCGGCTGCGGCGGCGCCCGCACCCAGGAAGAAGGCGCCCGCCAGGTGAAGGAATGGTTCGACAAGGAAGGCTGGGAGACGCGTCTTGCCTTCATCGACGAATATTATGTCCACATCGATCTGATGGTGGTGCCGATCGCCGAAAAGCTCACCGCCGTCTGCCTCGCCTGCACCGAGCCCGGCATCGTCGACTGGCTGAAAGGCAAGGGCCATGAGATCATCGACGTGCCCTTCCAGGACACGATGGCGCTCGGCTGCAACTTCATGTCGCTCGGCAAGGACAGGGTGATCGCGCCCACGTCGAGCAAGACGCTGATTGGCCAGCTGAAGGCGCGCGGCATCGAGGTCGCGGCCGTCGACATGAGCGAGATCTCCAAGACCGGCGGCGGCATCCACTGCATGGCGCAGGCGCTGAAGCGCGTGCCGGCGTAACGGGCTTTCAAGGTCCGAAACCACCAAGGGGAATGCTTATCCCCTGGCTGTCGGGCCAGGGGATTTCTCTTTTGTTGGCCGGCCTGTCAGGAGACTTCGCCATATCCGTTCCGATCATCCCGGCCCTGCGCTAGGCTTCCGCCAGCCGAAACAGGATTGCCGCAAAGATGATCGTCCAGGCTTGCATCAACGGCGCCCGTCCCGCCGATTTCCATCCCGCATTGCCGCTCGATCCTGAGGCGATGGCGCGCGACGCTGCGGCCTCGATTGCTGCGGGTGCCGCCGAACTGCATGTCCATGCGCGTGGCGCCGACAGCCGAGAGAGCCTGGCGCCGGAGGCGATGGATAGGACGGTCGCGGCGCTCCGCAGAGCCTGTCCGGGCACGTTGATCGGCGTCTCCACCGGCGCCTGGATCGAGAAGGACGATCTTCGCACGCTGGTCGCCATCTCCGGCTGGCGCGAGCTGCCCGACTACGCGTCGGTCAATCTCAGCGAGGCGGCGGCGCCTGAAGTGATGGAGGCCCTGCGCGGCCGCGGCGTCGGCATCGAGGCCGGGCTGGCCTCGATCGGCGACGCGCTCAGGCTTGCCAGTCTCGACCATGGCGGGCGGGTGCTGCGCGTGCTGATCGAGATTTCCGAACAGGCGCTGGACGAGGCCTTTGCCGTCGCCAACGGCATCCAAAAGGTGCTGCAGCGCGAGGGTATCCGCCGCTCGATCCTGCTGCATGGCGAGAACGCGACCGTGTGGCCTTTTGTTCAGCGGGCGGCGCTGCGGAAATTCTCGACGCGGGTTGGGCTGGAGGACGGGAAGGAGTTGCCGGACGGCAGCGTGGCCGAAAGCAATGCGGCACTGGTAGCGGCGGCTGTGGGGATTTATCGCGGAGCGTGACCCGTTCCTCCCCCCACGAAGTGGGGAGAGGTGGCTCGGCGAAGCCGAGACGGAGAGGGGAGCGCCCTACGAAGGCCCCTCTCCGTCCGCTTCGCGGACACCTGTCCCCGCCTTTGGCGGGGCGAGGAAACGCCCTCACTGCATATCCGCGTCGGCCCTCAACTCCGCCCGCTTCTCGTCCGACACCACGGCAAGGTCCAGCACTTTCTGCAGGCCAGCCGCGTGGCGGAAGGTGGGCTCGGTCTGCGCGCCGCTCTTCACCGCTTCGACGAAGCGCTGGTAGTTGGTCGGCACGGAGCCTGCGTCGAGTTCCTCCCATTTGGCGTTCTCGACATTGGGGCCGATGCAAGCCTTCAGCATCGAGCCGTCGAGATTGTGCACGACCTCGAGGGCGCCCTTGTCGCCATGGATGCGCAGGCGCAATTCGTTGATATGGCCGGTGGCCCAGCGGCTGGCATGCACCACGCCGAAGGCGCCGTTGGAAAAATCGAGCGTCATGGCGAAGCTGTCATTGGCGTCGAACTGGTATTCGCCGATGCGGTTGCCCGGCGCCTTGTCGAAGGCCCGCAGCCGGCAGAAGACATGGTCGATGTCAAGCGCGGCGCCATAGCTGGCGAAATCGAGGATATGGATGCCGACGTCTCCCAGCACGCCGTTCGACCCGTGGCCGCGCGACAGCCGCCACAGCCATTTCGGATCCGTGCGCCAGTCGCCCCAGAATTTCGACACCAGCCAGCTCTGCAGATAGGACGCCTCGACATGGTGCACCGTGCCGATCTCGCCGGCCCGGACCATCTGGCGCGCCTTCTGCAGCGCGGCCACGTTGCGATAGGTGAGGTTGACCATGTTGACGATGCCGGCGGCCTCCGCGGCGTCGGCCATCTCGTTCGCCTTGCCGAAATTCTCGGCCAGCGGCTTCTCGCACAGCACCGGCTTGCCGGCGGCGACCAGCGCCATGGTGGTCGGATGATGGATGCGGTCGGGCGTGACATTGGCGACCGCGTCGAAGTCGCCCCAGTCGAGCGCCGCCTCAAGCGAGGTGAAGCGCTTCGGGATCTTGTAGGCGTCGGCGTACTCGCCGACGCGAGCCGCATCGACGTCAACCGCGCCGACGATGTCGACGCACTCGATGGCGCCGAAGCGGCGGGCATGTTCCTGCGCCATCCAGCCGGTTCCGAGTATCAAAAGCCGCATTTCTTGCTCCTCCGAGCGATTTGGTTCGATTCAATCATGCGAGGCGAATGTGGCCCAGGCGCTGTTTCCGCGCAATCCCGAGCAAAGAGGAAGCGCTTTAGCGGAAACCGGCCTCGCCATGCGCGTGCAGCTTGCCGCCGCGCTCCTCGATCGGCTCCAGCGCCCTCTCGACCGGCACGTTCGGCGCATCGAGGATGGCGGGCTTCGACCCTTGCGGGTTATGTGCCCACTTCACCGCGTTGCGCAGCACCTTTTGGACCGTCGCATCGTGGTAGGTCGGATAAGTCTCGTGCCCGGGCCGGAAGTAGAAGACATTGCCGGCGCCGCGCCGGTAGGTGAGGCCCGAGCGGAACACCTCGCCGCCCTGGAACCAGGAGATGAAGACGGTTTCCAGCGGCTCCGGCACGGCGAACTGCTCGCCATACATCTCCTCGTTCTCGAGTTCGAAGAACTCGCCCAGGCCTTCGGCAATCGGGTGGCTGGGGCTGGTCACCCAGAGCCGCTCGCGCTCGCCGGCCTCGCGCCATTTCAGCGTGCAGGGCGTGCCCATCAGCCGCTTGAAGATCTTGGAGAAATGGCCGGAATGCAGCACGATCAGGCCCATTCCTTCCCAGACGCGCTTTGCAACGCCCTCGACCACCTCGTCGGCGACGGCGCCATGGTCCTTGTGGCCCCACCAGACAAGCACGTCGGTCTCGGCGAGGCGGGATTCCGGCAGGCCGTGCTCCGGCTGCTCCAGCGTCGCGGTCGAGGCGGAGATCGCCTTGTCCGCATTCAGCGCCTTGGCGATGGTCGCATGCATGCCTTCCGGATAGATGGAGGCCACCACCTCATTGGTCCGCTCATGGATGTTCTCGCCCCAGACGACAGCGCGAATTGTCATGGATTGCCTCGTGAGTGATTGGGAGCCGCCCCGCGCCATAGATAGCGTCTTCGCCCGGTATTGGAAGCGGGTTCGTGACGTAGCCCCGCCTATGGCGTCTTCGCGCGCCCGCTTGGCAAGCACGCTTCGGCTTCCGGGCGCCGCGCAACACCATCGTGATCGGCAGGTTCGTCATGTCGGCGGCGCTGGTCGCCACCGCCATCTATTTGATCATGGAAATGGATCAGCCCTTTTCCGGCCCGATCCAGATCTCGCCAGCGCCGTCCCAAAAGGCGCTGGCGGAGTTGAAGCAGTAAGATCACTGCCGGCCCAACCACTCGATCAGCCACTTGGCTGCGGCTTCGGCGCCGTCGGCGCGGATCTCGCTGGCCACTTCTCCAGCGCGAATCCTGACCTTTGGCGCCAGCGCCACTTCCAACGCAGCCGACAACGACTCCACCGTAGGCATCGGGCCGTCATGCGCGGCGCCGATACCGAGCTCGGCCACGCGCTTGGCCCAGTAAGGCTGGTCGCCGATCTGCGGCGCGATCACCTGCGGCGCTCCCACCCGCGCGGCGGCGACCGTGGTGCCGGCGCCGCCGTGATGGATGACCGCGGCGACGCGGCCGAACAGCGCCTGCTGGTTGACCTCGCCCACTTCGAAGCAGTCGTCGCGATCATCGATGAGGCCGAGCCCGGCCCAGCCCTGTGCGAGGACCGCGCGAAGGCCCCTGGCGCGGATCGCTTCGATGGCCGCGCGGCCGGTTTCGCTGGCGACCGATATCGAGCCGAAGCCGACATAGACCGGCGGCGGGCCGGCATCGAGGAACGCGTCGAGCCGATCGGGGAGGGGCCGTTCGTCCGGCAGGATGAAGGCGCCGGTCTGCACGGCGTCGATCAGGTCCGAGGGCAGCCATGGCCCCAGCACCGGGTCGCAGGCGAGCAGGACGGGATTGCCGTAGACATAGTTCCGGACATTTTGCACCGGCGGCAATCCGAGCGATGCGCGCTGGCCGTTGACCGCCTCGCCGAAGAGCGCGTTCTTGGTCCGGATGTCTGTTTCCCACAGCAGCCGGTTGTCGGTCACGCCGGCCGGCAGCGGATATCCAGGATATTCGTGCGGCCGGTTGTGCTGCGACGGCAGCCAGATGGGGCAGAACGTGCCGAGCATGTAACGGATGCCGCGTTGTTCCGCGACCAGCCGCGCGGCGGCGTAGGATGGGAAAAGGCCGAACGCCACCACCGCGTCGCAGCCTTCGGCGGCCGCGCTCAGCGCCTCATATTGCCTGGCGGCGATCTCGGCCGCCTGGCCGGAGATGAGCCTCGCCCGGTCCTCGGGCGACGCCGATCGCGACCGGTTGACCATTTCCTTCGCCCATTCGCGCACCGGTGCGAAGGCCGGCGCAAAAGCCACGCCGGCGCGAGCGGCCAGCGCCGCAAACTCCGCGTCGCCCGGCGCGCTCACCCGGGCATCGACGCCATGCGCCTGCAAGGCCGCGCCCAGCGCCGCCAAAGGCTCGACGTCGCCGCGCGAGCCGTAAGTTGATAACAAGATCCGCATTCCGTGCTCCGTTTTCTTTTTTCGGAGCAGCGTTGATACGCCATGCCCGGGGGCTTGCCGCAAGCCCGGGCTGCGCCATATCTACATCCTGGGAAGGTCGTTATCGCTTCCCAGGTGAGATTGCCGTCACGGCGGCAAGCCCGACGGCATGGCGGCCCGAGCGCATTTTTGGCGCGAGGCCCTTCGGACCAGCAAGTGGGGACTGACAAATGCCGGCGACACGTTCGCCGGCAGCGGCATGCTTAACCCTCGCGGCCCTCCTGGGCGACCCGGGTGGGGGAGCTTGTCAGGCGCGGGACGACGACAAGGCGCTTGATCTTGCCGCTTTTGTAGGCGGCAAGGAAGCGGTGATAGTCCTTGAAGACGACGCAGCCATTGGATTCCGCACGGCCGCCGCGCAGCATGTAGGTGTGGGCAAGCAAGCCGTTGCGGCCGTATTTGTTGCTGCCGCTGGCCGGCGTGAGCCTGATCGCCTCTACGCCATGGAAGCGCGATTCACGCATCGACAGATTGTAGGTGTCCGGCGGCGTCGGGCCGACATTCTTGCGGTTGACGAAGCGCGGCTGGTCGACCATCGAGCCGTAGCCCGAATGCGCCTCCAGCTTCGAGCCGTCGGGCATGTAAACGGTCCTCGCCGAAATATCGTAGACGGCGACGCCATTGCCCGTCGAGGGGCCGTTGAACAGGCTGCGGAAGGCGCCACCAAGGTTGCCGCGCTCCGGCGTGTCCGGCTTGGCATAGGCGAGCATCTCCGACGCCTGCGCCTTGCGCTTGCCGGGCTTGGTGTCGGCCACTATCGGCTTCGAATTCGCCACGCCGGGCAGGGCCTGGTCGCCGCTTCTCGGTGAAACCGCCGTCGGCGCGCTTTGCGCGGTGTCGGCCGTGGTCGGCTGCGGCTTGGCCTTGGCGGCCTGCGGCTTCACGGCCTCCGGCTTCTGCGGCTTGGCCGCGTTCTGTTCGGGCGCTTCTGTGGCGCGCTCCAGCGAGGTGCGGGGGCGAAGGCCGGGCACGGCAATGGCATCGGGCAAATCGTCCTGCGGCGGCAGCGAGGCGATCTGATACGCGCCGTCCTGGCCATTGTCCGCATTGTTAGCAGCATCGGGGCCGGCGACATCGGGCGCGTCGCTGTTTTGCAGCGCGACGGCGGTCGGAACATCCGCCGTATCCTCGGGCGCGACGTTGGCAAGCGCCAGCGCCAGTTCGGAAGCGCCTGGGGTCTCGGCCGGCTGCAAACCGAAGCGCGCTTCGATCGGGGCGTCCGGCTGTGCGCCGCCGAAGCGGCTTGCCGAAGGCAGGCTGGCCAGCAGGAACGGCGCCTTCTCGGCACGGGCAAAGGCGTCGGCAAGCTTCTGCGGCGAAAGCGCCGCGCGCTTCACAACGCCATCGAAGCGGTCGGCGGCTCCGGCGGCCGAAGCCACCACCACGACCTTTTCATGCGCCACGCTGTCGGGCGACGGCAGCTTGAGCCGCGCCATTTTGCTGTCACCGCCATTATTCTTCAGTTTTTCAACCGCTTGGCCGCCCTGCCTGAAGCTTGTCGCGAGGCTGAAGCAGCCGGCATCGCAGCCGCTGGTGAGCGAGCCCGCCTTGTAGCCGCCATAGACGCCAAGATGCGGCGCCCAGGTATTGGCGATCTGCCGGCGCTGGTCGCCAAGCGCGATGGTGCGCATGCCCTGCGGCAATCCGTTGGAAGCGGCGGTCAGCGAGGTCCTCACCGAATAGAGCCCCGCCAAGGTGGCGGCGGACCATAAAGCGAGGGCGGCGCCGACAGCAGGCACCAGGACCCAACGATGACCAGACTTTTTCGAAGTTACCTCCCCATGAGGAGCGTCACCCCGGTTTTTCAAACGCAAAAACGCCATACGACCACTCTCAATCGGCATGCCGGTTTTCGCACCTGGCACCCGTCACGATCACAGTTCGCCGGTGCCCCCTGCACCTTCACGCGTCTGTTGCCGATTGATTCAAAAGATGGACAAAGATGGTTAACCAATCCCTCCACCAATCGCCGATTTGGCGACGGTTCACACGAAAAAAGAGCCCTCCATGGTTCTTCGCCACGGTAAAAATGCTCTCCCTCACCCGCTTTGCTGCCCGTTTTTCCGGCCCCTGTCAAGAAACCGTGAACAACGGAAACGACATCTTCAGCCGGCTAGAGGCCGATTGGGGTCAAAATGCGACTATTCGGCAAACCTCGAAACAGGCAGGCCGGAAATGTTGTGGACCAGCCGATCGGCCGGCGGCCCAGGATCGCTTTTTGCGCCATCCGGACAAAAACACTAAAAAAAGTCACCGCGGTCGGGGCAGCTTCCGCCCGCGAATATCCCTCTTGACCTTCCAGTTACTGGAACCCGTAGCGTTCGCAAAGGATCGTCCCCGCGGCGTCCTTCCCAATCGCGATCCAGGAGAAAAAGATGCTGACGGTCGATGTTTCCGAAACGCCGGCCGAGGCGATGCCGCCGCTGCCCGGACGACTGAGGCCGATCGCGCCGCTTGGGGCTCCCACCGTCAGCCGCCGCCTCTTCCTCACCGAGGCCATGACGATGAATGCCGCGAGCACGGGGATGGACTTCCTGATCAACGGCAAGGCGTTCGATATGGGGCGTGTCGACACCGTTGCCCAGGCCGGCGATACCGAGCTTTGGGAAATCGTCAACCCGGCCGACATGGATCATCCGTTCCATATCCACGGCACGCAGTTCCAGGTTGTCGAGCACGAACGCGACGGCACGATCGCCAAACCGCCCTATCTGGCGTGGAAGGACACGGTCAACGTGGCGCGCGGCGAGACGGCTCACGCGCCAGGAGCGGCCGGGCGCGCGCATGTACCACTGCCACATCCGGGAGCATGAGCAGCTCGGCATGATGGGCATCATCGACGTTAAGGCATGAGGTCTCGCATCATTCTGAGGGCGGTTTTGCTGGCGCTCGCCGGCCCGTCGCTGGCCGCGGGGCCCGGCGACACCATCGTGGCCGCTCGCCAGGCCTCGATGAAGGAGATGGCGGCCGCCGCCAGGGCGATCGCCGAAATGTTCGACGGCAAGCGCGCCTATGAACCAGCGGCTTTCAAGGCGGCGGCGGACACGCTGAGCGCCCGCGCCGGCGGCCTGACCGGGGAATTCCCGCAGGGCACGCTTGGCGCGCCATCGGCCGCCAGACCGGAGATCGACCAGGCCCGGCCGGAGTTCGAGGCGCTCGCCCGCCATATCGGCCGGCTCGCCGACGCGCTCGCGATCAAGGCGGGGAACGCGCCGCCGGGTATCACCGCCGACATGCGGATGACCGGCCCGCCGATGGATGGCGGCAGCCTGCTCGGCAAGCGCCCGGGCGCGGCTGAAGCCGATCCGGCCAGGATGCCGGCGGAACATCTCCTGCACCTCATCCTGCAGGACTGCACGAGCTGCCATTCGAAGTTCCGGCAAAAGCAACAGTAAACGCGGTCACCGACACGCGCTTTTCCGCACAATCAAATCAGTTTGTGCTAATATGCTGAGGCCATGCTCATCCGTGCATGACAGGTTTAGGGAGGATGCGATGAAGACGATGAATCGCAGGTCTGCAATCGCGCTCGGCGTGTCGGCCGCAACGGTTGCTCCCCTGTTCGCAACGGCAACATTTGCGAAAACCAAGAAGTACGGTGCGAACGAAGGCAAGGAGATTGCGCCGGGCGTCAGAGTGGTCGAGGTCGGCACCGGCAACTCCGACATTCCCGCCTATAAGAGCATCTCGATTGTTGACGTGGTGTTTCAGCCCGGAGCGCACGCTCCTCAAAGTGTGATGGATAACGACATGGTATGCACCATTACTTCCGGCGCATTCACCATCAAGAAGGCGGACAAGGAGTTCAAGCTCAAGGTCGGTGACATGTACACCTGCTCCAAAGGCAAGACCGACGAGGCGACGAATACCAGCAAGGAAGTCGGCGTGCATCGCATCGCCGTCCTTGTGCCCGCGTAAAGGATAGAGCGACCCAGCTCTTTGATAGAGCCCCCGAACTTCAACGGAAGGCCTTGGCGATTTGCCAAGGCCGGCCCGCAGGGACATATCGCGGCCGCCCTGGCCGTGCGGCTTTGCTATGGCGAGAATTCACGGCTGGATGCCTGCGCCATGAGTTCTTTAGGCTAGAGGCCGAGGGTCGCGGCCGCCACCGGCAGGTACCGGCCGGTCTTGGCAACGGTGACGATGGCGATAAAGCTCCATAGGGGCTCGCGCAGCACGCCGGCCATCACCGTCAGCGGATCGCCGATAAATGGAGCCCAGCTCAGCAGCAGGCTCCATCGTCCGTAACGGTGATAGCGCGCCGCCGCGCGGTCGAGCGCGGCAGGCTTTGCCGGAAACCATTTGCGGTCGCCGAAGCGATCGATGCCGCGGCCCAGCAGCCAGTTGACCACCGAACCAAGCACGTTGCCGATCGTCGCGACCAGAACCAGCGCGGCCGGCGAATGGGTCCCGGCCAGGAGAAAGCCGACCAGCGCTGCTTCCGATTGCAGCGGCAGGATGGTCGCGGCGGCGAAGGCGGTCAGGAAAAGTCCGCCGAAAGCGGCAAGGTCACCAAGCATTGCCGTCCGTCAGTTCGCCTCTCGCCATTTCGGATCCTGACTATCGACGGCTTGGGTCATGGCGACCGTCGCCCAGCTCCCGGCGCGTATCACGAAAGTGACGCGCTCGCTCCCCTATATGCTAGGCTTATGTCGTCAAAACAGGGTCATCGTTATGGATGCCAGCGAATTGCAGGCCATAGGCGACACGCTGATGCGCCTCGTCACCCCCGATATGAAGCCGAAAGACCTGCTCAAGGCGGTGCGCAAGGAGCATCCCGACGCCAGGAAGAAGGACATCGCCCGCGCCGCCTTCCATGCCATCATCGCCAATGCCGACCAGGATCCCGGCAAATCGCGCAACCTCCAGGCTTTCGCGCTTGCCGAGCGCACCCAGCAATCGGAATAAATTGCCGCGAATTGTAGCATTGGGCTTGCTGGAAACTTAATAAGCGACTTCTAATTTATGGCTCCGCCGGCAACTGGCCCCAACCGGTACTAAGCCCATGACCAAAAACCTCGGCAATGCCAAACCCAGCGCTCCAGCCAAGGAGATAAGCGCCTCGCTGTTCAGCAGGGCGGCGCCGGCGCTGTTTCCGCTGGTGGTCGCGGCGCTCGGCTATCTTTTCGGCCAGCATTATTTCGGCTTTTGACGCGCGGCCGGCTTCAGGTGGTTTACAGCCTGATTGTGATTGGTCCGTCTCGGCCCCTGCGCTTGCAGCTTTGGTCCTAGGGCCTAGGTCGTTCTTGCCCTCGCATGGGCGCGAGCGCATCCTTTCCTGCAGCCGGCGGCCTCGCAAACTCCGGTCAGGCCCGGCCGCCGAACCCAGTATCACCCCCAAGGCAGCCGGGCCGCCCATCGCTCCCCACCACTCCGTGAGTTATTGTAGTCTTTGCTCGACGGGGCGACGTAGGCGCCATAGTCGTTTTTATCCGTCAGATTTCAAAAATCTACTGAGTATCGGCGAGTGCCTTCGCACTAAATGTCGATCAGCTCCGCTTTCGACAACTTAAGGCGCTCTAGAGCACTTCCTGTGATCGATGAATCGATTGTGATGTGACGGCTGCGTTTTGTGCTGATTCAACGTCCACCTCGATGGAGGTTGACGATGGGAAAAGCATTGAGCATGGATCTTCGGTCGCGGGTCTTGAAGGCTTCGGACGAGGGCATGTCGGCGCGGCAAGCGGCGGCGCGGTTCGGCGTGGGAGTGTCCAGCGCGATCCGCTGGATTGCGCGGGCGAAGATCGGCGAACTGGCGCCCCGCCCGCAGGGCCGCCGCCGCGCCTCCAGCCTCGATGCGCATGAACCCTTCATCGTCAGGCTGATCGAGGAGCGCAAGGACATCACGCTGAACGAGATGGTGGAGCGGCTCGTCGCCGAGCAGTCGGTGCGCATCAGCCGCAGCGCCTTGAGCGCCTGGCTTCGCCGCCACGGCTGGACATTCAAAAAAAGTCCGCGCACGCACTGGAGCAGGATCGCCCCGACATCCTGAACCGGCGCCGGGACTGGTTCGACGGCCAGCTCGACCTCGATCCGGCGAAGCTCGTGTTCATCGATGAGACCGGCCTCTCCACAAAGATGGCCCGCCTGCGTGGAAGAGCGCCGCGCGGCGAGCGCTGCCGGGCCGGCGTGCCGCATGGCCACTGGAAGACCACGACCTTCACCGGAGCGCTGCGGCTGACGGGCATGACTGCGCCCTTCGTCTACGACGGCGCCATGAACGGCAACGTGTTCCTGGCCTATGTCGAACAGGTGCTGGTCCCGACATTGTCGGAGGGCGACGTAGTCGTCATGGACAACCTGCCCGCCCACAAGGCCGCCGGCGTGCGCGACGCGATTGAGGCCGCAGGCGCGAGCCTGCTCTACCTGCCGCCTTACAGTCCCGACTTCAATCCGATTGAGAACGCCTTCGCCAAACTCAAGGCGCTGCTGCGAGCAAAGGCCGAGAGGACCATCAACGCTTTGTGGGACGCGGTCGGTGCGGTCGTCGACCTCTTCACCCCAGCCGAATGTGCCAACTACTTCAAAGCCGCAGGATATGAACCGGATTAAACAGGACGCGCTCTAGATCGTATTGGGTCTAGGCACCAGATACTTGGGCCGAAGGCAGGAGCCGTATGATAACAAGCGAGCCAGACAGTGTGCGTGTGAAAACCGTCAATGGCCAATGGATCGTGCGCATCGTCGACGGTGGCAGGCTGACGCAGCAAGTGTTCGACATTCACGAGCAGGCCGAGAGCTTCGCCGAGGAGGAGCGGCTGCGATTGGGGCTCCCCGGGGAGCCACCGGCCGAGGAGCCGGCGGGGCCGCCGCGGAGCGGACAGGCTGGCTGAGATCGTCGACGCTCATGGCCAACTGTGAAAATGCGAGACAAATCGGCGGACGGCACGCGGGTGTTGCATTTGCCTTCGACGCACTGGCCACGCAACGCCGCTCGCTGACCCAAGCGTTTGAACACAGGTCGCCGGCGGAGCGCGGTGTTCCGACTCCGCTATCCCATATGTTGCGCCCTGAGCGTCTCCTTCATCCGCTCGAGCGCCGGCTCGCCGCCGGTCGCGAGGTCATCGGCGATTCGGGCAAGCTTGTCGTCGGCCTTGCGGTGTTTGCTGCCCCAGGCGCCTAGCGTCGCCAGCACCGGCAACAGGTCGATGCCGGCCTCTGTCAGCCGGTAGATCGCCTTCAGGCCATGGCTGGGGTCGTCGCTTCGCGTGAGGATGCCTTCGTCCTGCAGCGTCTGCAGCCGCTCGGCCAGCGTGCGCGACGAGATGCCTTCGTCGGACTGCAGGAATTCGCGAAAATGCCGTTTCCCGGCGAAAGCCAGGTCGCGGATGATGAGCAGTGTCCAGCGGTCGCCGAGCAATTCGAGCGAGAGGCTGATCGGGCAGCCAGACCGTCCCTTGGTCGCCATCAACATACTTCCATTTGTAAATCAATTTACTATTGACACCATTGCCGCTTTGCGTCAAACGGTTCCAAAAGTAAATCATTGGCGAGGAGAATGAGCATGAGGAAGCTGATCCTTCAGATGCAAATGTCGGTCGACGGCTTTGTCGGCTCCGATGAGGATCGTCGCTGGCAGCTTTGGGAATGGGGCGACGACAGCGACTGGGACGAGGAGTTGAAGCAGGATTTCAATGCCGTCTTCACGACCGTCGGCACCATCCTGTTGAGCCGCAAGATGGTGGAAGAGGGCTACCTTGCCCATTGGGGCAATGCGGCCAAGAAATATCCGAAGGATCGCTTCTATGCTTTCGCGCAGCGTATCGTCGAGGCTGAGAAGGTCGTCGCGAGCGACAAGCTTGCAGCGTCGCGCTGGGAACGGACATGGGTCGTAAGCGGCGACCTGCCGCGCGAGGTCGACGCGCTGAAGCAGGGCGAGGGCGGCGACATCGCCGTGTTCGGCGGCGCCGGCTTCGCCTCGGCGCTGATCGCCGCCGGCCTGGTCGACGAGTTCCAGCTCTTCATCAATCCGGCGGTGCTGGGGAAAGGCCGCCGCATCTTCGACAAAAGCGGGTTCGCCAGGCTGACGCTCCTCGGCTCGAAGTCCTATGCCTGCGGCATGGTGGTGAGCCGCTACGCGCTCGCGCAATGAGAAGCGGCAACCGAGCCCGCACCGCCTTGAATCAATCTCGCGGCGCGCCTTTCTGACTGGCCCCCAGCCTCAGTGCCCCGCCTGGTCGGCGTCGGTCAGCGTGCCGAGGAAGGCGACGATGTCGTCGATCTCGGCATCGGTCAGCGCCGGCTTGTCGCCGGGCTTTCTGCCGTTGAACGGCGGGTCGGTGTTGAGGTTCGGCCAGTAAGCTCTTGGCAGATCGTCGAATTTGTCGACCGTGCCGTCGGCATTCTTCGGGTACCAGCGCGCCGGATCGCTGTCGCGGCTGGAATAGAAGGCGACCGCGTCGCGCAGCGTGTGGAAATAACCATTGTGGAAGAAGCTTTTGCGCAAGGCCACGTTGCGCAGCGTCGGCGTCTCGAACAGGCCGCAATACTCGGCGCGGCCCTTGAAGTCGGTGCGCAGCGGGCCACACAGGCCGAGGTCGAAGTAATCAGGATCGGAATTGGCGGGGATCGCCGGATTGCGCGGCACGGCAATCGCGATCAGGCCGTAGTCGGTGAACTGCGGCGGCTCGCCGTCATTGGCGGGCTCGCTCAAATGGCAGCTCGCGCAATTGCCCTTCGCCTCGTCCTCGAACAGCATCCGGCCGCGCAATTCCTGCGCCGAGAGCTGCGCCTTGCCGGCGAGGAAGGCGTCATAGCGGCTGGAATAGGGATAGAAATCGGCGCTGCTCTGCTCGAAGGTGCCGAGCGCTTCCACCGCGGCATCAAAAGCGTCCTGCGGATGGTCGAAGACATCGGCGCCGAAGGCGGCCTTGAAGGCGTCGGCATAGGGCGCCTTGCGCAGGCTGGCGGCCACCTGGGCCTCGTCCTTGTTGCCCATCTCGAAGGGCGACAGCAGCGGGATTCTCGCCTGGTCCTTGCCGTGGTCGGCGCGGCCGTCCCAGGTCAGGCCGCCGGTCGGGCCGTTGTCGACGCTCTCGTCGCCTTCGTCCTCGGAGTCGTAGAAATGCTCGCTGAAGGCTGGCGCTGCCTGCAAATAGCGCAGCGACGGCACGGCGCGCACGCCGGGCTGGTCGAGCCTGGCTCCGCCCATCTCGACCGGCGAGGCCGAGGCCGGTCCGAAGGCGTGATTGGGATCGTGGCAGGACGAGCAGGCCTGCTTGCCGGAAGCAGAGAGCGAAAGGTCGAAGAACATCTGCCGTCCGAGCGCCGTCAGCGCGTCGACGCGGGCATAAGCTTCCCGGCGCGACATCGGGCCAGGATGGACGCCCAATGGCTCCGCGGTATTGGCGGGTGCGGTCAAGCCGACGATCGAAGCTGCCAGCAGGGCGATCGCGTGATTTTTCCGTCTCATCTGCGCGGCGACATCCCTGATTTCCTTCGCGACGTAAGGTTCAAGTGCAACGGATTGATGACTGGCCGTCCCGCTCACGAAACCGTGTTTGACGGGGACGGAACTGTCACAAAGGTGACAAGGCATCGAAGTAGCTGGGCATTGATGCATCTGCGTTCCTGCATTGCCGTCCTCCAGCCATTCCCCAGCCACGAGGCATCCTTCAATGACCCGGTCCCTTCTCTCCCTTTGCCTCGCCACCACGGCGCTGGCATCGCTCTCCGCCGCTGCCCACGCGGCTCCCCCCGGCTACGACAAGATCGACACCGTCGTCGTCATCTACGCCGAGAACCGCAGCTTCGATAACCTCTATGGCGGCTTCCCCGGTGCCAACGGCTTGGCGAATGTGTCGCCCGGCCAGGCGCGCCAGCTCGACCGTGACGGCAAGCTGCTTTCCGAGTTGCCGCCGGCCTGGGGCGGGCTGACCGGCAAGGGCGTCACGCCGGCGGTGACGGAAGCGCAGAGCGCGCATCTCGCCAACGCGACATTCGCCATCGACGATCCCAACGGCTTCAACGAGGGCACCAACGTCGTCACGCATGACCTCTGGCACCGCTTCTACCAGGAGCAGATGCAGATCGACGGCGGCAAGAACGACAAGTTCGTCGCCTGGGCCGATTCCGGCTCGCTGGTAATGGGCCATTACGACGGCTCCAACCTGCCGATGTGGGCGATCGCCAAGAAGTACGTTCTGGCCGACAATTTCTTCCAAGGCGCCTTCGGCGGCTCCTTCCTCAACCACTTCATGCTCGCCTGCGCCTGCGTGCCCTACTATCCGAATGCCGACACCAGCCCGGTGAAGGGCCAGATCGCCGTCGTCGAGCCGGATGGCGTGACGCTGAAGCCGGCCGACAATTCACCGGCCTCCGCACTCGGCGGCGTGCCGAAATTCGCCAATGACGGCGCAATCACTCCAGACTTTTATGCCGTCAACACCATGCAGCCGCCCTACCAGCCGAGCGCCAACAAGCCGGCCGAAGGCGGCGACAAGGCGCTCGCCGATCCGGCTGCGCCGACCACGCTGCCGCCGCAGCACGAGATCACCGTCGGCGATCTCCTGTCGCTGAAGGGCGTTTCCTGGGCGTGGTATTCAGGCGCCTGGCAGGTGGCGCTCGACGGCAAGAACGCGACGCCCGTGCCGAACTTCCAGTTCCATCACCAGCCCTACAACTATTTCGCGGCTTACGCGCCGGGCACAGCCGCGCGCGCCGAGCACATCAAGGATGGCGGCCTCGGCGGCGAAGAGTTCATCAAGGCGATCGACGACGGCAAGCTGCCGCAGGTCTCCTTCTACAAGCCGCAGGGCAACCTCAACGAACATGCCGGCTATGCCGACGTGACCTCGGGCGACCAGCATCTGGCCGACATCGTTTCGCATCTGGAGAAGAGCCCGCGATGGGCGCATATGCTGGTGGTCGTCACCTATGACGAGAATGGCGGCTTCTGGGATCACGTCGCGCCGCCCAAGGCCGACCGCTGGGGCCCGGGCAACCGCGTCCCGGCCTTCATCATCTCGCCCTATGCGAAGATGGGCATGGTCGACCACACGCAGTACGACACCACCTCGATCCTGCGCTTCATCACCAACCGCTACGAGCTGCCGGTGCTGCAAGGCATCGTCGCCCGCGACAAGGCGCTGCGCAACGACGACCAGCCGCCGATGGGCGATCTGACGGCGGCGCTGGATCTGACGAAGTAGCGTTTTCCTCGCCCCGCCAAAGGCGGGGAGAGGTGTCCGCGAAGCGGACGGAGAGGGGGCCTTCGTAGGGCGCCCACGCTGCCTTTTAGGCGCCGGCGCCGCCCCTCATCCGCCCTTCGGGCACCTTCTCCCCATGAACGGGGAGAAGGCGAGGACGCGACGCCCGCGAAAAGTGTCCAGCGGATAGATGGGTAACACTTTGAACCGGATACATAGGTAACAGTTTTCTCTCCCTATGATGCGGTCGCCGCAGCGCCAAGCGGTCGGCTTGGCGCGGCGCTGCGGCGAACCAGTTTCATGTGCTTCTCATCGATGAAGCCGAGCGGATGGGTGTGGAAGCGCATCGTCCACTCGCCATCCTCGGTCTCTTCAATGGCAATCGGTTCGCCGGCCAACGTGGCCGAGACATAGATCTCGGTGCCCCGCCATTTGACCGCGCCGTTCTGGCGCACGCCGCGCACCGCTGCCTCGGTCGGATAATCGGGTTCAGGGGCTGTCTTCGGCATCGGTCGGGTCGAGGGGCGGTAATGCTGTGCCGGGGTGTCCATGCCCAGCGCCTCGTGCGGACGCTCCTCATTGTAGCTGCGCCGGAAGTTCTCGAAGGCCCTGGCTTGAGCCGCTTTGTCAGCCTTCGGTGCATCGGCCATCGGCAGCATGGTCAGATGGAAACGCTCATGGCGCCCGTTCTGCTGCGGCTTGCCTGGCTGGATGCGCTCCAGGGCGATGCCGAGCTTAATGAAGCGCACTGCCAGCGGCGTCAGCCCTGTGACGCCGGCCGACGCAAAGGGTGGGCCATTGTCGCTTCGAATGCGATCCGGCAGACCGTTTTCCTCAAACAATCGCTCAAACACCGGCCACGCCTCCTCGTCGGCCGTCGAGCCCGTCGCCTCGAGCCCCAGCAGGTAGCGGCTCAATGCATCCATCACCGTCAATGGCTCGCAGCGCCAGCCGTCACGGGTCCGGAACCAGCCCTTGTGGTCTACCGTCCACACCGCATTCGGCGCCGCAGGCTCCGGCCATGGCCCATTGCCCACAGCCCGCCAGCGCCGGCGCCGGCGTCCCACAAGACCATGCCGCTTCAGGATCTCGCCAGCTGTCGAGACTGCCGGCCAGCCACAACTGGGCTCCGCCCGCTTCAGCCGCGCCATGATCTTCTTCGGCCCCCACAGCGGATGCGCTTCCTTCTCCGCCACGATCCGCTCCACCAGCTCGGCTGCCGTTGCTCGGCCGTGATCGAGCGGCGCCCGCGGCCGGTCGTGCAGGCCTTCCGGCCCGGTCTCCCGGTAACGCCCAAGCCATTTGTAGCCGGTCTTGCGTGAGATCTCGAAGGCCGCGCAAAGCTGCGTCATCGTCTCCTCGCCAGCTAGGCATTCAACAACAAAACGAAGCCGCTCATCCATGATGCCAGTCTCTCGCCAAACCATCGCCGGTCCTCCCGGCTGGCAAGAAAACTGTCACCCATCTAATCGGTCCATTCTGTTACCTATCTATCCGGTTCGGACACCAGCCCCTTCTCCCCGTCACTATACGGGGAGAAGATGCCGGCAGGACAATGAGGGGCAGCGCTGACGTTGCAGGTTGTCCTCGTCAATTCGCGTCCGCTATCAATAGCCTCCAAAGTGGAGACGACACGATGGCTGACTTCAAGATCAGAACCCGCAACGCCGGCGCGCTCGCCGTCATGCCGCTGGGCGGCCTGCCGACGATAACCACTCCGACCGGTGGCATGGTCGATGTCGTTACACAAGTCAGCGCCCCCGGCTTCAGCCCGCTTGACCTGCTCTATGCCTCCTTGGCCGCCTGCATGGTGCTCAGCGCCCGCATCGCCGCGACCCGCCTCGGCGTCGCCGACAGGCTCGGCGAGGTGAGGGCGGACGTGACCGGTGAGAAGGCGAAGGAAGAGCCGTCGCGCGTAGAGACGTTCACCGTTAGATTGGAGATCACCGGCGACCTCGACGCGGCCACCAAAAAGCGCATCCTGGCGGATGCGGAAGACATCTGCACCGTCTCCAACACGCTGCGCGGCGCGCCGGCGCTTCATGCGACGCTGGGATGATCGCGATGGCGCATATCTCCGCAATCGACTACGCCACCGCCTCCGACGACATCCGCGCCGAGCATGACCGCGAGCTCAAGCTGCGCGGCCGCATGACCAACATGAAGCGCATCCTGCTGCATTCGCCCGCCGCGCATCGCATCTACGCCGAATGGTTCACGCTGCGAGACCTGCTGAAGCCCGCGCTCGACGACCGCGCCATCTGGCTGTTCTCGAAGGCGATTGCCGAGACGATGCGCGCCGAGGTCCCGGTCACCTTCTTCCGCCGCGCGCTGATCGATAGCGGCCTCGATCCAGAGGCGATCGAGCCGACCGTGGATGAGACGCTTTTGATCGACTTCGGCAAGGCGGTTGCCGCCGATACGAACGCCGTTCCGGACGAGACCTGGGCCGCGCTCAAGGCCCGCTACGACGAAACGCTGCTGGTCAATCTCACCGCCTTCGCCGGCATCATGGTGGCGACCTGCGTGTTCACCAATGCGGTGAAGGTGGATCTCGACCCGGAGCTGGATGGGTATCGGAGGAAAGCCTAGGTCGAGTTCCTTCGCGCCCCCCTCTGTCCTGCCGGACATCTCCCCACAAGGAGGGTTTTGCATGGGAGTCGATATTTAGCGCACGAGGCGGATGGGCGTTTTTTGAAAGGCGCTCTGGCCGCTTTGGCGGGTTATTTTGCCTCGCTCTTGGGGCCTCAGGCCGCCTTGGCAGTGGATTTTGGGCGGACTGCGCCTCATGCCGGCTTCCTCTTCGGGAAAAGGACTGCGGCCGCTCGCTGCAGATTGTAGCCGCAGCCGGCAAGCATGCACTGCGTCCTGTTGGTGGCAAGGTTGAAGAAGCGCAGTCGCCGCATGCCGTAGCGCTGTTTGAACACTGCAAACGGCCGCTCCACTGCCGCCCGCACCTTCGAGATCAGCCGGTTGCGCTGCTTCTGACGCGGCGTCAGCGGATGGTGCTTGTTGGCTCTGTGCATCAGCCGGTCCTTGATGCCGGCCTGCTTCAGCCGGGCATGGCGGGCATGGGTGTAGTAGGCTTGGTCGCCATAGGCCGCCTTCTCGTCCCCGATGATCAGGCCGTCGGCCGGCTCGGTATCGGTGACCGATGCATCCGTGAAGTCCATGCGCCGGATCAGCGTATGAGCATCGTCGACGCCGTTGTGCACCTTATAGCCGAACACGGTCTTGGTGCCCTTGCGTCCCCAACGTGCCTCGCCATCAGCCGATGGCCGCGCCGTCGCCTCCTCACCCTTCTTCGGCTTCGCCGGCGGGCGCGCGGCGGCCTGCATGAAGGAGGCATCAATCAACGTGCCGCGCTTGACGATCAGCCCCTTCTGCTCAAGCTGCCGCGTGATCTCATAAAACACCCGGTCGATCAGCCCATCGCACTTCAGCTCCTCGCGGAAACGCCACAACGTCGAATGGTCCGGCGTGGGGTCCGACAGGCTGAAACCGGCAAAGCGGCGGAACGACAGCCGGTCGCGCAGTTGTGCCTCCAGCGAAGGATCGCTGAGATTGTTCCACACGCCAAGCAGCAGACAGCGCAGCAAGGCCTCGGCCGGATAGCTAATATTGCCCCGTCCTGGTCCGCTGCGCTGACCAAGAAGCGCCTTGATCGGCACCCAGTCGATCACTCGCGAGATCTGGTCAAGCTCCGTCACATCCGACCACACCAGCCCATCCGCAAGGCTCAGTTGTCCAAGCACGCGATCGACCATCCGAATCATCTCCCCTTCATGCCGGACATACGGAATCACCAACTCAGTTCCGTGCAAAGCCCTCACAAGGGGGGAGATCAGCTGTCATCGCCGCTTTCGCCAATCACCGGCGTCGCAAGAAGGAGCGCCGCCGCCTCAGCTGCCAATCTCCCCCCAAGTGGGGGAGATGTCCGGCAGGACAGAGGGGGGCGCTGTCCCGCCGGCTTCTCCAACGATCTCATTCACTCCGCAGGAATCGGGTGGCCCTTACATTGGCTTCGCCCCACTTTGGTTCGCATCGAAGGAGCCGACCCATGACCATCCATTCCCTGAGCACCAAGCGCGCCAGCCGCTCCGCCGAATCCCGCGTCGCCGCGCAGGATTGGCGCGGCGTCGTCTCCGACCTCAATGCGCATGGCTGCGCCGTCATGCCCGGCCTGCTGACGGCCGAAGAATGCGCCGAAATCGCCAGCCTCTACCCGCATGAGGAGCATTTCCGCAGCCATGTGATCATGGCTCGTCACGGCTTCGGCAAAGGCGAATATGGCTACTTCAAATACCCGCTGCCGGACCTGATCGAAGGCCTGCGCACTGCGCTCTATCCGCGCCTAGCCGCGGTCGCCAACGATTGGAACGAGAAGATGGGCGTGGCGCTTCGCTATCCGGCCGACCACGCCGCTTTCCTAAAGCGCTGCCACGATGAAGGCCAGACCAGACCGACGCCGCTTCTCCTGCAATACGGCCCCGGCGACTTCAACTGCCTGCACCAGGACCTTTACGGCGCGCTCGCCTTTCCGCTGCAGGTGGCGATCCTGTTGTCCGAGCCCGGCGAGGATTTCACCGGCGGCGAATTCGTGCTCACCGAACAGCGCCCGCGCATGCAAAGCCGCGCCGAGGTGGTGCCGCTGAAGCGCGGCGACGCGGTGATTTTCGCCGCGCACAACCGGCCGGTGCAGGGTACGAGGGGGTTTTATCGGGTGAATCTGCGCCACGGCGTGAGTCGGTTGCGGTCGGGGCGGCGGCATACGGTGGGCATTATCTTCCACGACGCGAAGTAGGGCGCAGCGCCGTTCCTCGCCCCCGCCGAGGCGGGGGAGAGGTGTCCGCGAAGCGGACGGAGAGGGGGTCTTCGTAGGGCGCTCCCCCTCTCCGTCTCGGCTTCGCCGAGCCACCTCTCCCCCACTTCGTGGGGGCGAGGAACCTTCATCCTGCGGCGCTTCTGCCTCTTCCCCTCGCACCCTCATTCGCGTACACGCCGGGCCAAATCCCGCCACATCAGCGCAGTTTCCCGGACCGCCCCATGATCCGTCTCGAAAATATCGGCAAGCAGAACGGCCGACAGATCGTCTTCATCGAAGCTTCGGCCGCCTTGCAGAAGGGCGAGAAGGTCGGGCTGGTCGGCCCGAACGGCGCCGGCAAGACGACCTTGTTCCGCATGATCATCGGTGAGGAACAGCCGGACGAGGGCCAGGTCTCGGTCGATCGCGGCGTCACCATAGGCTATTTCAGCCAGGATGTCGGCGACATGGGCGGTATGAGCGCCGTAGCCGAGGTCATGGAAGGCGCGGGGCCGGTGAGCGCGGTGGCGGCTGAGATGCGCGAGCTCGAGCACGCCATGGGCGATCCCGAGCGCGCCGACGAGATGGACGCAATCATCGAGCGCTACGGCGAATTGCAGCACCGTTTCGAGGAGCTCGACGGCTATGCGCTGGACGGCCGCGCCCGCGAGGTGCTGGACGGGCTCGGCTTCAGCCAGGAGATGATGGACGGCGACGTCTCAAAGCTCTCAGGCGGCTGGAAGATGCGCGTCGCGCTGGCACGCATCCTGTTGATGCGACCCGACGTCATGCTGCTCGACGAGCCATCGAACCATCTCGACCTCGAAAGCCTGATCTGGCTGGAGAAATTCCTGAAGGACTATGACGGCGCGCTTTTGATGACCTCGCACGACCGCGAGTTCATGAACCGCATCGTCAACAAGATCATCGAGATCGATGCCGGCGCGCTCACGTCCTATTCCGGCAATTACGAATTCTACCAGGAGCAGCGGGCTCTCGCCGACAAGCAGTTGCAGGCGCAGTTCGAGCGCCAGCAGGCGATGCTGGCCAAGGAGATCGCCTTCATCGAGCGCTTCAAGGCGCGCGCCTCGCACGCCGCGCAGGTGCAGAGCCGGGTGAAGAAGCTCGACAAGATAGACCGCGTCGAGCCGCCCAAGCGCCGCCAGACGGTGGCCTTCGAGTTCCAGCCGGCGCCGCGCTGCGGCGAGGACGTGGCGACGCTGAAAGGCATCCACAAATCCTATGGCAGCCGCTCGATCTATTCGGGCCTCGACTTCCAGATCCGCCGCCGCGAGCGCTGGTGCGTGATGGGCGTCAACGGCGCCGGCAAGTCGACGCTGCTCAAGCTTGTGGCCGGCGCCTCCGAGCCCGACGAGGGCTCCGTCGCGCGCGGTCCGAGCGTCAAGATGGGCTATTTCGCCCAGCACGCCATGGAACTGCTCGACGGCGAGCGCACCGTCTTCCAGACGCTGGAGGATAATTTCCCGCAGGCCGGCCAGGCGCCGCTGCGCGCGCTTGCCGGCTGCTTCGGCTTTTCCGGCGACGAGATCGAGAAGAAGTGCCGCGTGCTGTCGGGCGGCGAGAAGGCCCGCCTGGTGATGGCGCTGATGCTGTTCGACCCGCCCAACCTCCTGGTGCTCGACGAGCCGACCAACCACCTCGACATCACGACCAAGCAGATGCTGATCGAGGCGCTGTCGCAGTATGAAGGCACGATGCTCTTCGTCTCGCACGACCGCCATTTCCTGGCGGCGCTGTCGAACCGCGTGCTGGAGCTCACGCCCGACGGCATCCACACCTATGGCGGCGGCTACACCGAATATGTCGCGCGCACGGGGCAGGAGGCACCGGGGCTGAGAAGCTAGGGATCTTTTTCAGAGCGCGTCGTAGACGGCGTCGATCAGCGCCTTGCGGCGCGGGTCGACATCGTCGAACCCCAGCATGCGGTTGGTGACGTAGCCGAACCCGACACCGGCGCCGGGATCGGCAAAGCCGATGGCGCCGCCCCAGCCGGTATGGCCGAAGCTTTGCGGCGATGCGCGACCGGCATAGACGGGATCCTCGATCTGATAGCCGGCGGCGAAGGCGGCCGGCAGCGCGAAGCTGTCGTCCATGCCGCGAAAGCGCGGCCTCCCGGCCTCCTCGATCGCCGCGCGGCCGATCAGGCGCTTGCCTTCAAACGTCCCGCCTGCCGCCATCATTCCGTAGATGCGCGCCAGCGCATGGGCGGTGGACTGGCCGTTGCCACCGGGCACCTCTGCGGCGCGCCAGGCGCGGTCGTTGGGCGCCAGGGCGCGGGGCGCCGGGTTGTCGCATGCATGGGGAAAGGGCGAGGCGCGCACGATGTCGACCCACTCCGAAGCCTTCGGGCCCTCGATCATCTCGGCGGCTCGGAAATCGTCCGTTTGCGGCAGGCCGACATGGAAATCGGCCCCAAGCGGGCCGGCGATTTCTTCCGCGATGAAGCGGCCGACGCTGCGCCCGTCGACGCGCCGCAGCACCTCGCCGGCAAGATGGCCGTAGCTGAGCGCATGATAGACGCAACGGCTGCCGGGCTCCCACAGCGGCGCCATGGCGGCAAGCGCATCGGCATAGGGCGTCCAGGCGAGCAGGCCTGCCTCGTCCATCGGCACGGCAAGGCCGTTCAGCCCGGACTGGTGCGACATGACCTGATCGAGTGTGATGCGCTCCTTGCCGCCGGCCGCGAATTCCGGCCAATAGCGCGCGACCGGCGCGGCATAGTCCAGCTTGCCGCGCTCCACCAGCATGGCGATCGCCAGCGCCACGACGCCCTTGGTGCAAGACCAGACATTGACCAGCGTGTCACGCCGCCATGGCCGGGTGCGCGCGGCATCGGCATGACCGCCCCAAAGGTCGACGACGGTCTTGCCGTCGGCCACGACTGAGACGCCGCCGCCATGTTCGAGGCCTTGGGAGAAACACCAGGCGAACGCGTCGCGCACGCCGGCAAAACGCGGATCGCAGAAACCCTCTATGGTCATGCGCGGATTCCCACCTAATGCGCCTCAGCCGAACAGCTTGGTCACAAAGCCGCTGAACCAGGCAAGCTGCCAGCATCCAATTAGCGCTGGACGCTGGCAAGCCATTCAAGCGCGCCGCCGGCGCTTACCCCTTCGCCAAGCCGCGGTCGATCAGCCGCGCCAGACGCGCCGAGAAGGCTTTGGCGTCGGCTGGCTTGTCGCCGTCGAGCACGCGCGCTTCGTCATAGAGCAGATGCGCGGCGTCCTCCTTGAACGCCTTGTCGCCGTCGCCGAGCTTTGCCAGCGCCGCCACGCGCTCATGGCGCGGGTTGATCTCGAGGATCGGCTTGGCGGCCTTGTCGAGCCGGCCGGCGGCGTTGAGCAGGCGCTCGAACTGGCGGTCCGGGCCATGCTCGGGCGCGACCAGGCAGACGGCGCTTTCGGTCAGCCGGTCGGAGGCCTTCACGTCCGACACCTCGTCGCCGAGCGTCGTCTTCACGAAGGCGAGGAACGCCGCGATATCCGACGACGTCTCGGCATCAGGCTTGGCCGCGTCGTCGGGCAGCGGGATATCCGCAAGCTCGGCCGCGCCCTGCGTCACCGACTTGAACGGCTTGCCGTCGAATTCCGGCGTCATCGTCACCCAGAAACTGTCGACCGGGTCGGTCAAGAGCAGCACCTCGATACCGCGCGCGCGAAACCCTTCGAGCTGCGGCGAGGCCTCCAGCCGGGCGCGGTCGTCGCCCGCCATGAAGAAGATCGCCTTCTGGCCTTCCTTCATCGCGGCGACGTAGTCGGCAAGGCTGCGCCAGCCTTCGCCCGAAGCGGTCGAACGGAAGCGGGCAAGCTTCAGCAGCTGTTCGCGCCGCTCGTAATCCTCATAGAGACCTTCCTTGAGGACGACGCCGAAATTCTCCCAGATCTTGGCATAGGTTTCGGCGTCGTTTTCGGTCGTCTTGGCAAGATCGCCGAGAACGCGGTTGGTCACGCCCTTGCGGATCGCGGCGAGCAGCGGGCTTTCCTGGATCATCTCGCGCGAGACGTTGAGCGGCAGGTCGGCGGAATCGACCAGGCCGCGCACAAAGCGCAAATAGCGCGGCAGGAGATCGGCATCGTCGGTGATGAAGACGCGCCGCACATAGAGCTTCATGCGGCCTTTGCGATCTTGGTCGAACAGGTCGAACGGCCGCGATCCGGGCACGAAGGCGAGCACGCTGTATTCCTGCCGGCCCTCGGCGCGGAAATGGATGGTCGAGGCCGGCTCGTCATATTGCCCGGCGACGCTGCGGTAGAAGTCGGTATATTCCTCCGGCTTGATCTCGCTCTTCTGCCGCACCCAGAGCGCCGTGCCGTCGGCGATGTCGCGCGGCTCGGCGCCGGGCTTCTCGACAAGCGTGATCGGCACCGGCACATGGCCCGACTGCGACTTCGCCAGCCCTTCGAGCCGGTATGGCGTGGCGTAGGAGGTGGCGTCCTCCATCAGATGCAGCACCACGCGGGTACCGCGCTTGGGCGCCGCCTCAAGCGGCACCGGCGCGATTTCATAAGTGCCCTTGCCGTCGGACGACCAGCGGAAGGCCTCGTCGCTGCCGGCCAGGCGGCTGATCACGTCGACCCGGTCGGCGACCATGAAGGCCGAGTAGAAGCCGACGCCGAACTGCCCGATGAGCTGCGTGTCCTCCGTCGCCTTGCCGGCCTCGACGCGCTCCATGAAAGCGCGCGTGCCGGAGCGCGCGATGGTGCCCAGCGCCTCCGCCATCTCCTCGCGGCTCATGCCGATGCCGTTATCCTCGACGACAAGCTCTTTGTTGTCCGGATCGGCGGCAATCATGATGCGCGGCTTCGGATCGTCGCCCAGAAGCTCGGGACGGCTGACCGCCTCGAAGCGCAGCTTCTCGCAGGCGTCCGCCGCGTTTGAGATCAGCTCGCGCAGGAAAACATCCCTGTCCGAATAGACCGAATGCACCATCATGTGCAGCAGCCGCGAGACGTCCGCCTCGAATGTCCTGGTTTCCGCCGTCTTTGTGTCCGTCGTCATTCAGAGTTCCTGGGTTGGTCGTTTTGTCCGCCGCGCCAACACGCGCCCGGGTTAAAATCTTCAGCCATTGTTTCTTGTGCCATTGCTGCTTGTGGATGCGCGCCCTGCCAGTGCCGCGGGCGCCAGCGAGACCATGTCGGGCGCCAGAATATCGTTGCGGCGGGCGAAGGCAACAAGGGTCGCTCGCACCGTCTCCGCGTCGATTTCGCCGGCAATGCCGGCTTTGCAGGCATTGAGCGCGATCGCATGCGCGCTGCTCCTGCTCGCGGCCGGCCAATCCTGCAGCAGGGCATAGGCTTCCGCCACGCTCTCCAGCCGCACCGGCAAGCCCATGCCGACAAGCACCGTGACAGGCTCTTCAAAGCGGTCGTGGTTCATGGTCTGGCCCTTCTTTCGGATGGATGCCCACAGTACCCGGGCGAAGCCCGCCGGCGAACGTATGCCTGCGCGGGTAGGGTGGTTGCAGGACGATGCCATGCGACCGCGGCTGGCCTATGCCGGGGAGGGCCTGCACATTGAGCGCGCCCGCCGGCGTGGTGTGCGTCGCTGAAATCTGCTGGTTCAGGCGCGGCGCCGGCAGCGCGCTGTGCGCCTTGGTCAAGACTTCGATCCAGGCGGCAACGGCCAGCGGCACCGGCGCGCGCCCCTCGATCCAGCGCGTCGCATCGGTCCGGGAACAGCCAAGCTCCTGCGCAAGGTCGCCGGCGTCCCATCGCAAGCTTCTCAGGCATTCCCGCAAGCGTCCTGCAATCATGGCAATCGCAATTCCCTTCGCCCAAATCCCATCGCGACATAGTTGGACGGCCCCCGCTGTGGCGGGGGCCGATTTCGCTCAGCTTCGCGCCGATGTTTCGGTGGACGACACCTGCTGCGCGGCAAGGAACATCAGCGTCGAGGCGACCGTCCGCCGGTTCCACCCGGTGGCTTCGGCCGCGTCGAGCAGTCCTGCCAGCAGCGGTTTCAGCGCGCTCCGGCATTCGGCTTCATAGGCGAGGAATTCGCTTGCCGAATGCGTCGGCGCGGGAATCGAGCCATCTGCGCTCATCATGTTCATAACGCCCTCCCAAGTTTTGGCGGAACGCCCGCTCCCGTAGCCGGGAGCGGGCTCTCGTCAGCGTCTCAGAAGTCCATGCCGGCGCCGGCCGGCACGGCCGGGGCGGCTTCCTTCTTCGGCTTTTCGGCCACCATCGCCTCAGTGGTGACGAGCAGACCGGCGACCGAGGCCGCATCCTGCAGCGCGGTGCGCACCACCTTGGCGGGGTCGATCACGCCCTGCTTGTAGAGGTCGCCATACTGGCCGGTCTGGGCGTTCCAGCCGTAGGCGAAGTCCGTCTTCTCGCGCAGCTTGCCGACGATGATCGAGCCTTCCGATCCGGCATTCTCGGCGATCTGGCGCGCCGGAGCCTCGATCGCGCGCCGCACGATGTCGACGCCGTATCTCTGATCGGGATTGTCGACAGCGACCGCGTCGAGCGCCTTGGCCGCCCTCAGCAGGGCAACGCCGCCGCCGGGCAGGATGCCTTCCTCGACCGCGGCGCGGGTGGCGTGCAGCGCGTCGTCGACACGGTCCTTCTTCTCCTTGACCTCGACTTCCGTCGCGCCGCCGACGCGGATCACCGCGACGCCGCCGGCGAGCTTGGCCAGCCGCTCCTGCAGCTTCTCGCGATCATAGTCGGAGGTGGTCTCCTCGATCTGGGCCTTGATCTGCGTGACGCGGCCCTGGATCTCCTCCTTCTTGCCGGCGCCGTCGACGATGGTGGTGTTCTCCTTCTCGATCGCGACCTTCTTGGCGCGGCCGAGCATCTCCAGCGTGACGTTCTCCAGCTTGATGCCGAGATCCTCGCTGATGGCCGTGCCGCCTGTCAGGATGGCGATGTCCTCCAGCATGGCCTTGCGGCGGTCGCCGAAGCCCGGAGCCTTGACGGCGGCGACCTTCAGCCCGCCGCGCAGCTTGTTGACCACCAGCGTGGCCAGAGCCTCGCCCTCGACATCCTCGGCGATGATCAGCAGCGGCTTGCCCGACTGGACGACGGCCTCGAGCACGGGAAGCAGCGCCTGGAGGTTGCCGAGCTTCTTCTCATGGATCAGCACATAGGGCTCGTCGAGCTCGACGCGCATCTTGTCCTGGTTGGTGATGAAGTAGGGCGAGAGATAACCGCGGTCGAACTGCATGCCTTCGACGACTTCCAGCTCGGTCTCGGCGGTCTTGGCTTCCTCGACGGTGATGACGCCTTCGTTGCCGACCTTTTCCATAGCCTCGGCCAGGAAACGTCCGATCTCGGCATCGCCATTGGCCGAGATGGTGCCGACCTGGGCGATCTCGTCGTTTCTGGTGATCTTGCGCGCATTGGTCTTGAGTTCGGCGACCACCGCATCCACCGATTTGTCGATGCCGCGTTTTAGATCCATCGGGTTCATGCCCGAGGCGACCGCCTTGGCGCCTTCGCGAACGATCGCTTGGGCAAGCACGGTGGCAGTCGTGGTGCCGTCGCCGGCGAGGTCGTTGGTCTTCGAGGCGACTTCGCGGACCATCTGGGCGCCCATATTCTCGAACTTGTCCTCAAGCTCGATCTCCTTGGCGACGGTGACGCCGTCCTTGGTGATGCGCGGGGCGCCGAACGACTTGTCGATGACGACGTTGCGGCCCTTGGGACCAAGCGTCACCTTCACCGCGTCGGCGAGGATGTTGACACCGCGCAGCATGCGCTCACGGGCGTCGGAATGGAATTTGACTTCCTTGGCGGCCATTGGATCACTCCTTGTCTAGGCAGCTTTCATTGACTGGGTTGCGGTTCGGTCGAAGCCCCGGTCAGGCGGCTTTCTTCAGCGTCGCGGCCTGCTCGATCACGCCCATCACGTCGCTTTCCTTCATGATGAGCAGATCCTCGCCGTTGAGCTTGATCTCGGTGCCCGACCACTTGCCGAACAGGATGCGGTCGCCGACCTTCACGTCGAGGGCCACGAGCTTGCCGCTCTCGTCGCGGGCGCCCGGGCCGACGGCGATGACTTCGCCTTCCTGCGGCTTTTCCTTGGCGGTGTCGGGGATGATGATGCCGCCGGCCGTCTTCTCTTCGGCCTCGATGCGGCGGACGAGCACGCGGTCATGCAGTGGACGGAACGTCATATCGTTCTCCTTCAGGACAAACGGATTGCGAGAGGTCCCTCCGCTCCGGACCGGGAGGACCGGAGCGGGGCTCGCGACCCTTTCGGCGTCGCGCGCATGTCGAGCTAATTTTGCCTTCTTCTACTTTCAAGGGGGTGCCAAAAAAATTTTGGCACTCTCGATCGTCGAGTGCTAGCGTGCTGAAAACATGCGGTAAATTGGGTCGCTCCGACAAAGGAAAGGCTTGAATTCGCGATTGAGCTGAACAAGATTATCGGCGCCCGGCAGCGCCGGACCGCTGAGAAATTTGGAACCCGAACCAAGGAGTTTTTGGAGACGGAGGACAGAAATGGACCGACAGACGCTCTCGCCGATCATTCCTTCCCTTGCTCCCGAAATATCAGACCTTTCGCTCGACCGGCTGCTGTCGCCGGCCAGCCATTTTCAGCACCCGCGGGATGTGCTGGAGGACGGCTCGCTCGACATATGGGAAAAGCGGGCGATCCTTTCGTCCTGGGCGTCCGACGCCTGCGCCGTGGAATCGATGCCGGCGCTGCGCCAGCCGCCGGGCGCCGAGCGGCCGGTCTCTTTCGACGACATCATGGATGCGCTGCGCCGGCTCGACGCAACCGTCCCGCCGCCCAGCGGCCCTGCCGATGACGACCACCGGCAGCTGGTCTACCGGCTGAGCGCGTGAGGGCGGAAGACAATGGTGAACGCGGTCAGCGCGGAAATCCGCTTGCAGCAGTCGGACGCTCGCGCAACGCTGGTCTTGGGCGGTCGATCGGGGGCGCCCGCATAGAGAAGATCCACACCAACCGAGCTTCTCTGTTCCGTCGCAAAGTCTTCGTATCCGCCATATGAATGATGCCAAGCGGCTCGATGAATGATGCCAAGCAGCTCGGTGCCTTCTCCCTTTTACAGCGGCGAATTTCAGCATCCATCGAGAGATGAAGTTAACATATGTTATGCCCGGCAGACGGATCACCTGGCAGCGGTTCCGCATAAGTTGCGACCGGCGATAACCTTAATTTCGGTTTCGGTTGCATAGGCTTCCCGAAAGGAAGGTAAAGGGCTAGATTAGCAATTCATTAAGTACGCGTGGGGCGTGAGTAAGGGATGTGTGGTGATGAATTTCAAGTCTCTGATCAAGCGGGCCGAGGACGTCGATAAGGAATTTCAGGAACTCCAATCGGATCTGGCGGAAGCATTCGAGGACGTTCTGAAGGATGATGAACAACCGCCGTCGGGAGACGATGCCGCTGCCGGTCAGGAACTCGTGGCAAGCGACGAGAATCCGCCGCCCGAAGAACAGCAGCCCGAGGCAGCGCCATCGCGGTTGACGCCCCATACCCAGACGCGGCTCGCCGCGCTGGAGGCCGTCGCCGGGCTTTTCCGCGATGGGCAGGGCCATCTGCAGGAGATCGAGGCGAAGCTGGCGGAGATCGCCACCGCGCATCACATGACGCGCGAGGTCCTCAACGTCTTCCATCGCGACGTGTTGCGCTCCAACGAGCTGGAGCTGGCAAATCTCGCTCTTACCGCCGAACACAAAACGCTTTCGGAACAATTGCTTGACGCCGCCCGCAAGCAGCGCGAGCGCGACGGCGCGGCCGAGGCCTGGCAACAGCGCGAGGCGAGCCTCGTCCAGGACCGCGAGCAGTTGCGCTCGGCGCTGGCGGCCGTGCGCCTGGAACTGGTGGAGATGAGCAATGAGAACGCCAGGCGCGAGACGGAGTTCGGTGAGATCGTCAAAGCCTTGACCGCTAAGACCGTCGAAGTCGACAGGCGCGGCGCCGAGAACAAGCTGCTGCGCGAGAAGCAGGTCGGCCTCACGGTCGACCTGGAGCAAGCGCAAAGACGCGAGGCTGAGGCCCGCCACAAGTTCGACGAGTTCGCGGCAACCCACGCCAGCGAAACCGCCCATATTGCCGAGCTGATGGCTCAGATCGGCAATCACGAAAAGGAAGAAACCCGGCTGCAGAAGGCGCTGGAGGCAACCCAGGCCAGGCTCGCCGAAACAGCCGAGGCGGCGCGGATCGCCGAAAGCGACAGCGCCGCCGAATTGGCGCGCAGCCAGGCCGAGATGCGTGGTTTGCGCGCCGAAATGCAGGAACTGCAGTCGCGCCTGGACAAGGTCTCGACCGACAATGGCGAAGCCTCGGCCGAAATCACCAGGCTCAAGGGGCAGTTGAACGATGCCGTCACCGAACGCCAGATCGCCGAGGAAAGGCTCGCCGTTCTCAGGGAAGAGAGCGAAGCCGACAAGAAGAATTTGTCGGAGGTCAGCACCAATCTCTCACAGCTTTCGTTGCAGCAGGCGTCCGAGCAGATCCAGCTCGATATCCAGAAGCAGGAATGCGAGGATCTGCACGCCGAGGTCGAAGCGCTCAATGCGCGCATCCGGGAATTGCTGCCTTACGAGCGGCTGCATCGGGTGACCGACGCAAGGTCGCGCAAGGATGCCGCGCCTCAGGCCAACGGGATCATCGCGGAAGCAGCGCGCCCGGCCGCGCGGCGTGTTCCGCGGCGGAACTTGCGAGCCAACGCGGGCTGAGAAAACCGCCGCGCCTGGAACTGCTGTGGCGGGCTACTTGCCCGTCATGCCGTCGGCAAGGTCCTGAGCTTGCTTGAGCAGCGCCGGGAAGGACGGATCGCCGGGCAGACGCTCAGCCATGCAGGCGCGGTAGTCGGCATCGCCCTTTTCCCAGGCGGCGTTGGCGGGATCGGAAGCCTGCGAGTCGTCCTGGTCCGAGCCCTCGTTGCCCTGCTGGGCTTTCTGCGCGGCGGCGTCGGCGGCTGCCCAGATCGAATCGCAGGCCGCGATCTTCGGCACGGCGGGGGAGGCGGGCGCCTCGGCGATCAGCGCTCGGTCACCTTTGACCACCGCCACCACGACATGCTGCTCGTAGATCGGCCCGACATCCTGCGTCCAGCCGCCGAGCCGGGCCACCACCATGTCGGCGCCGTCGGGCTTCTTCAGCGGAAAGTCGAGCGTGCCGGAGAAGGCGGCGTCGCTGCCGATGGCCTGGGTGTAGAAGCTGTCGAGCTTCAGCGCCGCCCCGATATCGGTGGGCAGCTTGAAATCCGCTTCCGCCTCGGTCGATTTGGACTTGAGCCAGCGCTCGGTCAGCCCGCGCGTCGAGACGACGATGCTCGGGCCGTCGTCGCTCTGGGCATAGCGCAGCCCGTCGAGCATGCCATAGCCGATATCGGAGGCGTTGAGGCTTTCGATGTTGTTGGTGCCGGTCGCCGGAAAACCCTTGACCGAAAGCGGGCCGAGAATGGCGGCGAGACGCTGCTTCAGGTCGGCCAGCGCCTTCTCGTTCTGCGCGTCGATGGTTTCGATGGCCGTGTTGGCGCTTACCTGCGCGGTGATGTCGGCAATCGCCTTGTCGCGCGCCGCGATATAATCGTCTTCCGGCGAGGCGGCGAGCGCCGCGCTGCCCGCCAGCGCGAGGAGAAGTGTCAAGACCAGCCGCATGATGTGCCCCGTTTCGCCGAAAACCGTATGCATGTCTTGCAGGCAAGATTGGGCTAAAAAAAGACTTAGGCGCTGCCGCTGAAGCTGCCAATCTCCCCCACAAGGGGGGAGATGCCCGGCAGGGCAGAGGGGGGCGCGAAGGAACGCAAACCATTGAGGTCGTCATCCTAGGGCGAAGCAAGGAGCGAAGCGACGCAGCGCAGACCCTAGGATCCATGCCGTAACGCTAAGGTGTTGCAACGGTTCAGAATTCTGCTCCGCTGCGTCCTCCGGAGAAGGTCACGGCATGGATCCTCGGGTCAAGCCCGAGGATGACGAAGCGCTGGGACGGGCCGATCCAAGTACCGATCCGTCGGCGGGACAGCGCCCCCTCTGTCCTGCCGGACATCTCCCCCACAAGGGGGGAGATCAGCAGTTCCCGTGCTGCACCTGGCTCAACTGTCCTTGCGCTTGTCGACTTCCGCCTTGCGCAACAGGAACCGCTGGATTTTGCCGCTCGGCGTCTTCGGCAGCTCGCTCACGAACTCGACCTCGCGCGGATAGGAGTGTGCCGAGAGCTGCTTCTTCACATGCTGGGCGAGTTCCTCGGCCAGCGCCTCGCTGCCTTTGTAAGCGGGCGCCAGCACCACGAAGGCCTTGACGATTTCGGTGCGCTGCGGATCGGGCACGCCGACCACCGCCGCCTCGTTGACCGCCGGGTGCTCGATCAGCGCGCTTTCGACATCGAAAGGCCCGATGCGGTAGCCGGAAGAGGTGATGACGTCGTCGGCCCGGCCGATAAAGGAGACCGAGCCGTCCGGCTCGTACTCCACCGTGTCGCCGGTGCGATAATAGCCGCCAGCGATCGCCGGCGTTTCCGCCTGGTGGTAGCCGTCGAACCAGCGCAGCGGCGAGTTGGCGATGTCGACGGCAAGCACGCCCGGCTGGTTGGGGCCGAGCTCGTTGCCTTCATCGTCCAGCACCACCATGCGATAGCCCGGCATGGCGAAACCGGCCGAGCCCGCGCGTACCGGATGCCTGAGCCCGTGATGGTTGTTGACCATCATGCCGTTCTCGGTCTGGCCGTAATGGTCGTGGATCGGCGCGGCGAGATGGGCGTCGAACCAGCGGATCACTTCCGGGTTGAGCGGCTCGCCGGCGCTGCTCGCCACGCGCAGCTTTCCTTTGACGCGGGCCGCGGCCTCGGGCCCTTCCGCCATCAGCAGGCGGTAGGCCGTCGGCGAGCCGGCAAGGCTCGTGACGCCCAGCCGCTCGATGATGTCGTAGGTCGATTTGGCGTTGAAGGCGCCTTCGTAGAAGGTGGTGGCGATGCCGAGCAGCAAGGGCCCGGTGATGGCGTAGTAGAGCCCGTAGGCCCAGCCGGGATCGGCGATGTTCCAGAAGACGTCGTCGGGGCGAAGCCCGATCGCGTCGCGCATATAGGCGCCGAAGGCAAGAAGCGCGCTGAGCGGCACCGGCACGCCTTTCGGGTGCCCGGTGGTGCCGGAGGTCGACATCATCATGAACAGGTCCGAGCCCTTGCGCATCACCGGCTCGCAGTCGGGGGAGGCGGCGGCGAGCGCCGCGCGGAAATCGATGTCGCCTGCGGGCAGCGTCTCGCCGGGGGCGAGAATGGTCGCGATGCGCGGGCGGTTTTCCACCTCATCGAGCTTGCCGCGGTTGGCGGGGTTGGTCACCACCAGCTTCGCCTTGCTGTAGCTCAAGCGATGCTCGATCGCCTTCGGTCCGAAGGCGGTGAACAGCGGCTGATAGACGGCGCCGATCCGCCATGTGCCGAGGATCAGCGCTACAAGCTCGGGAATGCGTGGCAGCATGCCGGCCACGACATCGCCGGGGCCGACGCCGAGACTTTTGAGCAGGGTGCCGACACGGCCCGACATGTCGGCGAGGTCTTCGAAGGAATATTCGCGCAATTCGCCGCCGGCCGAGATCGCGCGCAGCGCCAGCCGGTTCTCGCCTGTATAGCGGCCGCAGCATTCGACATAGGCGTTGATGCCGGTCGCCGGATCGCCGTGAAGCCTGGCGATCTCGTCCTCGATGCGGAAGCGCTCGACGGCATCCTCATAGCGCGGCAGCGCCGCCGGCGTGTCGGTCATGGCAATCCTCCCTTGGCGGCGGTCATCTCCCATGATCGCCGCCAAGGGAGATTGCCCGAAAAGAGGGCGCTGGTCGATTGCGGCGAAAGTCGATGGACCTTGGCAAGCGAGTGAGGTCGCGCTCCACGGCGCCCCCTCTGTCCTGCCGAACATCTCCCCACAAGGGGGGAGATTGGCAGCTTCAGCGCCGGCCCTCCCTTACTACATCGGCGATTGGCGAAACCCGGCGCGACATCCGATCTCCCCCAAGTGGGGGAGATGTCCGGCAGGACAGAGGGGGCGCGAAGGAATGCAAACCCTCTATGGCCGCCTACGCCGCGAGCTAAGGCAAGCGCAGCCCCTGCGCCTCCATATGCCGCTTCCAGCGGTTGCGCAGCTCTCCCGGCCGGCAGCCGATGCGCTCGTCGAGGAACTCCGCCGCGCTGACGCGGTCGGTGCGGAAATGGCGGAAATTCTGGCGCAGCTCGCACCAGGCGGCGAGCAGCCGCACCGTCTCGGCGTAGCCGATCATGGTCGGCCAGATCACGCGCTCGCTCTCGTCGCCCTGTTCGTTGCGGTAGCGGATCCGGATCTTGTGGCCCTTGCGGATCGAAGCCCGCGCCTTGGCGATATCCAGCCCGTCCGGCAGGCTCGCGCGGCTGAGCGGCGCGCCGACGGTTGGATTGCTGACGAAGGGGCGCAGCCGCTCGGGCACGACGGTGGCGATCTTGGCGATCAGGTCGCGCGCCGCGCCCGCCAGCACGGGGTCGCCCTTGTCGGCCACCCATTGCGCGCCGAGCACCGCCGCCTCCAGCTCGTCCGGCGTCAGCATCAGCGGCGGCATGTCGTAGTCGCGGTCGAGCACATAGCCGAGGCCGGCCTCGCCTCGGATCGGCACGCGCTGTCCGATGAGGTCGGCGATGTCGCGATAGACCGACCGGCGCGAGGTCTCGAGCTCCTCGGCGATCCGGCTGGCGGTGATCGGCCGGCTCGAGCGCCGCAGGATCTGGATGATCTGGAACAGTCTGTCGGCGCGGCGCAAGGCAAGTCTCCTGTTGCCACTATGCTGGCAGCAGGCCTGGTCCACAAGCCGGGGCAGGGCTCCTGAACGGGCGCGCCCAGCCGCGAAGATCTCTTCGTCGGCCAGCCGACGGAGAAGACCAGATGAATTTCGTTTCGACCCGCATCATCACCGCCGACGTCAAGCGGCTCGTCGCCTTCTACGAGACAGTCACGGGCATGAAGCTCACGCTCTACACCGAGGACTTCGCCGAGCTGGTCACGGAAGCGGGCACGCTGGCGATCGGCAGCACGCGCACGCTTGCGCTCTTCGGCGGCGACCACGTGGCAAGCCCGGCGGCAAATCGCACCGCCATCATCGAGTTCCGCGTGGCCGATGTCGATGAGGAATACCGCAGGCTTGCCGGGAGTCTGGGCGAAGCGCTGGTGCAGGCGCCGACCACAATGCCCTGGGGCAACCGCTCGCTACTGTTTCGCGATCCCAACGGCAATCTGGTGAACTTCTTCACGCCGGTGACGGAGGCGGCGATAGCGAAGTTTGGCGGGTGAGGGATTGCTATGCCCAGCGCGAAGGAATGAGACGCGGCCGGCTAGCGTGCTTGGCTCTGCGTCAACCGTGCGGTTGACGCCGTGCGCCATCCATCCGATATCCCGCGCAAATCTGTTCCGGGATGTCCATGACTACCGATCTCAAACAACCGGCCGCCGACGCCGCCTGGCAGGACGATGTCCGCGCCGGCGTGCGCCATGTGCGCGACCTTGCCCCGCTGCCGCTCTCGCCGGCCGAGCGCGCCGCCGCGCAGGAGGCCGCCGCGGCCCACAAGGTGCGCGTGCCAAAACCCTATCTCGACCTGATCGACTGGAACGACCCGGACGATCCGATCCGCGCCCAGGTGATCCCTTCGCCCGACGAGCTGGTCGCCGCCGAGGGCGAGCTCGACGACCCGATCGGCGACCATGCCTTCAGCCCGGCGCCCAGGCTGACGCACCGCCATGCCGACCGCGTGCTTCTGTTCCCCACCTATCAATGCGCGGTCTATTGCCGTTTCTGCTTCAGGAAGGAGTCGCTGACCTCGATCGGCCGCGGCTATACGCGGGAAGCCCTGGAGCCGGCGCTGGCCTATATCGCCGGGCATCCCGAAATCCGCGAGGTGATCCTGACCGGCGGTGATCCGCTGTCGCTGCCCGACAAGGCGTTGGCCGAGATCCGCGCCCGCCTGGAGGCGATCCCGCATCTGAGGCTCCTGCGCATCCACACCCGCGTGCCGGTGGCGCTGCCGTCGCGCATCACGCCCGGCCTGGTCGAGGCGCTGCAGGGCCGGCTGATGGTGAGCGTGGTCACGCACTTCAACCACGCGCGGGAAATCACACAGGCCACGGAGGAAGCTTGCCGCGCGATGCGGCAGGCGGGTTTCGTGCTGCTCAACCAGAGCGTTTTGCTGAAAGGCGTCAACGATAAGGTCGAGGTGCTGGAGGAGCTCTGCCGCGAGCTGATGTACCGTCTCGGCGTGAAACCCTATTACCTGCACCACGGCGACCTCGCGCGCGGCATGGCGCACCGTCGCACAACGATCGCCGAGGGCCAGGCGCTGGTGGCGGAACTGCGCCGGCGGCTCTCCGGCATCTGCATCCCGACCTATGTCATCGACCTGCCGGACGGCTGCGGCAAGGTGCCGCTGGCGGCGAGCCATATCGAGGGCCGCGACGGTGACACCTGGCTGATCAGAGGCCAGGACGGCAAGGTGCGGGAATACAAGGAAGTGGTTGGCCAGGACTGACGCCGTATCTGTCTTGCCGGCGTCCGGCGACGGCGCTTGCCCGCCCGACTTTGGCCCCCATTGCGCAGCAGAAGGAACTCCATCTCGCGCCCCGCATTCTATGAGCGGGGACTGAAGGAGCGCCGCGTGAAGGCTTTGTTGGGAATTGCCGGTGGGTTCGTGCTGACCTTGGCCGTGTTCGCCAGCGGGCTTGCCTTCGCCACCTGGATGCTGGCCGCCAAGCCGGTGCGCCAGGCAACCCCCACGATCGGCGTTTCCGAGCTCTGGACGAAGGACGCGCAGCCGGTCGATCCGCAGAAGCAGAATCTCGAGCGCATTCCCGCCCAGCAGGCCGCGCCCGCCAAGGCGGGCGGCGAGCCGACCCCGGGCGAACCAGCCAAGGCGGCTGGCGCCACCCAGCTCGCGGCGCCGGCGGCGACCGCACAGCCGAAGCTGCAGCCATTGCCGGACGTTTCCGCTCCCATCCAGCCCGCGCCGGCCGCCAACGCGGCCCAGCAGCCGACGCCGGCCGATCAGCAGGCTCAGCAACAATTGCCCGTCGCCCATCTGCAATGGTGCGCGACGCGCTACCGCAGCTACCGCCCGGACGAAAACAGCTACCGTTCCTACAGGGGCGAGCTGCGCCCCTGCATCTCGCCCTATTACGATCCCGGCGACCGCACCGCCTCGACCGGCCAAAGCGATCAGACCAGCGATCAGGGCGCGAACGACCGGCAGGCCGCCACGGCCGGCGACGGGATCAACGAGACGAGCGACGACCAGGCCGAGATGCAGGGCTATGCCCCGTTCGGCGACGGCTACGCCACAACCTATGGCGGCCCGCCGGAGGAGATCTCGCCGGAGGCGGAGGCCGCCCAGGCCTCCAGCCGGCCGGTCTCGGCCGACCATATCGACTATTGCTTCAGCCGCTACCGCTCCTACGATCCGCGCGACAACACCTACCAACCCTTCGACGGCGGCCCGCGCCGCCAGTGCGAGTAGGGCCAACGCTTTTCCTCGCCTCCGCCAGCGGCGGGGGGTCCGAACGACGGGCGAGACCCGTGGCCGGAACGGTGGCCGCGAAGCGGCCGGAGAGGGGGCCTGCGGCGCCGGCGGGCTCGCTCAGCATCCTTACGTCGGCGCTCCCCCTCTCCGTTTCGGCTTCGCCGAGCCACCTCTCCCCCGATCGACGGGGTAGAGGAAGGCGCCAAGCTTTTTGCCGTCAACGCTCGTCCAGCAACGCTCCCCTCCTTTCCCTCCGGAGGAGGGGAAAGGTGGCGCTGCGAAGCAGCGACGGATTGGGGGAACCACCTGGCAATCGAGCCGAGGCCTGATCAGTCACGCCCGTCACAGAAGATGTGTGCATCCCCTGGCCACATTCGTGGGGGCCAAGAAAAGAGGGCAGCGCCGCGTTCCGCCACACCCCTCTGTCCTGATTGCTTTCGAGCGACGAAAGCCGGCAGGCCAGAGGGGGCGCTCTCCCGCCCGCATCTCAAGGCTAGCCCACCGATCTCACCCCACGACCTTCCCCGGATTCATCACATGACCCGGATCGATCAGCGCCTTGATCGCCTTCGCCAAATCCCGCTTCACTGGGTCGGCGTAGCGCTCATACGCCTCGCGCTTCTCCAGCCCGACGCCATGCTCGGCCGAGAACGAGCCGCCGGCTTCGCGCAGGCCCTGGTAAAGCACGTCCTCGATCGCCGCGTGCCGCTCATGCGGAAGCGGGCCGTCGCAATTGATCGAGATGTGCAGATTGCCGTCGGCGAGATGGCCGTAGACATAGGGCGCGTAGGCGGCGTCGATCCGCTTCAGCCCGGCCTCGATGCGCGCCACATAGGCGTCCAGCGCGCCGCCCGGCACCGACACGTCGAAGGAGGGCGCCATCGGGTGCGCGCGCTCGATCTCAACTGTCTCCTCGCGCAGCCGCCACATCTGGGCGGCTTGCGCCTCGGAGCTCGCGACCAGCCCGTCGATGATGCCGGCCTCTTCCCAGATCGCCGCCAGCCCGTCCTCAAACACCCCTCTGGCCGCCTCGACACTGTCCGCGCTGAGCCCCAGCACCAGTAGGCAGGGCGCATCGAGCGGCAGCTGCCCGGGCGCATAGCCCAGCCCCCGCTGCATCAGCGAGGCGAAATTGCGCCACAGGATCTCGGCGGCGCTGAGCCGCGCGCTGGTCGAGCCCAGAAAATGCCGCACGATGCGCTGGGCGCTTGCCGCATCCGGCACGCCGACCAGCGCCGTGGCGCTGGCGCCTGCCACCGGGTCGAGCCGCACCGCCACGCGCGTGACCATCCCAAGCGTGCCCTCCGCGCCAATGAAGAGATGTTTTAGATCATAGCCGGCGCTGGTCTTGAGCACCCTTGTGAGGTCGGAAAACACCCGCCCGTCCGGCAACACGGCTTCAAGGCCGAGCACGCGGTGGCGCATCGTGCCGTTGCGAAACGCCATGATGCCGCCGGCATTGGTGGAAACCATGCCGCCGATCGTGGCGCTGCCGCGCGCCGCAAGATCGATGCCCGGGTCGAGCCCATGCGCCGCCGCCGCCTCCCGCAGCCCCCAGCGTCACCCCCGCCTGCACGATCGCCACCCGCGCGAACGGATCGATCTCCTCGATTTGGGCAAGCCCGCCGAGATCGCAGATGATCTGCCCTTGGGAAGTCGCTGCCCCGCCCGCCAGCCCCGTGCGCCCGCCTTGGGCGACAAGGCTGATGCCACGCTCCGCGCAAAACCGCACCAGCGCCGCGACGCCCTCGACATCACGCGGCCGCACCAGCGCCGAAGCGCCGAAATTGCGGGCATCGAAGCCGGGATCGCGCGAGGCGAGCTCGGCGGCGTCCCAGATGGTGGTGGAGGGCAGGGCGGCGCGCAAAGCGGCGATGAGGGAGGCGGACATGCGAAGGCTCCGGGGCGGGAAGCGATATTCTATAGAGGAACCGGAGCCTCCGAGTCACGGAGCTTACCGAAGAGCCCGCGCGAAGACAGCGCCATCCAAACCCGTCACCGGGCTGGGCGCGAGATCGGCAAAAAAGACGCGCCTGACGGTCTGGCGTCAGCCCTTTTTGGCAAAGCCGGCGGTAACCTCGTCCTTGTGCGCAGCGAAGGCCTTCAGGACCTCCGACTTTTCGGCCTCCGGCACCTTGAAGTGGTCTAGGGTCCGCCCCAGTTCCGCCGCGACCTCGTCGAATTCCGCCGGAGAGATCCGCAAGTCGCGATGCGCCTCCTCGAGGCCGAGCGGCGTCGCGCCGGGCCTCGTGGCCACGAACTTATAGGGGCCGCCGGAAACGTCGCAGACCCACAGCGTGCGCATGAATTTGAGGCCGGGGAGCCGTTCAAGGTTCTTGGTGTGCCATTTCCGTAGCTGTGGGTTCTTGGACTTCTTGCCGACAATGGGATTCTTCACTACGGCGTCGCTGAAGTAATCCACCACCGCGGCGATGGCGAACACGCCCCCCAACCGCTCGTACAGGCTTTTGTCAGGCGTGGTTTGCTTGTTCTGCGCGCGCGCCATGTCGGCCGGCAATACAGCGGTCGATGCGGCGGCCACCGTCAGCCCTGCGACGACACATCGTCTTGTGAAAAAGGTCGAAACAGCCGTTGTCATCTCTGGTTCCCTTTGAGGTTATGCCAGAGCAAGCCGCGGCCTGTCTGGCGGCGACAATGAGTTAGATCTTCGGATATGTCCACTTTGCCTTACCTGGCATCGTCTGAGAAACTAACGAGTCCCCAGTGCCAAATATTCCGGTCGAGGCCTGTTTCATGGCCACGCCAGTTTAAAGACCCGCGCTAGCGCGTCGTCCAGGTTCAGGAACATTCCGCGTCGAACGGAGTTTGAAACGACGGCCCCCGCTCGCAGTGGCCAAGATCGGTCGATGAGGCGAGCTTATGTCGTCTCGGTGAGAAATGCGATGAACGTCAGCGGCGAAGCGACCAGATCTTTTTGGATGCTCGATACCAGCTTCCCCAGCGCTCCCCGCCTCGAACAGGACGAGCAGTGCGACGTGGCCGTCATCGGAGCCGGCATCGCCGGAGTTTCCGTCGCCTACGAGCTGGCCTTGGCAGGTCGCAAGGTGGTGCTTGTGGATCGCGGCCCTCTGCTCGGCGGCATGACTTCCCGCACGACCGCCCATTTGGCGCCCATCTGCGATGACGGTTTGAGCGCTCTGGTTAAGATGCGCGGCGAGGCCCTCGCGCGCGGATTTCAGGAAAGCCAGCAAGCCGCCGTCGACTGTATCGAACAGCATGTCGGCAGGCTGGAGATCGACTGCGACTTCCGGCGGCTGGACGGCTTCCTTTTCCCCGCCGCCTGGATGGATGAGAAAGAGGCCGCCAGAGAATGCAACAAGGAATATGCCGCCGCGGCAAAGATCGGCGTCGCGGTTGAGCATGGCAAGGGTGTAGCGCTCAAGGGCCATGAAAAGGCGCCCATCCTGCGCTATCCGAACCAGGCCACTTTCCATCCGCTGAAATATCTTCGCGCGCTGCTCGCCGATTTCCAGAAGCGAGGCGGCAAGGCATTCACCGATAGCGCCGTCGTCGAAATCGAGGAGGGAACGCAGGTTCGCCTGAAATGCGACGGCGGCTCCACCATCACCGCTTCGAACGCGGTGTTCGCCACCAATTCGCCGATCAACACCTGGGTAAAGATCCATAGCAAGATGGCGCCTTACCGCACCTATGCGATGGCTTTCGACATTGAAAGGGGAATTCTTCCCGACGCGCTCTACTGGGACATGGACGATCCCTATTATTATGTCCGACTCAATCCCGGCCCCAGCGAGACCGACTGTCTCATTGCCGGCGGCCGCGATCACAAATCGGGCGAAGCCGATGACGGCGAGGCTCGCTTTACTGCGCTCGAAGCCTGGATCAGGGCATTGGTGCCCGATCTTGGCAGAGAAAGAGCGAGATGGTCCGGTCAGGTTCTCGATACGATCGACTATTGCGGCTTCATAGGCCGCAGCCCCGGCAACGGCAACGTCTTCATCGCCACCGGCGACTCCGGACAGGGCATGACGCACGGCGCATTGGCCGGACTGCTGATCCGCGATTTGATCGTGGAAGGATCGAACCCCTGGGAAGCCGTGTACGCCCCGGACCGGACGCCGCCCGCAGCCTTTGCGCAATACGTCAATGAGAACCTCACGACGGTGAAGAACCTTGCTGGCTATTTGCTGCCCGGCGAGATCAAATCGGCTGACGATCTCAAGCCTGGTGAAGGCGGCATCCTTCAGGACGGCTTGAGCAAGCTCGCCGTATGTCGCGACTGCGACGGAACGCTGCACCGGCATTCGGCGAGCTGCACGCATCTGGGCTGCATCGTGCATTGGAATTCCACGGAGCAGTGCTGGGATTGCCCCTGCCATGGCTCGCAGTTCTCGCCAGACGGAACCGTCCTCAACGGGCCGGCGATCCGGCCTTTGGCCTAGCCCGGCGGGAGAGGCTTGACCGCTGCAATTCGCCCAATATTCGTCGGTTATAGCGCCCCAGCCACCGGCTCCGATTGTTCTGTTTCGTAGGATTCGCCTATCCCACCCAAACCGAGCACCCGACCTTCTGCCCTGTAGCGCTGTCCCGCACAACCTTCGCATCCACGCGCTGCAAGCCCACCCGGTTGGCCCGCACTTCCTTGCTCGCGAGATAGGCCGGATCGCCCACTTCCCAGTGGTAGCGTGTGTTGGCGGGCGCCCGCGTCCAGGTGAATTTCGAGAGGTAGGCCACCTGTCCTGGCGTGGTGTCGGCGAAGCGGCAGTCGATGGTGGCGGGCATCAGGCCCTTCGCGGCCATCGCGTTGACGACCTTGTCGGCGTCGGCCGTCGCCAGCCATTGGTCGATGCCGCTCGTCTGGTATGCATCTATGCCTGTCGGCTGGTGCGTCATGCATCCTCCCAGCAACATCAGCGCCGCCAGTGCCGTGCCTGCCTTGCCTGCTCGCCTGCAGTCTTCCCGATAAATGCCCATTGCCCGTCTCCTTGTCCCTGAAGAGTGGAAAGTCCCGGGCGGGATGGTGCTCGGCTGCAGATCGCCTGTATATTAGCCGCTTCACATGCGCGACTCGATCGGGCTTGGCCGTTCTATCTGCTTGCGCGGGCAGGGGGAGCGATCGCGCCTGGGACGATGTCGGTGTTCTGGGCCACCTTGATCCGCCATCCAAGCTGTTCCTTCTTCACCACCAGAAGCAGGATGCCTTCCCGCGTTCCGGCGGGCGAGCCGTCCGGGGCGGATGCGCCGGTCAGGGTCCATCTGTAGTGCACCGATCCGAGGCCGGGAGACAGCTCGACGACCGACGCGGCGACACCCTCAAGCCGGCTGTCGCGAAACATGGTCTTGTGAGTCGCGCGGTGCGCCGCTTCGATCTCGGCCCGGTCTTTCCACCACATGCCAACGACATTGACGAAATTGGCGTCCTCGCAAAACAGCGCCGCGAAGTCGTCCATGTCATGCTTGTTCCAGGCATCGGCGAAGGCGGCCGCGGCGTCCTCGGGCTTGCTGATCTCCATGACATGATCTCCCTTGCTTTCCGCCAGGCTGGGGTGAGACGATAGCGGCATCGGCAGGCCCTGTCACCGTGCGGCCACAGAACTTGGCCGCGCCACTTCCTTAACGGCCCTGATCCCCAAAATTAACCTTTTGTTAACCATTCGCCCGGCACCCTTTAACCATTGAGTAAGGATTCGCCTGGACGTGACCTTCGCCGCCCCCCTGCACAACAAATCGATCCGCTTCCGCGCCCGTTCCTTCGTCGCTTTCACGCTGACGCCGGAGGCGCCGATCGCCGACTGGCTGGAGGGGCTGGATCGCTGGATCGCCAACTCGCCGGGCTATTTCAACGGTCGCCCGGTGGTGCTGGATCTCAACCTCCTCCAGCCGGGACCGGAGGAGATCGGCGCGCTGGTCGGCGTGCTCGGCTCGCGCGGCATCCGCGTCTATGCCATCGAGCTGGAAGGCGCCGAGCTCGGGCCTGAGCTGCCGCCGCTCTTGGCCGGCGCCAAGGAGGCGACCGCCGAGGGGCTGCTGGGCCGGGCCGCGCGCAAGGCGCGGGCCGAGGAATTGGAAGTCGTCGCCGGGGAGCAGGCTCAGGCGGCTGGAGAGATCCAGCCGGTCGCGGAGGCGGCGCCTGCCGAGGCTCCGCAGATCGCGATGTCCGCCGACGAGCCGGTCGACCCCGAGCTGGCGAAGCTCGAAGCGGTCAGGATCGAACCGGCGCAAGCCGCAAGCGCGGGCGCCGAGCCGGCGCGGCATTCCGCCGGCACGCTGATGATCAAGGCGCCGATCCGCTCGGGACAGTCGGTGTTCCATCCGCATGGCGACGTCATCGTGCTCGGCTCGGTCGCGTCCGGCTCGGAAATCGTCGCCGGCGGCTCGATCCATGTCTATGGCACGCTGCGCGGCCGCGCGATCGCCGGCTCGGAAGGCAATGTTTCGGCGCGCATCTTCTGCCGCAAGAACGAGGCCGAGCTGCTCGCCGTCGACGGCTGGTACACGACCGCCGAGGAGATGGAAGGGGTGTCGCGCGGCAAGGCCGTGCAGGCCTTCCTCGACAATGATGCGCTCTGCGTGGTGCCGCTCGGCTGAGGCCGCAAGCTTCGGACCGGTTTCGCGTGCCAAAGTTGTTAACGAGTCCGCCGTGCCCGGCACGGTCATGAATAAAAATCGCCAACGGAGGCTGTATAAATGGGCAAGGTAGTCGTGGTCACATCGGGCAAGGGGGGCGTCGGCAAGACGACCTCGACGGCCGCGCTCGGCGCCGCCGTGGCCAAGACCGGCAAGAAGGTGGCGCTGGTCGATTTCGACGTCGGCCTGCGCAACCTCGACCTCATCATGGGCGCCGAGCGCCGCGTGGTGTTCGACCTCGTCAACGTCATCCAGGGTACCGCGAAGCTGTCGCAGGCGCTGATCCGCGACAAGCGGCTGGAGACGCTCTATCTGCTGCCGGCCTCGCAGACCCGCGACAAGGACGCACTCACCGAAGAGGGCGTGGCGGAAGTCATCGCCCGGCTGCGCTCGGTGTTCGACTATGTCTTCTGCGACAGCCCGGCCGGCATCGAGCGCGGCGCGCAGCTCGCCATGCGCTTCGCCGACGAGGCGGTCATCGTCACCAACCCGGAAGTGTCGTCGGTGCGCGACTCCGACCGCATCATCGGCCTGCTCGACGCCCGCACCATGAAGGCCGAGCAGGGCGAGCTGGTGCAAAAACACGTGCTGGTCACGCGCTACGACGCGGCGCGCGCCTCGCGCGGCGAGATGCTGTCGATCGACGACGTGCTGGAGATCCTCTCCACGCCGCTGCTCGGCATCATCCCGGAAAGCCAGGATGTGCTGCGGGCCTCCAATCTAGGCTCGCCCGTCACGCTCTCGGAACCGCTCAATGGGGCCGCAAAGGCTTACCTCGAAGCGGCAAGACGCCTTGAAGGCGAAGACCTGCCGGTGGTCGTCCCCTTCGAACGCAAGGGCTTCCTCGACCGGCTGCTCGGAAGGAGGGCCGCATGAGCATCCTCGACCTCTTCAAGCGGCGCACCAGCGCGCCGGTGGCGCGCGAGCGGCTGCAGCTGCTGCTCGCCTATGAGCGCCAGAGCCGCGGCCAGCCCGACCTCGTCTCCATCCTGCGCGAGGAGATCATGGCGGTCATTGCCAAACATGTGCAGATCGACCAGGACTATCTCCAGGTCTCGATGGACCGCGGCGCGACCATGTCGACGCTGGAGATCGACATCCAGATCCCCAACAAGAGCGCCGCCCCGCTGGCGATGGCGGGATAGGACTTGGGTTCCTCGCCCCCGCCAAGGCGGGGGAGAGGTGCCCCGCGCAGCGGGGCGGAGAGGGGGCCTGCGACGCTGGCGGGTTCCCTCCGACTGCTTTCCAGGCCGGCGCGTTTCCCCCTCTCCGTCGCGGCTTCGCCGCGCCACCTCTCCCCACCTTCGTGGGGGCGAGGAACCAAGGTTCCGAAGCGCCTCGATCCTTCGCGCTCCTCACTCCGGCTGGTACAACTCATCCATGCTGCGCGCCGCCAACTCGGCGAACGGCGCCTGCTTCCGCACCCGTCCATGCTCCAGGATCACCAGGTCGTCGCAGAACGAGATCGTCGAATGGTGGTGGCTGATGACGATCGTGGTGCGGCGTCCGGCGCGCGACTTCAGTGTTTCCACGATCGCCGCTTCCGAAAGCCCGTCGACAGCGTTGGTGGCCTCGTCGAGGATCAGGATGTCGGGGTCGCGCACCAGCGCGCGGGCGAGCGCGATGCGCTGTCTCTGGCCGGCCGACAGGTTGACGCCGCGATAGCCGACGACCGTCTGGTAGCCCTGCGGCAGGCGCTCGATGAATTCATGCGCCTCGGCAAGCTCTGCCGCGCGCCGCGCTTCTTCCTCGCTCGCTGTGTCCTTGCCGTAGGTGATGTTGTCGAGGATCGTGCCGTCCACCAGCTCCAGCTCTTGGCTGGCGAGGGCGATGTGCGCCCGCCATGCGGCCGGATCGATCTCGCCAAGCGGCGCGCCGTCGACGAGGATGCGGCCGCCGTCCGGCTCGACGAAGCGGCAGAGCAGGTTGACGATGGTCGTCTTGCCGGCGCCGGAGCGGCCGATCAGGGCGGTGGAGCGGCCGCTTCTTATGTCGAAGCTCGCCGCGTGCAGCACCGCCGCGCGCTGCTCCTCATTGACATAGCTGAAGCTCACGCCCTCGAAGGCGATTTTTTCGCCTAAAGACGCGAACGGCCGGCGGCCTTGCGGCGCGGCCGGCTTGCCCTCGGGATCGAGCAGCCAGGTCACTTCCTCCAGCGAGCCGGAAAGCCCCTGTAATTGGCTCCATGTCATCTGCAGGGCCCTGGCATGCGGCTGCAGCCGATAGAGCAGGATGAGGAAGGCGGCGACCATCGGGAAGCTCAGGCCCGCCAGCCAGGCCCCGATCACCACCGCCAGGAACAACATGGCGTGCAGCACTTCGGTCAGCGGCGCCAGCGCGCCCTGGCGGTTGGAAAGCTGGAAGGCCGCCCGGCGCACGCCGTCCGACGCCGCCTCGAACGCCGCCTTCTCGCGCGCCTCCTGGCCGAAGATGCGGATCAGCCGGCCGGCATGGACCAGGTGCAGCATCCGTGAGGCCAAGGCGCTGTTGCGCGAGGCAACGCTTCGGCTTGGCTTTCTCAGATGCGCCGACAGCGCCATATGCGCAAGCTGGACCAGCGCCAGCCCGAGCATCACCAGCAGCGTCATCTGCCAGGAGAGCAGCAGCAGGAAGACGAGCAGGATGAGCGACGCCGAGGCGCTGACGATCGAGCCCAGCATCGCCTGGATGGCGTCCGAGGCCCGCCAGGATTCGCTGGAGATGATGTTGAGCAGCCGCCCGGGGCTCTCCTTCAGGAAGAACGGATAGCCGACATTGAGCAGCCGCTCGGCGAGCGCGCCGCGGATCGCCTGGCTGGCCTTGCCGTAGATATGTGCGGTCAGCACCGAATTGGCGAAGCCGAGCAGGTTCTTCAAGAGGATCGAGCCAAGGATCGCGGCCGCGATGGCAATCAACCGCTCGCGCTCGCCGAGCCCGGCGCCGACCTTCTGCAGGAGGGCCGAGAAGCCCGCCATGCCGGCTGTGTCGCCATGCCCCATGATGATGCCGAGCAGCGGGATGATCAGCCCGATGCCGAAGCCTTCGAGCGCCGCGCTTGCAAGCCCGAGCGCGACGACGGCGGGCAGCAGGCCAAGCTGCCGGCTGCCGAGCGCCCGGCGCAGCATCGACAGGGTCGGGCGCCCGCTCATCGCGCGCCGGCCTCCGCCCTGGCCTCGTTGGTCTCATTGCCCGACTGAGGCTTTCGAGCCGGCCGCTTGACAAGCACGAGAGCGATGAACTTCGCCGCGCCCGCGAGGTTCATCAGAACGATCGGCCAATGCGACAGTTTGAGCTCCTGGTCGAAGCGCGGCCCGCCGACGAGCTCGCGCATGGCGGCCCGGGCCGCCCAGTAGAAATGGCGCAGCAGCCAGGGCGCGCGGCGAAAATGCTTCAGCAACAGCGCGCCGTTGCCGAAATGATAGTCGCGGTGCAGCCGGTCGATCGCCATGCGGTCGCGCCGTCCGTGATGGTGGAAGATCGTCATGTCGGGCACATATTCAACCGCCATGCCGGCGAGCATCGCCCGCACCAGATAATCCGTGTCCTCGGCCGAGCGCAGCGCCCCGCCGGCGCCAAAGCGTTCGTCGAAGGGGCCGATGCGGGCGGCGACGTCGCGGTGCATGGTCATGTTGCAGCCGAGCACGAAGCCGCCCGGGTGGACCGCCGGCGTCAGCCGCTCGCGCTCGTCGCAGCGCTTGATGGTGAAGGGCAGGTCCAGCACGTCGCCGGTCTCGACGCGGCCGCCGCGGATCAGCCATTTCTCGCCGCTCGCATAATGCCGCTCGAGGTCGATGAGATAGCTGCGGTCGAGCCTGCAGTCGTCGTCGACGAACACCAGCACCCGCCCGCGCGCCCGCGCCAGCCCCGCATTGCGCGCCGCCGCCAGTCCGGGGCGAGGCTCCGAGATTGCGGTCAGGGCGATGTCAGAGCTAGCGGCGGTCGCCGAAAGATAACTGGCCGTGCCGTCGCGCGAGCCGTTGTCGACCACCACCAGTTCGGCTGTGTAGGCCGGGTGCGCCCGGCAAGCGGCGCGGATCGATTCGATGCAGGCTTCGAGCACGGCCAGGCGGTCGCGCGTGCAGACGATGAAGGAGACCTGTGGCCGCTGCCTGGGCCACGGAGGAGGGGGCAGGGCGGGGCGCAGGTGGCGCAGCAGCGGATGGCGCTCGACGTTCATGGCGCGGCCATCCTGTAGGGCGCGAGCACTGACGCTGCCGGCGCAGATTTGAGGCGGTAGGCAAGCCCGTCGGCGCGCTTGCCCGCCCACATCGAGGCCTGGCTCAGCCAGGGCGCCCAGGCGCCGGGGCCGAGCGCGTATTTCTCCCGGCGGCGGATTGCGTTCCATTTCCCGGTCAGCGTCAGCAATTCATGTGTCAGCGCCGGCCGCTCCTCGTCATTGACGAGCTGGTAGAGGAAATAGAACAGGTTCAGCGCGCCGGCTTCCAAGCTCGGCCGCGTCGGGTCGGGCAATGCCGCGATCCGCTCTTCAAGCGCCCGGATAAAGGCGGCCGCCCGTCGCACGGTGTCGAGGCAGACGCGATCGCCGATAGCGCGCAGGTCCTCGCAGCTCTGCGCCAAACCCAGGCGCTCGAGATTCTCGCCGACAATCTTGAGATGCGTGCGCCGCATCTCCTTGCTGTGCCGGCTGGTCACGCTGCCGGGATGGACGCGGTAGACCAGAAGGCTTTCCGGCATCAGCGCCGCCGGATAGCGGTCGGCCAGCCGCCGGAAGAGGTCGAAATCCTCGGCGTGCCGGTAGTTGCCGTCGTAGTGAAGGTCGGCCTCGGAGATGACCTTGCGGTTGTAGACCACCGTCGGGTGCAGGAAGATGGTGAAGAATTTCGACAGCACGGTGAGGTCGAGACGGAACACCGGGTCGAGCCGCCCCTTAAGGACGCGGCCGTGCAGCAGCGTGTCCACCAGCGCGCCGCAGAAGCCGAGCTCCGGCCGCGCGGCAAACAGCGCCGCCTGGCGCGACAGCCGCCAGGGATAGGCGAAGTCGTCGGCGTCCATGCGCGCGACCAGCTCGCCCCGCGCGACCGCCAGTCCCTCATTGAGGCTGGCGACGAGGCCACGGTTTTCCCGCGAGATGATCGATACGCGGCCGTCGTCCCAGCGGCAGCGTTCGAGGATCTCCAGCGACCTGTCGGTCGATCCGTCGTCGATGGCGATGATTTCGAGCCGGCCGTAGTCCTGCCGCAGGATCGACTGCATGGCGGCGGCCACATAGGGCTCGGCATTGTAGACCGGCAACAGCACGGAAATGAGAGGTGCCGCGGTCATGGTCGGCTCCGGTCCGTCGGCCGCAGATCGAGCGCCGGGGCGGCGCCGAACCGGAGGGCCTCGCTCGCGCCGCGCGGATGAGCGGGCGCGACATAGGGGAAATAGCGCTTGAGGCCGTTGAGCGGCTTCTCGAAGAACACCCAGGAGAGCGAGGCGACGACCAGCGTGGCGGTGCCCGCGACGAGGAACCGCCCCGGCCCCTGTTCCGAGACGTTGACCGGGATCCATGGCTGCGCCCTGACGGCACAGGCCAGAAGGATCGAATGATAGAGGTATACGCCGTAGCTGATGCGGCCGAGCCATAGCAGCGGGGGGAGTTCGGCCACCCTGCCCATTGTGCCGCGCAGGCCGTTCGAGCATGCGTCGACGATTGCCAGCATCGGCACCAGCGGCAGCACCTGCACCAGCGTCCAGCGCGGCCATTCCCAGGCCGAATCCGCCGGCCCGGGATCGGACTGGACCACGAACAGGAACGCCACCGCCAGGGCCGGCCAGCAGAGCCGCATCCATTGCGGCGCATCCGCGCCCCTGGCGCGGCGGACGGCAAGCAGGGCGCCGCAGCCAAGCGCGTCCATCGAGGCCGGCGGCAGCAGGTCGCGGGCCAGCGCCGGGTTGGCGGCGATCGGCCAGTAGAACCGGTAGGCGAGCGAGAACGCGATGACGCCGATGGCGATCGCCTCGATGCGCCGGCGCGGCGCCAGAAGCACGATCAGCGGCCAGGCGAGGTAGAATTGCTCCTCGATGCTGAGGCTCCAGAAATGGCAGAGCAGCCAGGGCGTCCAGTCGTTCTGCCGCGCGTACCAGAAATTCGAGAGGTAGAGCGCATGCCAGGCGAGCGAGGGCCTGGATTGTTCCGAGGCGAACCATGCGAGCGCCAGGACCGCGAAGTAAGGCGGGAATATCCTGAGCATGCGCCTGGCATAGAAGGAACGCAGCGCCGGCCCGGAGGCGAATGCGCTGGTGTCACGCGCGTCCAGCAACAGCCGGGTGATCAAGAAGCCGGAAAGCACGAAGAACAGCCTGACCCCGAGATGGCCGACGAAGGACGAGCCGCCTGGAGCGAGGAAATGCGAGTAGAGCACCAGCGTCACCGCAACGCCCCGCAAGGCGTCGAGCTGGATGTCGCGCGCGTTTGTCATCAGCTGCGTTCGCCAGGTCTGTAATGCCGCGCGGCAGAGGGCGGGCAAATCCCGCCGTCGCGGGCCAGCCGCTTGCCGTCGTGGCCGGGGGCGCAATCCCTGCCGGCCGGCGGAATGCCCATCCGAGTCACAATAATGGCATCCTCCAACAGGCATGCCCCCGCTCCACGATTGTCGCGGCGGATGTTGCGGTGCAACACAAAATGCTTACGATCCTGAAATAAGATGTGATCCCATTGTGGGCCGAAAATAGTTGTGCAGTGAAATATCCGTACGGGTTGATCCAATGGTCCTATGAAGTCATGGGCAGTTGGTCTGATCTGCAGAAAGTATCAATCGCGATGGATGTCGGAGAGTTATCCTTGCAACCGCAGCGGGTATGGTGGCAATATTGAAAGAAGGGCTCGATCGCGGCGCCAAATTCTACAGAAGAGTCCGCGGAAACATCTTGAATTTCAAGCTATTGTGCGGTGCAGCGGGCCTGCCGCCCGAGGAAGAGGCCGCCTTGTCCCATCATCCACTGCCCGCTGCCTCACGACGGCGGCGCCGCAAAGGCCTTATCTCCGGTCCCGACCAAGGCAGGGGACGGAGAGCAAGTGACGTCGACGCCGATTGCAAAACCGCAGGCGCAAATGGGCGCTGTGCCCGTGTTCGGCCTGCTTGGCTCGATGCTGTCGGTGCAGATCGGCGCCGCCTTTGCCAAGGGCCTGTTCCCGGTGCTGGGGCCGGAGGGCACGACCATGCTGAGGCTTGCCATCGGCGCGCTGATGCTGGCCGCGGTGCTGAGGCCATGGAAGGTGCTGCCCTCGCGGAGGAACCTGCCCTGGCTCGCCGCCTACGGCATCACCGTCTGCGCCATGAACCTGCTGTTTTATGCCGCGCTCCAGCGCATTCCGCTGGGTATCTGCGTGGCGCTCGAATTCACCGGGCCGCTGTTCGTTGCGACCCTCGGCTCAAGGCGCCTGCTTGACCTTGTCTGGGTGGGGCTGGCGATAGCCGGCATCGCGCTGCTGTCGCCTTTCGCCGGGATCAGCCGCGGGCTCGATCCGCTGGGCGTGGCGCTGGCGCTGGCGGCCGGCGCCTGCTGGGGGCTCTACATCATCTTCGCACAGAAGGCCGGCGCCGAGCTCGGTGCGCGCACCTCCGCCTATGGCATGGCGATCGCCGCGGTGCTGGCGCTGCCTTTCGGCTTCAGCGCCGCTGAAGCCCATCTCGCCGACCCGCACGTCATGGCCGGCGCGGCCGTGGTCGGCCTGTTCTCCAGCGCGCTGCCCTTCTACCTGGAAATGCTGGTGCTGGCCCGCATGCCGGCCAGGGTCTACGGCATGCTTGTATGCCTGGAGCCGGCGGGCGCCGCGCTGACCGGCTTCCTGTTTCTGGCAGAGAAGCTCAACCTTCTGCAATGCGCCGGCATCGCCGCCGTCATTGCCGCCGCCTTCGGCACGGCGGTCGCAGCGCGGCGGCCCGCGCCTTCGCCGGCCTGACTCCACGGAAGCCGTCATGCGCACCAGAATCCATTTCTGAGCGACGCGCTCCAAAGCGTTGCCCGGCTTGGAGAAATCGATGCGCGCGCGGCAATTTCCGACCACATCCGGTGGTTGAAATAAGACTTAGGTCCTATCAAAAATAGCAATAAGTCCGAGTGGACAAGACAAGGGTCGTGGGCCACTTCCTAATCATGGGCTGATTGGGGATGCTTATGCTGCGACATTGCCGGTGGGGTAGTTCGGCCGACGGGCTGAAGGGCTGGCGTGGGGAGAGCGGGATGCGCTTAACGCGCAGGGGCTGCAGGCTGGTCTTGCAAGCGCTGACTGCGTTGGCGCTTGTTGTCGCGCCTTTCAGTCTCTCCCTCGATGGTGTCGTTGTGACCAAGGCCTATGCCGGCAAAGGCGGCAATGGCGGCGGAAACGGCGGCGGCAATGGTGGTGGTAACAGCGGCGGGAACGGCGGCGGCAATAGCGGCGGCAGTGGTGGTGGTAACAGCGGCGGCAATAGCGGGAACAGCGGCGGAAATAGCGGGAACAGCGGCGGAAATAGCGGGAACGGCAATAGCGGCGGAAACAGCGGAAACGGAAACGGCAACAGTAACGGCAACAGCAGCGGGAACAACAGCTCGAGCAACAGCGCCAGCCAGGCAAGCGCCGCCGATGTCGACAGCCACGTGAACGCGGCGACCGGCGATAAGGTCGAGGCCACCGCCGGCAGCATCCAGGTCACGCACCGCAACGGAATGAAGGAGACGATCGAGAAGGGCCGGTTCAGGATGGAAGACAAATACGGACGCACCATCGTCGACCGCAAGGCCACCATGGCCGATCTCAATCGCCTGAACAGTTTGTGAAAGCACAGTTTGTGAGAGCGAGGTTTTATCCGGATTAGATCTTAAGGGACCGAAGGTCAGCGCTGCAAAATCAGGTTGCCACCTTTTGCTTCGTCTCTGCGGTCCTGATCGTCTTGCGATGGAATCTGGCTACTCACCTTACCCCCGCCTCCGTGCGGGGGTAATTTTTTCAAGCTGCGGCGATTGCTGCTGTTGCGACATTGGTCACCCATGGCGGCGGAAATGGTCTGATCGGCCGGAGCATGGGTCGTGGGCCGCTTTCGTCGCGTCGGAGGAATGTGATCCTTGCCTCCGTCAAGCGACCGGTTCCGCGGTGCCCGTGCCGAAAGCGGACCTTCGGCAAATCGAGGTGGAACTGGCAAGAAGGAAAAGAATGCGCCAACCCGCCCGCAAAAGGCTAGCCGACCTCTCGCTGCGCCTCGCTGTCGCGCTGGCGGTTGTGGTCGCGCCCTGCCTGCTGGCGCCCGGCAACGTGACAAAGCTGTTGTCCGCCGCCTACGCCGGCAACGGCAATAGCGGCGGCAATGGCAATGGCGGCAATTCGGGTTCCGGCGGCGGTTCCAACTCCGGCTCCGCAGGTGGCTCCAACTCCGGCTCGGCCGGCGGCTCGAATTCCGGCAACGCCGGCGGCAATTCCGACAACAGCAATGCCGGCGGGGGCAACCCCAATGCGGGACCAGGCAACAACAGCGGAAAGGGCCATGCCAATCCCGGCGGCAAGAGCAGCTATACCAACGCGGCAACCGGCGACACGCTCTCGATCGACGGCAACAAGATCACCGTCGTCCACCGCAACGGCATGAAGGAAGAAGTCCAGAACGGCCGTTTCGAGATGACCGACGCGCAAGGCCGCACCATCATCGAGCGGCAGGCGACGGAGGAGGATCTGAATCGTCTGCTGAGCTTGTGAGGGCCGGGAAAGGCTACCCCCTTTTTCCGATACCCTCGCATGTCACCCCCGTCCCTTGAGGCGGGGGTGATTTGCGTTGGGGGCGGGGGACTGGGGAATTGGGATTGAAAAACTGAAGAACTGAAGAAATGAAGAGATGAACAGATGAAGAGATGAAGAGATGAAGGAAGAGGGATCGGTCACAGGTCCTTGCTTCCTCGATCTCCAGCTTCTCTATTTCTTCAATTCTTCAATTCTTCAATTCTTCAATTCTTCAGTTCCTCAATTCCCCAACTCTCCGTCCAGCCCCTCAGTTCCTCTCCCTCGCCTCATGCATCAGCAGCGCCGCTTCGGTGCGGTTGCGGACGTTGAGCTTGGCGAGCACCCTGGTCATGTGATGCTTGACCGTCTTTTCCTGCAGCGACAGCCGGGCGGCCACTTCCTTGTTGCTCAGCCCCTCCGCGACCAGCTTCAGGATCTCGGCTTCGCGGCCGGTGAGCTGGGCGAGCGGGTCCGGCTTGCTGCCGGTGGGCTGCAGAAGGTCGGAAAGCAGTCTGGCCGAGAGGCTCGGCGAAACATAGCTCTGGCCGTTGGCGACATCGCGAAGGATCTCGGCCAGCGCCTTGGAGCCGACGCCTTTCAGCACATAGCCGCGCGCGCCGGCCTTCAGCGCCTGGGCGACGTCGGCATTGGTCTCCGACACCGTCAGCATCACGATCTTCTGCTCGGGCATTGCTGAAAGGATGCTGGCAAGCGCGCTGAGGCCGCCGCCCGGCATGCTGATGTCGAGCAGAAGGATATCGGGCATGCTGGCGCGCACCAGCCTTTCGGCGTCCTCGGCGCTGGCGCCTTCACCCACGAGTTCGAAGCCGCCTATCTCGCCGAGGCTGCGCGCAACGCCCTCGCGAAACAGGGGATGGTCGTCGACTATTGCGATGCGGATGGGTGTGCTCACGGTTGCTCCTCGACAGACAAGGTGATCACCAGTCTCGTTCCTCCGGGGCCCGTCAGTGTCTCGAACTGACCGCCTATGCTTTCGATACGTTCCCTCAGGCCCGCAAGCCCAAGTCCCTCGCTTCGGGCCGGGTCGAAGCCGGGGCCGGTGTCCACGACCTCGACGAGAAGCTTGCCGCCTTTCGTCGTGGCCCTGACCTGCTGGCCCTTGCCCTTGCCGTGCCGGAAGGCGTTGTTCAGGCCTTCCTGCACGAAGCGATAGATGCTGATCTTTTCCGAGGTGCCCAGTTCCGGCAAGCGCTCTGGCAGGGTTAGCAACACATTGGTGCTGGTGCGGCGCTCATGCTCGGCCACCGCCAGGCGCAGGATGTCGGCGATGGCCTGGGTCTCGATCTGCGGCAGCACCAGCCCGTTGCAGATGCCGCGTATCTCGCGCATCGCTTCGCCGAGCGTCTTGTGGATACCAGCGATCTCTGCTTCACGCAGCGTGCTCGACGTGGCCGGGTCGACCAGCGCCGGGCTGTCCATCCTGAGCGCGGCGAGCGCCACAAGTTGCGCCGGCCCGTCATGCAGGTCGGCGCCTATGCGCCGCAGATAGCGCTCGTTGATGGCGGCGGCGCGGCGCGAGGCGCGCTGAACGCGCTGCCGCAGCGTCGAGTTCTGCGCCAGCGCCGCCTGCAATTCCGAGACCTTGGCCTCGAGCGCCGCCTGCTGGGTGACGATGGTGCGGCTGCCCCGGAAAACGATGCCCGAGAGCAGGGCAAGCGCCGCCGCCGTGGCGCCCGCCACCACCAGCCAGCTCCACAACAGGGCCGAGTGCAGCGATTCCTCGAAATCGCCGGACAATTCGTAAAATTCAGACACGGCCACGACCTCGCCTGACCAGGGTTCGCGCACCGGGTTGTAGATCTCGAGCAGCGGCACCCCCATCGACCGTTCCTTCTCGTCTTCCTCGTCTTCGAGCCTGTTGGAGTTGTATTTGACCATGACATTGCCGGCGAAAGCGGCGACGAGATTGGCGTTGGGCTTGAACTGCCTGCCGATGAGGTCGGCGTCCTTCGAATAGAGAATCGTGCCGTCGCGCCGCCATAGCTTGAACGAGACCAGTCTTTTCCCGAGCGCCCCCTGGCCGAGCGTCTCGTCCAGGGCCCGTTTGACGGTGTCGTCCAGCTCCTGGCTCTTGCGCATGTCGGGCAGCAGCGGCGCGATCACGCTGTCGACATAGAGCGCGGTGGTGGCGGCGGAATTGTGCAGGACGCCGTCACGGATCTGAGATGTCACCCACAGCCCGACCACGAGCATCACCGCCAGAAGGCCGATGCCGCCCGCGATCACGAACTGCCAGGCAAGCGAGAGCCCGCTCCAGATTCGTGCAAGCCGCTTCAGATACCTCCCAAACATCGGCACCGTTCACCCACCCGTTCGCGACAGTATAGGCGAGGTGACGCAATTGCGACACCGACCTTGGTCCGTGCCGATGAGGAAGGTTAATGACGGCCCGTTTGCCGGCGGGGCAGCTGTGATTCGCAAGCGGCAAGATCGCCCATACCCCGAATGGCAAATGCCCGCGTCGCTCCTGTTTGACGGGGAAGACGCGGGCCGGCTGCCACCTGAACTTCTTTCAGCGCCGACACAACCACCAATCCGGCCCCAGGTCCAGACCAAAAGACGTATGCCCCGCAGAACATAGCGCCGCGCCGCCGCCGTCCGGTCTGGCGCGGTCCTGTCATCGGGCGTTGCGGATATGAATATATAACGACGTCTGTCGGATGCCCCAGCCCAGGGCCGGGCAGCCCTGTCCTTGCATAAGACGCGGGAAGTCGCGACGGCATTTGCCCCCAAAAGAAGTCAGGGCCAAGGCCTTGATCGGCCGGACACGCGCCGCCTATACGATAGACGTTACCTTGCTGTTCGTGGCAACGCAGTATGGACGTAGGCACAAAAAACCATAAGAGAAATCACCGGCTGTCGATCTTTGATCTCGACGCATTGCGGGAAGCTTTCAGGCAGTCTGTTCGTGAGAACGACGTCACGGAAGCCGAATGGGCGCGGTACGCCGAGCATTTCGTCAAGAGCACGCTCCAAAAAGGCAGCCGGCTCACACGGGCTTGAGCGTTCGTGCGTCCGGGATCCGGGTGATTCCAGGCAGGAACGTTTCGGTCCTGGCCGCTCGGACCATTGCGCCGGCGCATAGGACCTCAGCGACAATTGCGGGCGCAGGTGGAAACGGACACTGTGTCCGTGCGCCGGCTACCCCCCAAGGAAACCCAATGGTCGGCGCTTTAGCCCGGCTTGCCTGTAAGAGAGCCGTACTCTTTTACCGCCAAGGCAAGCCGGGCTACCCCGCTCCCTGAACGCTTCAAGGCTGGTGCGTCGTCGAAACGCGGCGCCGAAGAATTAATGGCCGTGGGCCATTTCAATGCGGCGGAACGAAAAGCAGGTCGGGCGCGTTCTAGGCCGCGATGTCGAGGAGTCCTCACCATCACAAGGCCGAAAAGCCGTTTCAGGCCTCAACAGACGAGGCGGAGCGCTTGGCGCGTGCGGAAAAGAATGCCAGGCTGAAGGAGCTTCGCACCCACGCTTCCTGGCTGGTGCTCGATCCGCAGGCGCATTTCCAGGAGGAGATCGACTGTTCGGTCCTGTTCGGCGACCTGTCGATCCGAAAGGTCGGCCGCGAGGGCTAGGACAATCCCAGGAACGGGCTTTCAGCCCGTCACGCGAGCTGCAATCCGGCCGCGCCATCCTCGCGCGCGATCTCGATCAGCCGCGCGATCGCCCATGGCGTCATCAGCGCAAGGAAAGCAGTGAGATCGAAGAAGAGCGACCGCGCCAGATCGAACCCGCTGTGATCGTAGCAGACTGCAAACTCCATAGCGCCTTACCCCTTTTGACCCCCCCGCAGCGCACGTAATTTCGCGCACCCTTGAGCATGATCCTGATTTGCATCGAATACAAGGGGTCGCTAATCAAGCCGAATGTGCACCGCTATCGGCGAATCTGAAAGATCGCGACGCCGCTTTAGGCCGGCTTCGGCCAGAACAGCCAGGTGAGCGCCAGCGCCGCCAGAACCCAGACCGCGATCATGAAAGCGAGCCCCGCCTTGCTGACCGGCTTCTCGCGCCGCGCGGCTTCTTCGCGGAATTCACGCATCAGATCGGGCGGCACCAACCTGACCGCGAGCATGATGCCGAGAGGCACGACCAGCAGGTCGTCCAGATAGCCGATGATCGGGATGAAATCCGGGATGAGATCGATCGGGCTCAGCGCATAGGCCGCGACGGCGCCCGCGATGGCTTTTGCGTACCAGGGCACCCGCCAATCACGGGCCGCAATCCAGAGCGCCACCACGTCGCGCTTGATGGCGCGCGCCCATTGCTTTGCCGAGTCGAGAGCCGACATGAGCCCATTGTATAGGGCCGTATGGGCCTTCAGGCCAACGGACGAATACCGGATTGGCCTCTCAGGCGCAGTCCTTCAACTCGACAACCTCGACGCCGAGGCGGAAAGCCTGGCCATCGGCGTAGGAACGCGCATATTGCTCGGCTTCGAAGGGGAAGATGAGTGTGGTGCCGTAGGCGGTGACGCGCACCGTCCACTTCTGTCCCCTGACGAGTTCAACACCGTGAAGCTTCGCCGTCACCATCTCACCCTCCTCAGATCCGGCACGCTCGCAACATCCGCATAACGTCGCGAAAGTCATTTGAATACAAACAATTCGACTTAATCGTGTCGTTGCGATGTCGATTCCGACATTGGGTCGTTTGCGTCCGTGAAATGGTTCACCGACAGAAGGGTTTTTTGCCGCCGGCCGCGCGCGGGCATCATGGTGATCGGAACCGAGGCAGGCACGGCGGGTTGGAGTCATGGCCCGCACAGGAGGTTTCCATGATCCGCAAACTGAAAACCGGCGAATACCGGCTCTATTCGCGCAAGATCGATCCCAGGACCGGCAAGCGCCGCAATCTCGGCACCTTCAAGTCGCGCGAAGCCGCCGAAAAGCACGAACGCGAAGTGCAGTATTTCAAGCGGCACTAATTCCTCAACACAGTGATTTTGAAAGATTGCAGACTTGTCGAGCAAGGCCATCAACGTTGGGGTAGTCAGCGCAAACGCTGGCGATGAGCTGAAGGCTCCTGAACCTCGTCATTCTAGGGCGGAGCAAGGAGCGAAGCGACGCGCGCAGACCCTAGAATCCATGCCGTTACTTAGACCGAAGCGTGCAACGGTGCAGAATTTCTGGACCGCTGCGGCGCTCCCAAGTCACGGCATGGATCCTCGGGTCTGCGCGCGTCGCTTCGCTCCTTGCTCCGCCCGTGGATGACGACCGCGATAGGCGTCTCGGCCAATCGCCAACGCATGCCAATGCACACATAGCCAACCGGTCAAAATTTCTGTGTTAAGGAACTAGGACAATTCGGTGAGCGTCGGTACGGAAACGCCCAGGGAGCGGCCGCCGTTTCACCGGGAAGGTTTCATCCGTGCGGCGTCGGTTGCGTGCGCGGGCGAGGGTGGCCAGCCACGTTCGAGCCGATATGGTCGAGGTCGCAACGTCTCGTCACCATCTCGACCGACCCGGTGTCGACGGTCACCCGCCCCAGCACCTGCACCGTCGTGCGTCCGAGATCCTCGTCGACATGGACGACGTCGCCCTCCAGCCTCAGCTTGTCGCCTGCCTTGGCGTTTGGCTCGACCATCGAATAGCGGTGGCCGTTGCCGTCGAGGCTCAGCGTCACGCGGTCGTTGGTGCGCTCGACCACGGTGGCGATCACCGCCACCCTGTCGCCTATTTCAACAATGGGCCGTGCCATTGCGGCCTCCTTTCTGCTCCGCGCGGTCGTTGGCCGGGAGCCAATTGGCTGACGATATGACGGATGCCGACAGCTGCTGAAATAACGGGAAAACAAGTGTTTGGTTGCCTCTGCGCCGCCTGCCCCCGCAGCCCGCCGATCACATGAAGCCGGGATTTCGCGGCAGATACTGCGTCCAGTCGCGATAGCCGGGCGATGCCATCAACAGCATCGGGAAGGTGATGCGCATGCCTTGATCGACCGCAAGGCTGAGCGCGCTCTCGCATGTGCCCGGCAGGAAGGCCGATACCTTTTCGGCCGAGCGATCTGCCGCCAGCCGCAATGCCGTTGCGAAGGCATCGCGAAGAAAACCGGGCCGCGTCACCGCCAGGGGCCCGATATGCCCGCCGGCGCTAAGGTAGCTGTAGCCGATCGCCTCACTGCCGGCGAGGAGCAAGACACCTGTCGTCGCGGCATCGGTGCGCAGATAGCGGTGGTGCTTCTCTCGCGAGACCCCCAGGGCACTGGCATCGATTGCGACGAGTTTTTCCATTGTCGCGGCGCTGCGGTCCATTTCGACGGCGCGCAATGGCGATTGAGGCAAAGCCTTGGTCACCCGTTCGCGCGCGGCGCTGAAAACGTAGATCGGCGTTTTGGGAAACAGGCCGTGCCGCATGTAGAGGCCCTGCGAGACACGGTTGAAGGTGAACGTGATGAGCGCCCTGTGGGCTGCGCCCGATTTGCGGGCGTGCTGCATGGTTCGCTCCAGCAGCGTATTGCCGATGCCGTGGCCTTGTCGGCCAGGATCGACGAAAAGCTGGGCGAGAAACCAGATGTCGCCGCAGACCCAACTCCAGGCGAAGCCCGCAATGTCCCCATGGTCTTCCGCCACCCACAGGCCGTCGGGGTCGTCCTCGAGTGAGAACAACTGGAAATTGGGCGGGCTCGTCGCCGCCATCGGGCCGAAGCCGTGCCGAACGGTAAGCTCGTTGATGCTGGCGACCACCATTGCATCGGTCGCGGCCAGGTCATCGGCGCGAGCAGGTCTGTAAACGAGCGACATGGAACAACCCCAACCATAGAGCGCGAGCCGCAGTTGCACCGATCATATCAGCGATCCATGCCTGCCGTCTTGGCCACGATCGGCGCTATCGCAGCTCCACCGGAGGCCACATCGGCCCCCGGTGCTTACGCTGCCCGTCAGACCGCCCCCGCTAGGGCGACTGCGTCGGCGCCAGCGGGGAAGCGCAGTGTGCCGGTAGTGTCGTTGACGGCCCGCCAAACGCCCTCGGCGACATCGATTTCCCTGGTGGTCAGCGCCCCGGCCATCGCCGGATCGGCGAGATTGCCGAAGACTGCCCTGGCAAAGTCGGCATAGGCCTCGGGGATAAGGTCCTGGACATTCACGCCGGTATTGGCGGTGAACCTCGTCGTCGGCCCGTAACCCGGTTCGACCAGCTTGGCCAGGACGTTGAAGGGCGCGAGCTCCAACGCCAGCGAGCCGGTGAAACCTTCGATCGCCTGCTTGCTCGCTGTATAGGCCGCCGCCAGCGGGAAGGGCGCCAGCGTGGCACTCGACGTCACATTGACGATGACGCCGGAACGGCGCTCGCGCATCCGCTGGATCACCGCCTGGGTCATCGCCATGACGCCGAACGTGTTGGTCTCGAAGACCTTGCGGATATGCGCCATCGGCGTCGCCTCGAAAGCTCCGGCGACGCCGATGCCGGCATTGTTGACCAATGCGTCGATCGGCCCGGCCGCTTCGACCGCCGCCGCGATGCTTTTGTCGTCCGTCACGTCGAGCGGCAGGATGCGCAGCGCCGGCGAAGGCGGCAGCACATCCTCGCGCGGGTTTCGCATCGTCGCGACGACGTTCCAGCCATTCGAGAGGAAATGGCGCGCCGTCTCCAGGCCATAGCCCGAGGAAGCGCCGGTGATCAGGATGGTTTTCATTGGTCCTCGCTGTTCGGTTTGTACGGCGGCAAGTTACCGGCAGCAGTCAGGACTATCTATGATTGACGATCCTGATTTTGTTTGCAAGAGTCCTGAAATGGTCGATCCTCTCTCTGAAGTCATAGCCTTGCTCAGGCCGCGCGCCGTGTTCACCAAGGGCATCAGCGGCGCCGGGCGCTGGGGTGTCCGCTACGCGGATTTCGGCCATCCGAGCTTCGCCGTCGTCATCGAGGGAGCCTGCCTGTTGGCGGTTGATGGCCAGCCGCCCTTGACGCTCGAAGCCGGCGATTTCGTCCTGCTGCCGAAAACGCCCGGCTTCACCATGACCGGCTTCGAGCCGGTCGTTCCGACGCTGATAGATCCCAACCTTGCCATGGCCGCCACGGAGGAGGTCCGGCACGGCCAGCAGGACGGCCCGCCGGACCTGCGCATGCTTGGCGGCTACTTCCTTTTCGACGGCGAGGATTCCGGCCTGCTGGTCTCATTGCTGCCCGCTCAGGTCCATGTCCGTGGCGTCGAGCGGCTGTCGGTCCTAGTGAAGCTGCTGGTCGAGGAGGCGGCGGGCCGGCATTCGGGGCGCGACCTGGTGCTGACCCGGCTGATCGAGATCCTGCTGGTCGAATCCCTTCGGCAGGCGCAGACGTCCGACGCGCCGGCCGGCCTGCTGCGCGGCCTGGGCGACGCGCGGCTGGCGGAGGCGATCCGCCGGATGCATGCCGATCCGGCGCGGCCCTGGACGATCGCCGAGCTGGCGAAGGAGGCCGCGCTTTCGCGCTCCGCCTTCTTCGACCGTTTCGTTCGCGGCGTCGGCGTGCCGCCGATGGAATATCTCTTGGCCTGGCGCATGGCGCTGGCGAAAGACCTGCTGCGCCGGCGGGAGGCCGATATCGCCGAGGTTGCCGAGCGTGTCGGTTATGGCTCGGCCAGCACCTTCAGCACCGCCTTCAGCCGCCATGTCGGCCAGCCACCCGGGCGCTACGCCAGGGCGACCGCGCACTAGCGGCGCCTTCGCCGCGCGGAACCAGGCGGGTCGCCAGATGTTCCTGTTGATCGCAACGACAACAGGAATGGCACATGGTTGCGCCACGCGCGGTCTGGAAGGGTTTTCTCAAGGTTGGGTCGGTCTCGTGTGGCGTGAAGCTGGTCGGCGCGACCAGCGAAACCGGAAAAGTTCATTTCAGGATCCTGAACCGCAAGGACGGCCTGCCGGTGAAAAGCGGCTATGTCGACGAGCAGACCGGCGATATCGTCGAGACCGAGGACCAGACCAAGGGCTTCGAGGCGGAGAAGGATGATTTCATCGAGATCGAGCCGGATGAGATCAAGAAGCTGAAACTCACCTCGGCGCACACATTGGAGGTTGACGAGTTCGTCGCCCTTGACGAGATCGACACCCGCTATCTGGAAAAGCCCTATTACCTCATCCCCGCCGATGGCGCTGCGCTCGAGGCCTTCAGCGTGCTGCGCGAGGCGATGAAGAAGAAGCGCGTCGCCGCAAGGTCCTGCGTCGTGCTCTACCAGCGCGGCCGCGAGGTCGTCATCCAGCCTTTCGGCAAGGGCATGCTGCTCACCGAACTGCGCACCCGCGACGAGATGGTCTCGGAGAAGAGCGTTTTCGAAGACCTGACGTCACCGAAATACGACAAGGATCTGCTCGAGATTGCCGAGCTTTTGATCGACAAGAAGGTGACGAAGTTCGATCCTTCGAAATTCGAGGATACCTATGAGGATGCGCTGATCGCGATGATCGATGCCAAGCGCAAGGGCAAGAAACCGCCGAAGGCCGCGCCGCCGCCAAGAGAAAATGTCGTCGACCTCGCTTCGGTGCTGAGGAAGAGTCTCGCCAAGGAAGGCATCAAGGCGCCCTCGAAAACCAAGCCTGCCCGCAAGTCGGCCTGATCGCCGACTGATAGGATCGCCCAAGCTCGATCGACGGATCCGCTCACTCAGCGAGAGGTAGCTCTTTGCCTGATTGTAGTATCCTACCCTGGGGGATAGGATGAGAGCATGACAATACACAGCTCCCATCCCGACATCATCGCCCGGCTCAAGCGCGCGCACGGCCATCTCGCCGCCGTGCTCACCATGTTCGAGCAGGGCCGTTCCTGCCTTGACCTCGCGCAACAGCTCCATGCCGTCGAAAGCGCCGTCGGCAACGCCAAGCGCGAGCTGATCCACGACCATATGGAACATTGCCTTGTCGAGGGCGGCGAGCCGACCAGGGACACGCTGAAAGAGCTGAAGCAGCTCACCAAATATCTGTGAGGCCGCTCATGTTGACGAGGATTCTCGACTGGTTCGGCTTCGGCTCGCACGGGCATGACCACGGCAGACATGGCGGGCACGGCCATGACGGGCCGCACGGGCACACGCATGGCGTGATCGATGCGACGATCGCCACGACTGAGCGCGGCATCTGGGCGATCAAATGGTCGTTCGTCATCCTGGCGATAACGGCCGCGCTGCAGCTCGCCGTCGTCCTCTTTTCCGGCAGCGTGGCGCTGCTTGCCGACACCATCCACAACATCGCCGACGCGACGACGGCCATCCCGCTCTGGATCGCCTTCGTGCTGGCGCGACGCGGGCCGACCCGAACGTTCACCTACGGCCTAGGTCGCGTCGAGGATCTTGCCGGCATCGTCATCGTGCTGATCATCCTGGCGAGCGCGCTGGTTGCCGGTTACGAAGCGATCGATCGCCTGTTCAATCCGCAGCCGGTCAGGTTCCTGGGCTGGCTCGCCGCTGCAGGCGTCATCGGCTTCCTCGGCAATGAGGCGGTGGCCGTCTTCCGCATCCGCGTCGGCCGTCAGATCAACAGCGCGGCCCTGATCGCCGATGGTTACCACGCGCGCACCGACGGGCTGACCAGCCTTGCCGTCGTTGCCGGCGCGGTCGGCGTCTGGCTTAGCTACCCGCTCGCCGACCCGATCATCGGCCTGCTGATCACCATCGCCATTTTCGGCATCGTCTGGCAGTCGGCGCGTTCGGTGCTGACGCGCATGCTCGACGGCGTGGAGCCGTGGCTGGTCGACGAGGTTCATCACGCCGCCGACCATGTCGCCGGGATCGACAGGGTGGTCCACGCGAGGGCCCGCTGGCTCGGCCATAAGCTGCATGTCGATGTGGAGGTCGCGGTCAATGACGGGCTGCTGCTCGCCGCCGCCAACAACATCGCCGCGTCGCTGAAGACGGAGCTCTTCGCGCACATTCCCGCGCTCGACGTCGCCACGGTGCGCTTTGCCGCGCCCGAGGGCGAGAGGGGTCACCATCACGCGCCTGACCCTTTCCTGGTGTCGGGCAAGCTGGCCAGCGGGCTGCTCGAGATCGTCGACACGCCCCAGGGCGAGCGCATGCGGCTGCGCCTCTCGCGCCACGCCGAGGGCCTGCAAGCGAACGTCGCCATCGAACGCGCCGGCGGCGCCGTCGAGAGCCTGCCGCTGTCGCCGGTCGGCGGCGATCATCACTACCTGCAAAGCCTTGTCGCGCCGGCCGAGCCGCATGAGTTCAGCGCCAGGCTGCAACTGGCGGCCGGTCAGGACAGCGAGGACCTGCCCTTCGCCATGGCCGAGCCGGAAGGCCACCAGCACGAGCACGCGCATGGATGATACAGGCGCTCTTTGACTACCAACGCGAGATTTACCTGGCGGTGGCGCAGCACCTCAAGGCGTTCGCCGGCGACGGCAACTGGCTTACGCTCCTTGCGGTCCTGCCGATGGGCGTCGTGTTCGGGGCGGCTCACGCGCTGACGCCGGGCCATTCGAAGACACTGCTAGCCGCCTATATCGCCGGCTCGCAGGTGAAATTGGCTCGTGGATTGCTCGCCTCGCTCGCCCTTTCCTTCACCCATATCACGCTGGCGGTGCTTATCGCGGTGCTGGCGCTGCCGCTCGTCTCGATCTCGCTGGGCAGCGTCGGCCGCGCTCCCGCGCTGGAAACGCTGAGCCGTGGGCTGCTCGGCCTGATCGGCGTGTGGATAATCTGGCGCGCGCTGCGCGGCCGTCATCATCATCACGTCCATGAGGGCGAAGCGGTCGGCTTCATGGCTGGACTGATCCCTTGCCCGCTGACGCTGTTCGTCATGACTTATGCCATTTCGCGCGGCATACCCTGGGCCGGACTTGTCTTCGCTGTCGCGATGATGGTGGGCGTCGCGATCACGCTCGGTATCGTCGTGCTGCTGGCGGTGCTGTTCCGCAGCGGGTCGGTAGCCGCGCTGGAACGGCTGGGATCGAGCACGGCCGGTGTGGCCACCTTTCTGGAGATCGCGACCGGGCTGATTCTGGTTGGCGCGGCATTGCATCAGATCTTCGGGTAGCGGAACGCGTCACCTCACGCTGATCAGCGCCGTGCCGGCGATGGCCAGCAGCGCGCCGGCCCAGGCGGTCGCGGTCGGCCTTTGGCCGCTGCGCAGCCACACCATCGGCAGGATGATGACCGGCGTCATCGAGGACAGCGTCGAGATGATGCCGACATTGCCGGTGCGCAACGCGGCCATCAGGCAGGACATGCCGAGCGAGGTGCCGACGAAGGCGGACAGCACGGCGAGTCCCACCGTGCCGAACTGCACGGCCTCCCTTTTGCCCTTGCCGAACGGCGTTGCCGTGAGCGCGATGAACAGGATGACGGCGAGGCCGGAACGCAGCGCCATGGCCGTGAACGGCTCGACGCCGGCCGCCATGGCGGGCCTGGCCAGAAGGGTGCCGATCGCCTGGCCGAGCGCTGTCGTGACGCCAAGCACGATGCCTGGTCCCATGCGGCCGGTGAGCGGCGGGCCCGGCACGGTGCTGACCGGCACGGTGGAAGGGGTGACGACCGGCATAGCCGGCGCCAGCTCGCCGCGCTTGAGGAAGCGCCGCGGCATGCCGATGGCAAGCACGATGCCCGCCAGCACCAGCGCCACGCCCAGCGCCTGCCAGCGGCTGATGGTTTCCTCGAGCACCAGATAGCCGAGCGCCAGCGCGAAGGGCGAGGTGAGCGAGAAGAGCAGCGCCGTGATCCGCGGGCCGACCGAATAGATGGTGGCGAAATAGGTCGTGCTGGCGATGCTGATGCCGGCGAAGCTCGACCCGGCGAGCAGCCAGAATTCCCTCGCGCCGATCGTGTGCCAGCCGCCGATCGCCAGCGACACAGAGCCGGTCATCACGAAAGTCGCGAGCATCTGCCAGCGGGCAAGCTGGAGCAGGGGAACGCGCCCCTTGAGCTCGCTGAGGAACATGGAGCTCAGCGCGCTGCACAAGGCGGCGGTGACGGCAAGGGCTTCGGAAAGGAGCATGGCTGCTGGCGGTTGCGGCGATTCCACCCAGGATTGGGCAGGCGCCGACGCTTACGCCAGCTCGCCGCAATGCGCCAGCCGGACCGGCGGCCGCAGGGGCATGCACCGAGATATCAAGTCGAGGACAATGGCGGGCTTGGCCCGAACACGGGAGCGACGGGGCGGGTGCCCCGCCGCTTCCAGGGTGTCGTTCCCGGCAAAGGGCGATACGGACGGTCTATTGCATGGCTGCGGGGTTCATCCACAGGAACTCCCAGACATTGCCATCCGGGTCTTCTATGTGACGGTTGAACATGAAGCCGAGATCCTGTGCCGGGTTGGGATCGGCGCGGCCGCCCGCTGCAACACCTTTCTCGATGACCGCGTTGACCGCGTCCTTGCTGTCGACGGTCAGCGCGATCAGCAATTGGCTCTCGCGCTTGGCATCGCCTATCGGACGGGCTGTGAACTGGCTGTAGTGCTGGTGCGTCAGCAACATGACCCCGATCGAATCGGAGAACATGATCGAGCTGGCCTGGTCGTTCGAGAACTGCGGGTTGAGCGTGCCGCCGATCGCGAGATAAAACTTGGTCGCTGGCTGCAGATCGCGCACCGGCAGATTGAGGAAGAGCATTTGGGTCATCGGGTTGAAACCTCCGTTTCATTGACGGGTACTAGTCAGTCTAGTACTGTCTCGATGGCTATCATACGGGAACGGTACCGTCTAGTACTGATAGAGGGGCGCTATGAAAATTGCTGTTGAGACCAGATCGGCCCGTAAGGATCGTGAGATCATCGAGGCGGCGACCGCCGCCTTCATCGCCAAGGGCTACGATGGGACCAGCATGGAGGAGATCGCCACCAGGGCGAGCGCTTCGAAGCAGACTGTCTACAAGCATTTCACGGACAAGGAGACGCTTTTCACCGAAGTCGTGGAGTCCACCGCTTCTCAGGTCAACGACGTTGTCGAGTCCGTGACGATGCTGCTTTCCGAGGCAAAATTCCTGGAGGGCGGCCTGCAGCAGCTTGCCCGGCGATTGACCACGACGCTGATGAACGACGAGTTGCTGAAGCTCCGGCGTCTGATTATCGCCAATGCCGATCGGATGCCGCAGCTTGGCCGTAGCTGGTACGACAAAGGCTTTGAGCGCATGCTTGCCTCGGTGGCGGAGTGCTTTGAAAAGCTCACCAGCCGAGGCTTGTTGCAGACCGGCGATCCCCGTTTGGCGGCCAGCCATTTCTTTGGCATGCTGCTTTGGATTCCGATGAACGAAGCGATGTTCACCGGAAGCAACCCGCGCTCGAAAGCCGACCTTGAGCGCCACGCCGATGCCTCGGTCGAAGCGTTCCTTGCCGCCTATGGGGCACGCTCGAAATAGTCGCGCCGCCTGGCACGATCTGCGCGGCGCAACGAGCCGCGTTACGTCGCCTGGTGTCGTAGGAGGTCGGCCGGCCTCAGTCAGTTGAGCAGCGCCTGAGAGTCCAACGCGATCGGCTAGGCGACGGCTGAATCGTTCTAGACGGTGCCGGCCCGCGGCGAGGGCAGACGGAAGATCGCCCAACTTGCGGCGGCGAGCGCCGCCATCGTGACCAGCAGCACCGCCAGGCTCGGCAGGTGGAACACCATGTCCCGCCATCTGGGCTCGATCACCGCGCCGGTGCTGAAGGCCTCACCGCTGAACTGGCACAGGATCCAGGACGCGCCGCTGCGCACCATGTCGGCGTCGATGTCGGAAATCAGCACTTTCGCCTGGCGCTCGGCTGCGGGCATCGTCGCCATATAGGTGAGCAGCGCCTTGGCGGTGGCGAGATAGGCGTGGCTGCATTCGTTGAACGGGCTCTCCTCGTCGCCGAGGCTTCCCGGCATCAAGCCCCAGAGGCAGTAGGTGTATTGCAGATTGCCGTGATTGTAGAGCCGCCGGAAGGTCGGGTCGGTCACGGTCTGGCGTTGGGCAAAATCCAGGATGTCGCCACGATAGCGCGCGATCACAGCCATCTGGCCGTGGGTTAGGCTGGGGATCTGGATGCCTGGGGGAGGCGGAGCGGAGGAGCCACTATGCGCCTGCGCCGAGGCTGCCGCCAGCAGGGCGAGCAGCACTGCAACCGAGCAATTCCAGGAAAATTGTGCCGCGGTTTTCCGTCCGGAATTGCGAGAAAACAGAAGACCAAAGCGGCTCAGCCCTCGTGTCGACCGTTGAGCCGCTTTGGCCGCCAGGGCACGGAACCGTGGCGGCCAACGCATGGGAGTTCAAGCGTAGCGGCGGGCGGGGCCGCGCTGGTCGCGCACGGCGACCACGCGCTCGGCAACCGCGCCGAAGCCGAGCCCGACGACGGTCCACAGCACCAGCTGGATGCCGAGCGAGGCGACGCGGAACTGCCACAGCACCGTCGCCGAGAAGTTCTCCGGCACTTCGTTGATGTCGGGCAGCGCCGCCTTCACCAGCGCGAAGACGACGAGGAAGGCGAGCCCAGCGACGATCGAGGCATTCCAGGCGCCGAGCTTGCTCCATAGCCGCTGCGCCAGGCCCACCGCCGCCACCATCGCGGCGATCGAGATGACGATCATGATGAAGAACAGTTCGGTGCGGTAGGCGATGGTTTCGGGATTGCCGACCGCGGGCGGGTTGGCCGGGTATTTGAGGCTCGGAACCACGATCACGGCAAGGAAGCCGAGCAGCGCCAGCAGCGCCGAGGTGCTGCGCGGGCCGAGCGAGCCCAGCCGGCCATAGGCATAGGCGAAGACCAGCGAGAACAGCCCGCCAAGCGCCGCGCCATAGACCAGCACGCCGGTCGCCAGACCGATGCCTGCCTGCGTGACGCGGCTGACCATCTCGGGCTCCGGCGCCTCGCCGGCGGCCTGCGCCTGCTGTTCCTCGAAGGCGATCGCCTTGTCGACCTGCGGCTCGCCATAGACGCGGGCGAAGGCGAACGCCAGAATCCCCGCCACTAGCCCGACAAGCATGCCGCGCAGCAAAAGTTTTCCGACCATGTCAGAGTCCCTTCAAGCAATTTCCCGGAAAAATTGAGCGTTTTCCGCCCGGAATTGCATTAGGCCAAATCTCAGAACGGCATCAGCGATGCCGAAGCCGCTCCAGAGCAATTCCAGGAAAAGTGTGCAACGGTTTTCCGTCCGGGATTGCGCGTCAGACCAAAACCTAGGACGGTTCAGCCTTCGCTGAACCGATCCTAATGGCAGGGGAAGCCGAGCAGGTGGCGGCCGTCATGCACGAATTCATGCACCATCGTGCCGCGGATCAGCGAGGTCGCGCCTTCTTCCGCGCCGACGAAATAGATCATCAGCATCAGCATCAGGCCGGCGAAGATTGCCCAGGGCAGAAGCTCGCGGACGGGAATCGCAACCGGGCCGTAGGTCGGGGCGAAAGTGGTGTCGGACATTTGACCTCCTGTGGGATGCTGCGTCCCGTTGATCCAACTGTGCTGCGGGATAAGGCCTGACTTTCGGCTGGTGCCGATCACAGTGGCGCGACCGTGCCGGACTCGCACCGGCTTCCAATCCCGTATAGCGCTAAAACACTTGTCAGCACTTCGTTCGCCTGTCAACGACATGTAATGGCCAACGCGGCTTCGCCTGGCCGAAATTTCACTGGACCACGGAGTTTTGGGATGTTCGCCCGCCTGACGATGATCGCAAGCGGCGCGACGCAGGCCGCGCGCAAGGGCCGCTTTCCATCGGACGAGGCGCCGGAGCCGAGCGCCTTCGACCGCGCCGGCGCGATCGCTTCGTCGCTGCGCCGGGCCGACCGCGTCTGGACAAGTCCGGCGCTCGCCGCGCGCAGGACGGCCGAGGCGCTTGGCCTTGACGCGACCGTCGAGCCGCTGCTTGCCGAGCAGGATTTCGCGCGCTGGGCCGGCAAAAGCTTCGAGGAGGTGCAGGCCGAGGACCCGGCAGGCATGGCGGCCTGGTTTGCCGATCCGGACGCCGCACCCCATGGCGGCGAATCGCTTGCCGCCGTCGCCCGGCGGGGTGCCGCGCTGATGGAGCGGCTGGCCGGCGAGGGGGGCGGCCACACCGTCGCGCTCACCCATGCCGTGCCGATCCGCGCCGCCATCGTGCATGTGCTGGGCGCGCCGCTCTCCTCGGTCTGGAAGATCGACATCGAGCCGCTGTCGCTCACCGAGTTCCGCAACGACGGCCGCCGCTGGGTGCTGCACGCGAGCGGGGTCGCCGGCGCGAGATAGCGCCGGAAACAGCTTTTCTGCTAATGGGCCGCGGTGCAGACGAATCCTGCTGTTTCAGCAACCGCTAACGGAACGGAAACGCCTTGCTGCTATGGTGCTGCCCAGTGGCGAGGAGAGCCTTGCCTTAGGAGCCGCCGGATATGGCCAATTATCCCGAGACCGAGCGCCGTCTTCATGCGCGCGAATTCGTGCTCAAGGAAGCCACGATCATTGCCGGTGCCGTCAGGATCGGCTGCTCGGTCAGGAATCAGCACGAGCAGGGCGCGGAGTTGCGCGTCGCCGCCGATACGGAGATCCCGGAACGCTTCCTGCTCGAGGTCCCAGCCGACGATATGACCTATCGCGCCTTGGTGCGGTGGCGGCGCAACGACCGCATCGGCGTGGCGCTCTACAGCAACGCGCCGAAGGACTGACGCGGTTCTCAGCAATTCGCGACTTGATCCTGTCCGGACGGCATGCAACCCGGCACATCGGGAACGCAACCGTGGCGCGTGCGTTCATGGGGGCCGATCAATTGGGATTCGTGCATGAGCAGGACAGCCGTTTGGGTGGCGCTGATCGCTATCATTCTCGTGGCCCTCTATTTGTTGCAGCACAATGGCATGATCAGATTCTAAAGCACGGCGGCGCTCTGCGCCGTTCGCCGGGTCAGCAGCAGCTGTTCTCTCCGCAGCACGGCTTGCCAGCGGCCGCCTGTTCCTTCAGCCAGCGGTCACGCGGCTTGCAGCTCGCTGGCCGTGGCGAAAGCACGACCTCGATAGCGCCGCCAACGACGCTTGGCTGGGCTGCGCGGTGCAGCTCCATCGGGCGGATCCCGTCGCTGACCTCGAAGGTCAGCTTCGCCGACTGGTCGAGAGCCACGTGATCCGAGACCTTGCGGATGATCGCCGCGAACTTGCCGGCCGGCATATGGACCGGCCCGCCTTCGTCCACGTCCCATAGCTGGACGAAGATCTCCGACCATGATTCCGGATTGGCCTCGCAATCCAGCGCCGAGAACTGGCCCGCCTTCACCTCGGTGACATGATAGCCTGGCTTAACCGTCTGCCCGTCATAGCGGAACACCAGCGGCCTGTCCTTGTAGTCGGCCAGCGCGCCCAGCAGGTCGCCGATGGTCAGGTCGGAGGGGTCGATCGGGGCGGCGTTTTTATGATTGTCAGAAGACAGCATGTCGGCTATTCCTCATTTCAATATTTCAAGGATTATCGAAACGTGGATGAACGTCAAGCCCTGATCGCCTTTGGCGCGCTGTCGCAGGAAACCCGCCTGCGCCTGCTGCGCCTGTTGGTCGTTGCCGGACCGGAAGGCATTTCCGCCGGCTCGCTCGCCGAACAGGTGGAGGTCTCGCCCTCCAATGTCAGCTTCCACCTCAAGGAACTGGAACGGTCCGGCCTCGTCACCGCGCGGCGTGATGCCCGCTCGATCGTCTACAGCGCCGAGTACGACGCGCTGTCCGGCCTGATCCGTTTCCTGATGGAGGATTGCTGCTCGGGCCGCCCGGAGATCTGCGCGCTGGCGCTTGCCGCGCCTTGCTGCCGGCCGGGCGAGGGGACCACGCAATGACTGCCGCGCCCTTGGCCCAGCATGGCAAACCGATGAGCGGCTTCGATCCATTGCGCCGGTTCGTCGCCGAAGCCCTGGGCACCGGACTGCTGGTGGCGACGGTCGTCGGTTCCGGCATCATGGCCGAGACGCTGACGCACGACACCGCGCTGGCGCTGCTCGGCAACACGCTCGCGACCGGCGCCATGCTGGTGGTGTTGATCACCATCCTCGGTCCGATCTCCGGCGCGCATTTCAATCCCGCGGTTTCGCTGGTGTTCTGCCTCAACCGGTCTCTGCCTGCCCGCGATCTCCCTGCCTATATCGCCGCGCAATTCGCCGGCGGCGTCGCCGGCACCATCGCCGCGCATCTCATGTTCGCCCTGCCGGTTCTGGAGGTCGCGACGAAGCCGCGGACCGGGCCGGCGCAGTGGTTTTCCGAAGGCGTCGCGGCGTTCGGCCTTGTCGTCGTCATTCTCGCCGGCCTGCGCTTCGAGCGGCGGACCGTGCCGTGGCTGGTCGGGCTCTATATCACGGCGGCCTATTGGTTCACCGCGTCCACGTCCTTCGCCAATCCTGCGGTTGCCGTTGCGCGGTCGCTCACCAACAGCTTCTCCGGCATCAGGCCGGTCGATCTGCCGGGCTTCATCGTCGCCGAGCTGCTAGGCGCCCTGATCGCGCTTGCGCTGATGGGCTGGCTCCTCAAGCCCGAAACCGTTCAGCAATCCCATCCCCTGAAAGCAGAACCATGACGGTCACGATTTACCACAATCCCGCTTGCGGCACCTCGCGCAACACGCTCGCCATGATCCGCGCCAGCGGCGAGGAGCCCGTGGTGATCGAATATCTGAAGACGCCGCCGAGCCGCGAGCGGCTGCTCGAACTGATCGCGGGGATGGGGATCACACCCCGCCAGTTGCTCCGGGAGAAGGGCACGCCTTACGACGAGCTCGGTCTCGCCGGCCCGAAATGGAGCGACGAGGAACTGATCGATTTCATGCTCGCCCATCCGATCCTCATCAACCGGCCGATCGTCGAGACGCCCAAGGGCACGAGGCTCTGCCGGCCGTCGGAAGCTGTGCTGCCGCTGCTGGACAATCCGGTGTGCGAATTCGTCAAGGAAGATGGCGAGAAAATACGTCCATCGCTTAGGGCGTCAGGTGCTTCATGAAGTAGATGGACGCCCTTGGTTTGCCGAACGGGTCGACGAAATGATGCGGCACGACGCCGACTTGCCGCCAGTTCATGCGCCGATAGAGCCGCTCGCTCGCTCCGCCCTCGGCGGTGTCGAGAAGGAGAAGGGTGCGCTTTCTCGACCTGGCTTCGTCTTCCACCGATGCCATGAGCGCTGAACCGATGCCTTGTCGCTGGAAATCTCGATGCACGAGCAGCATGTAAACCTCCGCCCGGTGCAGCGCATTCGGTTCCGGCGACAGATAGAGCTGGACGGTGCCGACGAGATTGTCCTCGACATAGGCGCAGATGAGGAGACGTTCCCCGTTCGTCAGCGAGGGGAAGATGCCTTGCCAATAGGACCGGGCTTGGTCGACGTCGAACGGCAGTACGAAGCCGACGAGCGCCCCGTCCTCGATGCTCTGCATCAAGAGCCCGGCGAGGGCGTCGAGTCGCGCCGTTGCTCCGGCCTCGTCGATTACCGCGATACGCATGTGCGCTCCCCTTCGAGGCTCGATAAATAGTGGGCTTTGAGCGATCCGTGAAGATTGAAGCGCCTGCGCCCGTCCCCCGCAACCGCCACGTTCTCGTCACGGCCCTCGGAATCACGCAGATCATCGCCTGGGGATCGTCCTACTATCTGCCCGCGGTCCTTGCCGCGCCGATTGCAAAGGACACCGGCTGGTCGCTCGCATCGGTCGTTGCCGGGTTATCCTGCGGGCTGCTGCTTGCCGGGCTTGTGTCCCCCATCACGGGCCGGCTGATCCAGCGCCATGGCGGCCGTCCGGTGCTTGCCGCCGGCTCGCTGCTGCTGGCGGCCGCGCATTCGTTGCTGGCGATGGCAACCGCCTATCCGCTTTACCAGGTTGCCTGGCTGCTGATGGGCATCGGCATGTCGAGCAGTCTCTACGACGCCGGCTTCGCCACGCTGGGCCGGCTCTACGGCCAAGGCGCGCGCGGCGCCATCACCAACCTGACGCTCTTCGGTGGTTTCGCCAGCACCGTCTGCTGGCCGCTCAGCGCCTTCCTGGTCGAACATGGCGGATGGCGCATCGCCTGCCTTTCCTATGCCGCGATCCATCTGGCGATCTGCCTGCCGCTCCACCTTTGGGTCATCCCGCCGCCTCCACCCGCGGCGCCCGCCCCGGTGAGAGGCAAGTCGAAAGAGGCATCCGCCACGGGCAGGACGCGGGCACGCTTCATTCTGCTTGCCTCCATCCTGACATTGGCCGCGATGATCGCATCCACGCTCTCCGTCCACCTGCTGACGCTGCTGCAATTGCGCGGCGTCGGCCTGGCGGCGGCAGTCGGTCTTGGCGCCCTGGTCGGTCCGTCACAGGTCGGCGCGCGCGTGGCCGAGTTGCTGATCGGCCGCAACCGGCATCATCCGATCTGGACGATGCTGGCGTCCGTATCGCTGCTCGCGGCCGGGATCTGGCTGCTTCTGGTGGGCCACGCATTCATCGCGCTCGCCCTGATCCTCTACGGCGCGGGCAACGGCATCCACACGATCGCACGCGGCGCGCTGCCGCTGGTGCTGTTCGATCCGCAGCAATACGCCGTCCTGATGGGCAAGCTCGCAACGCCGAGCCTCATCATCCAGGCGGCAGCTCCTTCCATCGGAGCGCTGCTTCTGGGCACGGGCGGCGGCAATCTCGTCCTGACCACGCTGGCGCTCGCGGCGACGCTGAATGTGGGGCTCTCTATCTGCTTGCTTGCGGCCGTGGGCCGCTGATCCTCGGATCGGTTTGACGCCCGACGAAATCGCCGAATCTGTCGCGGATATCCGCTTTCAGGCGGCTCCGGACGGACGCCGCCGCACATCTTTTGGCGAATTACGCCAATGCATGTCGCTCAATGCGCCGTGGTTTCGGCTGAGCGACATGCATCAAACAAGGCTTAACTGCGGGTAACGAATCTGAACGATTGCGAGGCGCTCAGAAACGGTAATTCACGAAGGCCTTGAGCGTGTGGAAAGCCACGTCGTCCTTGACTGTCAACCCTTCGCCATTGTCGAGTATCTGCTTCGAGCCAAGGTCGACATAGGCATACTCCGTGCCGAAGGAGATGCGATCGGTGATGGCGTGCTCGAGGCCCGCGCCGATCGTCCAGCCGGTGCGTGTCTGCTCCTCGTTGAAGACGGTCGTCCCGCCGACCGTCAGTGTCTGCTCGGTGTTGCCAAAGGCAAGGCCGCCATGGCCGTAGATGAGCGTGCGGTCCCAAGCGTGGCCCAGCCGCGCGCGAACGGTGCCGAGATATTTGAGATCCACGTCGCCATTGAAGATCTCGGTGCCGTCCACCGAGGCCGTAACCGAAGCGCCGTAGCTGGACGCGGCAATATCCGCCACCGCACCGATCACCCAGCGGTCGGCGAACTGCCAGTCATAGCCTGCCTGGATGCCGCCGAGGAAGCCGCTCGCGGAAATCTCGAACGCGCCGTTGATCGGCGGCGGGTTTCCGTCGGCAAAGATCTGCCGCGAATTGAGCTTCATGTCGCCAACCGCAAACGAACCGAACCCGCCGAGATAGGGCCCCGTCCAGCTGAAGCTCTCCTCAGTCGGCGGCATCGGGGCCGCTTCCGGGGCGAGCGCATCGGCCGCGAAAGCGCTGCCGGTGGCAAGAACGATCGCCATGGCGGCCATGGACGTGGGTATGATCTTCATCGGATACGTTCCTCGTTGAATTGCCAGTTTCGAAATTGCGTCCACATTCCTTCCCGCCCATGCATGAGCGGGCTCCGGGGCCGTCAGCCAATCTGCGAAGACATGTCCGCGCATTGCGGACATGAAAATCGAGTACCACCCCTTCAACGCACCGCTAGCAGAGAAAATCCGGGTGCGTGTGGCGGATACGGAAGTCAAAATTGCAATAACGGAACAGTTGTTGTTCCGGAATTTCTGTCTTGCAAATTTGTCACACTTAACTCACTTTCCGAAAGCTGAGAGGCCATTCTGGATTCGGGCTCAAACCAGGGCGGAAATGGTGTTTCTCAAGCGCCAACGGACAGGCAAAGGCCAATTGCGGGCAGGCGCCGTCCAACCCCAGGCAGTCTTCGACAGGGAGCACGATGGCGAGCGCTGATCGGGTGGCCATGTTCTCGGCGGACGACATTCCCGAAGATCAACGGGACGAGTTCATTCGCGATTTCTACGGTCGCATCCAGATGCGGTTGGACATCACGCCGCGGGCCGACACGCCTCTCAAATTCTCTGCCCGCACCCTGATCCTGCCCGAGATGAATCTCACCAAGGGCAACGTCTCTCCCATGGTCTGGGAGCGCAACAGCGGGCTGATGGCCGACGGCAACGACGATATCATCCTATCCTGGAACAAGGGCGGCTACCGCTTCACCATGCCTGGGCGTGGCGATTTCAGCACCGATCCCGGCACCGCGGCGATCCTGCCGATGGACCGCCGCTACTCGGTCGCCAGCGAGGATTCGCAATGGACCATGGCGCTTCAGTTCAAGCGCTCGCTGCTGGTCCCGCTGGTGAAGAACCTCGATGATGTGCGTCCCGACAGTCTCGGCCGGACGCTCCCGGCCCACCGACTGCTGTTCGATTACCTCTGGTCGCTCCTGCATATCGAGGAGCCCGAGACGCTCGCGCCTCTTGCTTCCCGCCATATCACCGACCTTCTTGCCGTTTCCTTCGGTGGGATGGAGGCCCATACGCATTCCCCCTGGTGTCCGCGCCGCAAGACTTGCGGCCATCAAGCAGCACATCGCCCGCAATCTGACCGATCCCGGGCTCAACGCCGGGCAGATATCGCGCAAGTTCGGTATCAGCGAGCGCTATGTCCGCCAGCTCTTTGCCGGGGAGGGCACAAGCTTTTCCGACTATGTCAACGGGGAGCGGCTCGCCTATGTCCATAGCTGCCTCACCGACCGCCGACAGTTGCTGCGGCGCATCGCCGACATTGCCTTTGAGGTCGGCTTCAACGAGCCATCCACCTTCTATCGGCAGTTCCGCCTGCGCTACGGCATGACGCCGACGGAAGTTCGTGCCTTGACCGAAGGGCGATAGCGGCTGAAGAGCCGGGGTTCGTTGCCATCTTCACCCGATGCCGCGCATCGGCTTGTTTGCCCGCAGCCTGGTTTCTGCGCGGCGGCTATTTTTCCACCGCCAGCGTCTCGTTGAGCACGGCCGCCAGGTGGAGCCCCGAGCGCCAGCTGCTTCGCGCCGCTCAGTCGCGATGCTCCGGCATCGCCTTCAACTGGTCCTTCGTCCAGCTGGTGACGGCGTGGACGTCGCCGTCCTCGTCGCGCATGAAATCGAGCTGGCTGGCGGTGACGGCCACCGGCTTGGCGCCGATGCCGAGAAAGCCGCCGACATCGATCACGACCTGGCTGCCGTGCAGGTGGTCGACCGAGCCGATCTTCTCGTCATCGGGGCCGTAGATGGTCGCGCCTTCGAGGATGTCGGGCGTGAGCTCGGCATTGGTCAGTCTTACGTGGCTGGTGTGGTCCATGATGCATCTCCTGTGGTTGTACAGGGGTGAACCTCTGATGCGGCTGAGGGTTCCGGGAACGGAGCGAAAAGCGAGCGCTGCTCAACGAAGCGCTGCCCATCCCATCACGAGGATGAGGATAAGCGCGACCAGCGTACCTGCTAGTGCACGCCGGGGCGCAGACGCCGGGGGACGTATCCTGGGCATGCCCGTGGTTCTCACCGCGGATAGGTTGGTTGCCGGCTCGTCAGCTGCGCCGCTTCGCGCTCAGATCTCGCGCCGCTTGCTCGATCGCCGCGCGATCGTTGCCCAGTCGGTCGAGCAGCTCCTGCGCCTCGTCGCCCGAAATGCCTGTGCGCATGGCAAGCGCCTCCACCGTCAACACATCCGCGCTGTCGATCTCGCGCGTTTCGGGCAGCGCGTCATCCGCGGTCAGCGGCAGGGCCGCCTCGCGGTCGATCTCCATCTCCGCTTGTTGCCAGTGCCGTTCGTGATTGCCGAGGATGCCGCCCTCACGTTGAAAGATCTCATAGGCGCGCTGCCTGATCTTCTCGGTCCGATCGTCGTCCATCGCCGTTCCTCCTTGCGTGTCACAAGAACGCGGAACAGGGCGGAACGATCCGTACCGTTCACGAAGTGATCGACCGGCTTACGGCCCGTATATCGCCACCGGCTTGCCGAACATGCCGGGCTCGGGTTTCACGCCCAGCCCCGGCCGCTGCGGCACGGCGATATGGCCTTGCTTGATGACGACCGGGTGCTCCTGGTCGAAATGGCCCTTGATGTATTCCTGCGCGATCCAGGCGCCTTCCATGCGGCGCGGCTCGACGGTGGCGGCTAGGTGCACGCAGGCTGCCGCGATGATGTCGCCGCCCCAGGCGTCGTCGCAGCTATGCGGCAGCGAGCGGATGGCGCAAAGGTCGCGCACGGTGGTCATCCTGGTCAGCCCGCCGAGACGCGTGACCTTGAAGCCGAAGCCGTCGGCAATCCCCATCGAGATCGCCCTGAGCACAGCGTTCTGGTCCTCGGTGCTCTCGTCGAGATAGACGGGATGCGTGACGCGGCCTCTCAGCGTCGCGATCTCCTCCATCGTGTTGCAAGGCTGCTCGAAAACGAAGGGGATTTGCTGGCAGAGCCGGTCGAGATGGAGCGCGGCGGCCACCGTCAGGCCACGGTTGCCGTCGACCGCCAGCCGCGCCTTGTAGCCGACCGCTTCCCAGACCTTGTGGACGACGGCGACGTCTTCCTCGAGATTGCGCCCGCCGATCTTCACCTGCAGGCGCGGATAGCCGGCCTTCACCTTGTCGGCGGCGATCCTTGCCGTTTCCTCCGGCTCCCCGACGATCAGCGAATAATAGGCCGGCACGCGATCCGTCAGCGCCCCGCCCAACAGCGTCGAGACCGGCACGCCGAGCTTCTGCCCGAGCAGATCGAGGAAGGCCATGTCGAAGGCGGCCTTGGCATAGCCGTGGCCGTTCAGCCGCTCGTCCATCCGCTTCGCAAGCAGCCTGATCGAGGCAACCTCCGCACCGATCAGGCCGGGCGCGATTTCGGCGATCGCGGCGCGCGCGCCCAGCGCGTGATGCGGCTGGTAGACCGGGCCGATCGGGCAGGTCTCGCCCCAGCCTGTGAGCCCGTCATTGGTGATGATCTCGACCAGCGAGGAGTCCAGCGCCTCCACATCGGCGCTGGCCATGCGGTAGACGCCGCCTCTGACCGGCAATTGGGCCGAATAGACGTTGATCCGCTCGATGCGCATACGGGCTTCACTCCGAAGGACAGGTCGGCAACGGGCCGTTGCAGGCCCCGCCTGTTACATCCGCGCTCTGGCCGAGGTGGGGTCGTAAGGCGAATCCGCGATGACCTCGGCGACCTTCCAGTCGCCCAGGATCGCGACGTCGAGCTTGGTGCCGGGCCTGGCAAAACGCTCGGGCAGCAGCGCCAGCGCCACGTCATGTCCGACCGCGTAGCCATAGCCGCCCGAGGTGATGCGCCCGACCAGCTTACCGTCGCTGTAGAGCCCTTCATTGGCAAAGGTGCTGGCGCCGTCGGTGTCGATCCTGAGCGTTACCGAGCGGCGCTGGTCGTTGCGCTCCTTGTATTTCAGCACCGCGTCGCGCCCGACGAAGTCGCCCTTGTCGAGACGGATGAAGCGCTCCAGCCCGCTCTCCAGCGCGTTGAGCTCCGGGTTCATGTCGCGGTACATGGCGCGATAGGATTTCTCGAGCCTGAGCGACTCCAGCGCATGCAGCCCGACCAGTCGCATGCCGTGCTTTTCGCCCTCTCTCAGGATCGCGTCGAGCAATTGCCGCTGGTAGGGCAGGGGGTGATACAGCTCCCAGCCAAGCTCGCCTTCATAGTTGACGCGCAGCAGCCGTACGTCGCTGGCAAGAGCCACGCTGCCGGTCTTGACGCCGAACCACGGAAAGCTTTCGTTCGAAAGATCGATCTCCGTCAGCCGCTGCAGCACCTCGCGAGCCTTGGGGCCAACGACCGTGAAACAGCCGCGGTCGTTCGTCACGTTCTTCAGGCTTACGCTGCCGTCGGCGGGCAGCAGCCTCGACAGATCGTCGAAATTCCAGCGCTCGGCGCGCGGCGTCGAGATCAGGTAGAACAGATCCTCGCCGAGACGCGCCACCATGTACTCCGCCTGCACGCCGCCATTGGCCGTCAGATGGTGCGCCAGCGTCACCTTGCCGACCGCGGGCAGACGGTTGGCGATGATCCGGTCCAGCCATCGGACGGCATTCGGCCCCGACACCTCGAACTTGGTCATCGGCGTCATCTCGACCAGGCCGACGGCGTTGCGCACCGCCAGCACCTCCTCGCCGACGAGGTTGCCCTTGGGCGTCCAGCGCCAGCTATACTGGTCCTTGGCCTCGACCCCGTCGCGCGCGAACCAGTTGGGCATCTCCCAGCCGTTGAGCACGCCCCAGACCGCGCCGAGCTCCGTCAGCCGGTCGTAGGAAGGTGCCGTCTTCTGCGGCCGTGCTGCTGGCATGTCCTGCCCCGGATATTTCTGCTCGGCATGGGTGCCCCAGGCCTCTCGCACCTTCTGGCGCGTCCATTCCTTGTTGGCGTAGTCGCCGAAGCGGCGCGGATCGAGATCGGACGTGTCGAGGCTGTTGCCGCCTTCGACGATCCGCTCCGACAGATAATAGCCTATTGTCCCGCCCCACAGGATTCCGCCCGGCACGCCTTCGGCGAGCCAGACATTGGGCAGGCCCCAGGCCGGTCCCATCAAGGGCAGCTCGTCGGCCGTCATCTGGAAGGGCCCGCGCACATTGGCCTTGATGCCGACGCGCCCGAGCGCCGGGACCAGCCGCAAGGCCTGCTCCCAGTTCCACGACACCGCCTCGAAATCCTCTTCCAGCAGGTCGGCGCCGAACCAGGCGGGAACGCCGTCCTCGGCGAACAGCTTGAGGTGCTCGGTGCGCTCATAGGGCCCGAACATCAGCCCGTCGCCTTCCTCGCGCAGATAGCCTTCGAAACCCTCGTCGCGCAGGATCGGCATTTCGGGCCGCCCGGCGCGCTTGCGCTCCACCACTTCCGGCACCGCTTCGGTGATCCAGTACTGGTGCAGGATCGGGATCGCCGGGATGTCGAGGCCGAGCAACGCGCCGGTCTGGCGCGCGTAGTTGCCGGTGGCGCAAATCACATGCTCGCAGGTGATGTCGCCCTTGTTCGTCTGGACGAGCCACTCGCCGCCGGCGGTCCGCTTGAAACCGGTGACCTCGGTGTTGAGATAGACTTTTGCCCCAAGATCGCGCGCGCCCTTGGCCATGGCGTGCGTCACGTCGGCCGGCGCGATATGGCCGTCGTCAGGATGGTAGAGCGCGCCCAGCATCTCCTTGTTGTCGAGCAGCGGCCAGAGCTTTCGCGCCTCGTCGGGCGTGAGCAATTGCGCCCGCATGCCTTGCACCTCGGCGACGCTCATATAGCTCTTATATTCGTCGAGCCGGTCGCGCGAATTGGCGATGCGCAGCTGCCCGCATTTGTGCCAGCCAACCGGCTGCCCGGTCTCGGCCTCCAGCCCCTCATAGATCTCAATCGTCTTGTTGATCATACGCCCGACATTGATGTTGCGGGCATAGGACGGGATCAGCCCCGCCGCGTGCCAGGTCGAGCCGGCGGTCAGTTGCGTGCGCTCCAGCAGCGCCACGTCGGTCCAGCCGCGCTTGGCGAGCCCATAGAGGATTCCCGCGCCGACGCAGCCCCCGCCGACAATCACCACTCGCGCATGTGTCTGCATCTAATCACCAGTTTTTCTACCGAGCCGAGAACAACCGCGGTCGAAGCTACAGGCGGTGATTGGCGCTGTAACGTCTTCAAAAATTAGGGGTCATGATAAGCTGGATTTATGCAGCAGCCTGCGGGCTGGCCGCAGTCACTGCGCTTGCCCATCCTGCGCGGTCTCGTCCTTGAAGTCGACCTTCGTTCCCGGCTTGACCATGGCGGCGAGGTCCTCGGCGTCCCAGTTGGTCATCCGGATGCAGCCATGCGAGAAGGTGGTGCCGATCTTGCCGGGGTCTGGCGTGCCGTGGATGCCGTAGCTCTCGATCGAGAGGTCGATCCACACCGATCCCACGGGATTGTTGGGCCCCTTCGCGATCGTGAAGGGATGCTTGGTCTTCACCCCCTTGAAGGCGAATTTCGGATTGTAGTGATAGGTCGGATTGTGCACCACGCGCTTGACCTCGGCCGCGCCGCTCGGCGCCGGTTTCTCCTCGCTGCCGATCGAGGCAGGATAGACGGCAATCGCCTTGCCCGATGCATCGAGCGCGCGCACCTGGCGCGATGCCTTGTCGACCTCGACGCTGGCTATCTGTGGAGGCGGATCGCCGCGGCCGACATCGGGCACCACCAGGGCCGTGCCGGCCTTGCTGAACCCGGCTTTGGGATTGAGCATCCTCAGCAATTCTTCGCTGACATGAAACCGTTCCGCCAGCTTCTCCCGCGCGTTGCGATAACCCAGGCGCTTGAGATGCGCCATGCTCTCCATGCGGGCCGGGATACGCCTGGTGAAGGGGCCGCGCACATCTTTCGCGGTAGTCTCATAGCTCGTCATCACGAGACCGGCGAAGGTTGCCGCGAGCCTGTCCCAGGTCTCCCGCGTGAGCTTGCCGTCGGAGGGCAATCCGTTCGCTGCCTGGAAGGCCGCGACTGCCTTGGTAAAGTTCTGCGACGCGCGGCCGTCGATCAGGCCGGGCGAGAAGCGGGCGCGATCCAGAAGCACCTGCGCCTTGAGCATCATGGGGCTGACGCCTTTGGGCTCGCCTTCGCTGAATTGCGCCTGATTGACGGCGTCGGGCTCCAGCCTCGCTGCCTGCGCGACGCCGCACGCGAGCGAGAGCGCCACCCAGACGACAACAAGGAACCTGACCATCGACGTCACTCCACCGCGACAAGGACCTGTCTCTATGACGCGGCACGTCCGATCTGGTTCCTGTCGCGGGCAGCGCGCGAAGGTCATCGTGAATGTGCGCTTTCCCGCATATACGTTTGAATTTTAAGCTGGAAAGCAGTTCCCATGAACGCGCATTGGTGGCATTATCGCATAAGGGCCTATGCATTGACCGATTAAATGGCCCCCAGTCCTGGTAACCGGCGGCTCCCCAACGCCCCCCGCCCATGCCGTCGGTTGCCTCCATTTCGGGATCAACTATCCAAGCTGGCTTCTTGTCGGAGGAAGGAGGCGGCGTTGCCCGCCGCCTCGGTCACATCAGACATGTTTCGGCCGCGCACTTCCCAGAATGGGGGGAATGGTGCCACCCTCGATGAGGATGTCCTTCTTGCGCGCGAAGGCGACGAAAACGCCCCTCGCTGTTTCCGCATCGACATCCCCGGCGAGGGCTGCCCTGCAGGCACGGATGGCCGCTTTTTGCTCGGGGCTGTTACCACACCAGTCGATGGCGAACTGATAGGCGTCCACGACGGTGTTCAACTGACGCGGAAATCCCAGTCCTACCCAGACGCGGATTGGTTTTTCGAACGGTTTGGCGAACATCGCAAAACTCCCTCGATCCGCAGCGATGCTACGCGGTCAGCCCGCCGCCCTTGCGGCCTTGGCCGACCATCCAGGGCAAGGTGGTGCTCACGTCTTCATGGATTCTGGCGGATTTTGCGAAACCGCAAAATGCCTCTCTGGCGGCCGTCAGCGGAAAACCGCTGTCGAAGGCCCTCTGGCAAGCGCGCAGCGCCGTTTCATAGATCGGCCCGCGCCGGTTCTTCGGCCATTCATAGAGGAATTCCAGGGCGTCCTCGAGGCACGCGATCTCCTGGACAAGGCTGTTTCCGCTCTTGACGAAAACAGGGCTGTCGAACATCCGATCGTTCATAAGATCCTCCAAGTCGAACGAACAATTTGAGTTTGATAGGGGCGGGGACCGCGGCGGTCTGCGCCCGGCTTCGATATGGGTTTACGGGTTTGAAGCGTCAAGGACCTGGCGGATGCTCTCATGCCCCATTTCTCAGGCCCGATGTTCGGCGCGCCGAGCAGTCGATCAGCCGGCATCCGTGCCGCCGGCGGCGGCCTTCTCACCGACTGGAATTGAGCTTTTGGATACGTCCCTCGTCCAGCCGGAAAACGCCATCCGTGCCGCCTTGCTGCTCGAAGTCTGTTTGAAGCTCATCCCACGTGCCGAGATATTCGCCGCACTCGGCGCAGTGGATCGGCGTTGCGGGTTGGGCATCGGCTGGAATGTTCAAACGGATGACGCCGCAAAACGGGCATTCCAGTTTGTGGTCCAGATACTGGGTGGTCATGACCGTTCAGCATCGCGCAAACGGCATGCCCGTGCAAGCCGGCGGACTTCGATGAGCCGCTGGCGGCACCGTCTGCGAAACCGCAAGCCGCGAAGCGCCTTCACGGTCGCGCAAGCCGGTAGTACATGCGCCGCATTCCGCCGGTCACATACGACCTGAAGCGGACGTCTGAACGCGCGCCCTTATGATCCGGGCTTCTCGCAAAAGCGACGGCCGGTCGCGCCCGACGGCCTTTATCAGCCTCCTGGCTTGAGCATCGGAGATGCCGGTTTTTTGCTTCAGCAGAATGACGAGCTGCTTGTCGTCAATTCGCCCATGAGAACTGCCTTCACCGGGTTCGGTCATGTCGAGGATCCTCCTTGCAACCGAACTGGAAAAACCGTCGAAAGTTTCATCGCGGCCCTGCTTTGCCTGGCCGCTCCGCTGGAGCGTTATCTGCCCAGCGGTCTTCGCGATAGCTCAGCCAGCTCCCGCTCGTCGGTGATCCCCGCCATGTAGTTCGCGATGATGCGCAAGGCCCGCCGCTCGCGCTGCTCCTCGGTTTCGTCGGCGCCGGCGCTGAGTTCAAGGACGCGGCCAAGGAAGGTCACCTCGTCCGGCAGGAATGCGCCTTTCGACAGTCTCGTAATCGGCATTGTCTCCTCCTCCGTGCCCCAGACCAAAGGATGCCCGACCGGCGGACATGCTCGTGACAAAACGGCCGCCGACCGGGCCTGCCAACCCCAAAGTTTGGCACGACCATCCTGCATGTTTGTTGATGATCCGCTCTAACCCAGGTGAATCGTAGCGCGAAACTCTTCGTGTCGAACCTAAAGCTGCGTGTGCAGCTTGCTCGCAAGCCAATCGGTGACTTTCTCGGTCAGCGGACGCGCCTGCCACTCCGCCAGGCTGATCTGCCTCGACCGTTTCAGGTCCTCGTTGAACAAGTCGATCTGCGTCTGCGCAAAATCCCTGCCGTAGACATTGAGGCTGGCTTCGTCATTCAGGCGCAACGAGCGCTCGTCCAGGTTGGTGGAACCGAAGCTTGCCCAGACGTCATCGACGATGAGCAGTTTGGGATGATACATCGTCGGCTGAAACTCGTAGATGCGCACGCCCGCTTCGAGCAGTTGACCCCAGAAGTGCCGCGAGCCTTTTCGCACGATGGGCACATCGGTCAGCGAATTGGGCACGATGACGTCGACGGCCACGCCTCGTTTCCTGGCGTCGAGTATCTGCTGCAGCGCGATCTCGTCCGGCACGAAGTAGGCCATGCCGATGCGCAGGTGATCCTTGGCCGCGGCGATCGCGGCCAGCATCATCAGCTCCATATCCTCGGAGCCGTTCGGTTGCGATGACAGGACCAGCTGGGCGCTAAGCGCGCCTGCGGGTTCGGGTGGCGGATAGAACTTCTCTCCTTGCAATGTTTCGCCCGCGGTCTCCAGCCAGTTCTCGGCGAAGGCCGCCTGGAACGCGCCCACCGAAGGCCCCTCAATCCGATAATGAGTGTCACGCCACTCGTTCGGATTGCGCGCATCGCCCAGCCAGTTGTCCGCGATGCCGACCCCGCCAGTGAACGCGACCCGCCCGTCCACGATGAGCAGTTTGCGGTGGGTCCGGTTGTTCACTCGGTCAAGCGTATACCAGTAGACAGGCCGGTAGCGCTGGAACCGCACCCCAGCGCCCGTCATGATGTGGATCAGGTTCTCGTCGAAGGGCAGGGAGCCAAGCCAGTCGACCAGCACTCGGACCTCGACGCCTTCGCGGGCTTTCGCGGCCAAGGCCGTGGCGAACTGATAGCCGACCGAGCCCGACCAATAAATGTAGGTCTCCATGTCGATGCTGGATCGGGCTACGCCGATCGCTTGCAGCATCGCAGGAAAAATCTCGTCGCCGTTGACGAGGGTTTGCACGGCGTTCTGCCCGGAGATCTGCCCTTGCGAATAGCTGCTCATGCTTTGCACGAATTGCGGATCCGCCGCGTCGAAGCGGTGCGGAACGATCGTGCGGATGACACGCGGCTCCGGGGTCAGGTTTACCGCGGCCAGCGTGACGACGGCAGCGGCGACGGCCACGGCGACATATTTGGCGATGTCGAGCCAATGGCCGGCCTTGCGCCCGGCAGCGCGTGTCTTGCTGGCCAGTAGCGCTCTAAAGCCCTGAGCCTTCACGTCTTTAGCCTGCGGTCAGTTTATCCCAACAGCAAGAATGTTCGACCGTGATTCAGGTTCCCGGCTGGGCCTGCGCGGGCTCGGACCGGCGCTTGGTCAGCCGATCCCCGGCCCGCCGCTCACCATCGACCGAGAGCTGCATCCTTTGCGACCAGTCGGCGTTGAATAAGATCATTCAAGGATGGTCTTGCATGGATATCAAGCTGGAACAGCCCGTAGCCGAAGCCTCGCCGGAGGCCGACATGCTCGTGAACAAAACGGCGCATTTCGTGGAGGAATGGATCAATGAGCATAAGGCCGAACCTCGGGTCTCGATGCCGGCCGAGATAGTCGCCGCCGAATTGGCCGACCAATGTATCGCCGACGCCGAAAGCCAAGGCATAGAGCCTGACGAGATCAACGAGGAAGTGGGCGACCTCGAGGAATATATCGCCGAGACCGTGCTGGAGGAGCAACGAGACGGCAGCGGCGATGATCATGGATCGATTGCGCCTGCGCCGCCCGCCGCTGGAAACGGAGAGACGAATGCCCAAATTCCGCTTTGAGTTTCTCGAAGCCGCGGCGCAGCCGCCGATCCACGTCGAGATGGAAAATCTCGAAACGGCGAAAGCCGAGGCTAAGCGGGCTGCGAAGGAAGCCATGCTCGACGGCATTGCCGCGGGGTCGGACCCGACATCCTGGGTGACCAAGATCTACGACGAGGCAGGCTACCTGGTGACGACCATCGAATTCCAGGATCTGGTGTCCGAAGCCCAGCGGCCCGGTCAGGCGGACGAGGCCGGCGAGCCCGGCGTGATGCGCTCAGGTTGAGGCTTGATCCCACGCCGGCGGGGACTGATCGCGCCGATATCCGGGCCCTTATTCGTCGCCCTTGTAGGTCTTGGCGGCTTCCTCGATCTTGCGCCAATCATTGCCATAGCGCCGCACAAGTTCCCGCGCCTGCGCAGGTGACAGTCCCTGCGTCTCGACGACGTGCTTCACCTCCGTCTCTTCGCCCTTCAGCGGACGCGAGCGCGGCCGTCTGGAGTGTCTGGCCGTCTCTCCATTTCGTCCCGGCATGGATGCCCCTCTCTCGGATCGGTATCAACCGCCGAGCCGAAGGAAAGTTTCCTGAGCCCGTGCGTCAGCCCGGGCCGATGCACAGGGCTCGCCGGCAGGGGTGAGCCGCACCGACAGCGTCGCGCTCGAAGAACTGCACACCGAGCTGCTCCGTCATGTGTGAGGTCGGATTCGTAGGCGGCCTGCGCCGGGTACCCGGCCCGGCGCAGGCTTCGATCCGCCACGTGCGTTGGTAAGTTAACGGTCAGGCCATCCTAGCCAGTATCTTGGCCATATCCGCCGTATCGAACGCCCTCAGGGTCTCGGTTCTGATGTTGCCCATCGATGCGATTGATAGGCCCAGCGCAGTCGCGGCAATGTCGTCCTCCGCTTCGGCAACCGCCACGACATCATGCTTGCCCAGCGTCCACAACAAGGTGTGAATCTTGACCCCGCTTTTGCTGGCCATCTCCTTGAAAGCCTCGGCACGCTTCTGGGTGTCCTTTATGGTCCTGATACCCTGGTCGGTGAAGTTTGACAGCAATACGTAGTGAGCCATTGGTTTCCTCCCACAAGGGAAACGCGGGGCGCTCACGGCGCGTCCGCCGTTCCCAGGACCACAATAGCACGTGCCCACTCTACAAAGAAGCAATTGCTAATATATCGGCGTACAGGTTGGATTGCCGCAAGAGGCACGAGTCAAGTGTCATGTCTCGAGGCCGCACGCGCGTGCAAGGCGGTGTGTAGATGGCTGCGCTCATCAGCCCGGCTCGATCTCCGAAAACAGCCAGTCGCGAAACGCCTTGACCTTGCGCTGGCGGATCGCCTCCGGCGGGTAGACCAGATAGAAGCTGGAGACCGCCTTCAGCGCGTGTTCGAACGGCCGCACCAGCCGGCCGGTGGCAAGGTCGGCGGAGACCAGCATGGTGCGGCCGAGCACCACGCCTTCGCCCTGGACGGCCGATTCTACCGCGAAGGTGGCGGAATCGAAGGTGAGCCCGCTGTTGGGATCGACGCCTTCGACGCCGGCGCTGGCCAGCCACGCCGCCCAGTCGATGCGGTAGCCGTCGCGGATCAGCGTGTGGTGCTTGAGGTCCTGCGGGTGCCTGAGCGGATGTGGCCCTTCCAGCAGCTTCGGGCTGCAGACGGGAAACACTTCCTCACCGGTGAGGAACTCCGACGTCAGCCCATGATAATGGCCGCCGCCATATCGTATGGCGACGTCGATGCCGTCGCCGCGGAAATTGGTCAGCCGGCCGGTGGTCGAGACGCGCACATCGATATCGCCATGCGCGCGGTGAAACCGGTAGAGCCGCGGCACCAGCCATTTTCCGGCAAACCCGTCCGACGTGCTGACATTGAGCGTCGAGCCGGAATGGCGCGAGGTCGCGGTCTGCGTCGCCAGCGCGAGCTGGTCGAGCGCCTCGCGCACGGCAACCGCATAAGGCTCGCCGACCGGTGTGAGCCGCACCGAGCGCGTCGCGCGCTCGAAGAGCTGCACGCCGAGCTGATCCTCCAGATGTTTTATCGCCCGGCTGATCGCGCCATGGGTGAGGTTGAGCTCGTCGGCAGCCCTGGAAAAATTCAAATGCCGTGCGGCGGCCTCGAAGGCCGGCAAGGCATTGAGCGGCGGCAGTTTGCGGGTCATGGCGAAGCCATTTGTGAGTTATGGTAACAAATAATTGCCAAACTTTGGTTTGTCCATCGTGGTTTTTCCAGCCAAAAATCCTCACAGAACTTGTGATCAAAACTCACCAACGTGCGAGGACGCCATGGCCACCGTTCATCCTTTCCTCTGGTTCAATCTCGATGCCGAAGCCGCGCGGGATTTCTATCTCTCGGTCTTCAAGAACAGCCGCGCGCTCGGCGCGATCGAGTTCACCGACAAGCCGCACGCGATCTTCGACTTCGAGCTCGAAGGCCAGCGCTTTACCGCGCTCAATGCCGGCGGGGTGCCGCCTTTCAACGAGCGCATCTCGCTCTACATCGAGACTGGGGACCAGGAAGAGACCGACTATTTCTGGAACGCGCTGACCGCCGGCGGCGGCTCGGAACAGCCCTGCGGCTGGCTGAAGGACAAGTTCGGCGTCTATTGGCAGGTCATCCCGGGCGAAGCCTTGCGGCTGATGAACGATCCGGACCGCGCGAAGGCCAGCCGGGCGCGCCAGGCGATGTATTCGATGAAGAAGATCATCCTCGCCGACATCGCCGCCGCCTACGCCGGGCTCGCCTGATTTTGAACCCATCCCTGAAAGGACGGAGAAAACCCATGACCAGTCTCACGGGAAAAAAGATCATCGTCGTCGGCGGCAGCTCCGGCATCGGCTTCGGCGTCGCGGCAGCCGCGCTGGAACACGGCGCGGAAGTCGTGATCGTCGGCCGCTCCGAGGACAAGCTGAAGGCCGCCGAAGAGCGGCTCGGGGCAGGACACGTGACAGGCATTGCCGCCGACATGGCGAACGAGGCGGACGTGTCCCGCATGTTCGAGCAAGCCGGCGCCTTCGATCATCTGGTGGCGACGGCCGGCACGCCGCCGCCCAATTTTCCGATCGGCGAGACCGACATGGATTTCGTGCGCGGCTTCGTCGACGGCAAGCTGATCGGGTCGGTGATGCTTGCCAAGCATGCTGTGCGCAAATTGAGCAAAGGCGGCTCGATGATCTTCACCTCCGGCATCAACAAGGACCGCCCGCCGGTTCCGGGCGGCGCGGTGGTCGCGGCGGTCGCCGGTTCCTTCAGCTATTTCGCTCGCGCGCTGGCGCTGGAGCTCGCGCCAACCCGCGTCAACATCGTCTCGCCCGGCTGGGTCGACACCGAAATGTGGGACGAGATCGTCGGAGAAGCCAAGACAGGCTATTTCGGGCAGATGGGCGGCCGCATCCCGGCCGGCAGGATCGCCAGGCCCGTCGACATCGCGCCGGCCTATCTCTATCTGATGCAGAACGAATTCATGACCGGCGAGACCGTCCATATCGACGGCGGGCAGCGGCTGGTGTGATCGGAAAGGCCGGACTCTGTCCGAGGATCCGGCTCCGCCATCGCGGCCCCAAGGGCCGGGCCTCGCTTTCCGACCCCTTGTCGGGCAATGGCGTTTCTGGCGGAACGCTCATATACATGACGCTCGAATGAGCAGCGCCTCCGCGTCGTCGAGGAACGCCATGCGAAGGGTCATCGTCACCGTCATCTGCCTTGCCGCCGCGACAGGCGCCAACGGCCACGACTGGTACCAAAACAAGGTCGATCCGATAACGAACCTCAAATGCTGCGGCGGCACGGATTGCCGCCCCATACCGGAGTCCTCGGTGCAGTCCAGGGCGGACGGCGGCTATGTCTATCTGCCCGATGGCTTCAACATCCCGCGAGAGCGCGTGCAGGAATCGCCGGACGGCCGATACCATATCTGCGAGAACAGATACGTCATCACCAACCAGCCCTATCTGCGCTGCTTCTTCGCGCCGCGCCTCAAGGTCTCGCGGTTGCTTCCGCAGTAACCGCCGCCACCAGCTCTTTACGGTCACTGCTGATTACCGGCCCGTTGGGCGCGCCCAAGTCCATACTGAAGACGTTGCTGACCGGAGCAAAGCGCGCTGCAAACCGTTAGACCCGACAGTGCTGCAGGAATGGCAAGGATGGCGCAACAAGTCAAAAAGCAGGAGCCTCTCGCCTTTCGCTTCGCCGATGACGGGCTGGTGCCCAATCATCCGCGATGGCCCATGCTTGTCTATCCCGGCGCGGTGCCGCTGCCGGACGACGTCGATCCGGCCGCGGTCTTCGAGGAGATTTTCGGCGCGAATGGCTGGGGCGACAGCTGGCGCAACGGCATCTACAGCTTCGTTCACTACCACTCGCGCATCCATGAGGTTTTGGGCATCGCGCGCGGCGCCGCCGAGGTGCGCTTCGGCGGTGACAAGGGCAAGGTGCTCGAGGTCAAGGCGGGCGACGTGGCGGTGCTGCCGGCAGGCACTGGCCACCAGCGCCTGTCCGGCTCGGCCGACCTCCTGGTGGTCGGCGCCTATCCGCCGTTCGGCACATATGATCTGTGCCGCAGCCCCGAGCAGCATGCCGAGGCGCTGCGCACGATCCCGGGGGTCCGCCGTCCCGACAAGGATCCGCTTTTTGGCAGCGACGGGCCGCTGCTGAAAGCGTGGAGTAAGTTGGCGGCCTGAACCGCAACGCGGCCGTCCCCTACGGATAATGCTCCTTCTTCGGCGCATAGATTGCCGGATTGAAATCCAGTTCTTTCGGCAGCGGCCGGCTTGAGCACTGCAGGTGCGTCTGCCTGGCAAGCAGCAGCCGCTGCTGCCGCTCATGCTCCTTCACTGCCGCCACCATCCCCATGCTGTAAGGTCCAAGCAGCACGCCCATGCCCCAGCCGGGATGGTCCTTCTCGCGCTGCGCATAGTCGGCTGCGGCGGCGCGGGCCTGCTGGCATCCCGGCGATGCCCATTTCGGATCCTGTTGCGACAGCGAGGCGCCATAGTCGGCTGGAGAGGACACGCATCCAGCCACACCCGCGCAGAGCGCGGCGATCACCGCATTTCTCATCCTTGAGTCCTCGCTAATTTAAGGCCGGAGAGACCACAGAATGCTTCTTCGCACAAGCGAGATGGCGGCAAAAGGAGAGAGCCGGACAACTGCTGTCGTCGTCCGTCGAGGCGTTCCCGAAATTTTTTCAACACCTCGTTCCGTTTCCACCCGCCGCTTCGTCCTTAACTCGTCCGCACCGAAAAGGAGAGCCGCAATGGCTGGAATGATCGTCATCTACAAGCAGCCAGCCGACGCGCAGGCGTTCGACAAGCACTATTTCGAGACGCATATACCGCTGGCCAAGAAGATACCGGGCTTGAGGAAATACGAAGTAAGCCGGGGGCCGATCACGGTGCTCGCCGGACCGTCTGACGTCTACCTGATCGGGACACTTCATTTCGACGATCTCGACGCGATGAAAAAAGGGATGGCGAGCCCGGAGGGAAAAGCGGCCGGCGCGGATCGCCGGCTCTACGCGCCTGATGGGTCGGGCGTTCAGATCTTCATTTTCGACAGCATGGAAATCTGAGCCCGCTCGCCGCCGCTCAGAATTTCCGGCTGAGATAGGCCGACCCGCGAAGCCCGAACCGCCACTCGAATTCCACCGCCTTGGTCAGGCCGATCCTGCGGCCGCTGACGATGGCGGAGGGATCGGCCCGCGACGGGGCAAACTCGAAAGGCGGCGCGGTCAGCGGCAGCCGATTGTGCGAGCCGTCGATGCCGAGCGCCTGGCAGAGCTTGCCGGGCCCGGAGCAGAGCACCCGCTCGTCAGCTACGCCGCGCCGGCCGTGCATCTCGGCAATGCCCGATTGCGGCTGGAGCGCGCGGATCAGCACGGCGCTGCCCGGCAGGCACACCGCGTTCAGGCACCAGTGCAGGCCGTAGGAGCGATACACATAGGCCGTGCCGGGCGCGCCATACATCGGCGCGTTGCGCGGCGTGCGGCCACGATACGCGTGTGAGGCGGGATCGTCGGGCCGGTAGGCCTCGGTCTCGACGATGATGCCGCCGACACCGGAGAGCGCGAGCGTGGCGCCGATCAGTTTGCGGGCGACCACAAGCGCGTCGCGGGCGAAGAAATCGGCGTCGACCGGATCGACCATCGTCGGCGTTCGATCAGCCAAGCAAATTTCGCGCCGCGCGCATGAAGATCCGGGAGCCGATCGGGATCAGGTCGTCGGGAAAATCATAGTCGGGGTTGTGCAGCGATGGGTGCCTTTCGCCGGCGCCGAGGAAGAACATCGCCGATTTGGCGCTGTGGCCGAAAATGCCGAAATCCTCCGAGGCGCGCATCGGCAGCGCCGCCTCGCTGCGCGCAACGCCTTCCTCGTCGAGCGCGCGGGCGAGATGCTCGACCGCGTCCGGCGCGTTGACGCTGGCGACGAAGATCTCGTGATAGTCGAAGCGCACGGCAAGGCCATGTGCGGCGGCGATTTCTGCCGCGAGCGCCTCCGCGGCGGCGACGAGTTCCGCCATGCGCTCGTCGCGCCTGGTGCGCAGCGTCGCCCACACTTCCGCATAGCCCGGCGCGATGCCGAACACGGCTTCGCCCATCGAACAATGGGTGACGGTCAACATGCTGAAATCGTCGTCGGCGAAAGTGCCGCGCCCGAGCGCGGGCAGCGCCGGCATCAGCTCGCTCACCGTCGGCATCGGCGAGGTGCCGGTTTCCGGCATCGAGGAATGCGCGGTCTTGCCCTCGAGCACGATGCGCATGCCGCGCGAGGCGCAATTGACAGTGCCGGCCTTGAGCCGCACCTCGCCGAACGGCACGCCGGGCAGATTGTGCAGCGAAAACGCGAAGTCCGGCGCGATCTCGGCGAAGCGCGGATCGGCGACGACGCCGGCCGCGCCGTTTCCGGTCTCCTCGGCCGGCTGGAACATCAGCACGACACGGCCCCGCGCCGGCCTGTCACGTCCGAACTGGCGGCCGAGCGCGGCCAGGATCGCGGTGTGCCCGTCATGCCCGCACATATGCGACTTGCCCGGCACTTGCGAAGAATGCGCGACGCCCGAAAGCTCCTCGATGGGCAGCGCGTCGAGCTCGGAGCGGAACAGCACCGTCGGCCCGGCCTGGCCGCTGTCATAGACCGCCACCACGCCATGGCCGCCGAGCCCCGTCAGCACCTTGTCCGGCCCGGTATCGGCGAGGAAGTCCACCACTTCCTTCGCCGTCTTCTCCTCCTCGTTGGAAATTTCCGGCTGCCGGTGCAGCTTGCGGCGCCATTCGGTCAGCTCGACGATGTCTCGATTGGTGAGGGTCATGGGTTGGAACTCCGCTTGGGCTTGCCGGTCACACAAACACGATAGGGTTTTTCTCGCGCCGTGCCATGGCGATCAATTCCGCTAGGCCATCGGCGCCCTGTTTTCTCCGAGCTTCTGGCGCCGTCAGTTCCTAATTAGGAAATGCTCCGTAAACCGCTGAAATCCTTAACACGATTTTCATCCCGGTCGCCTAACCACTTAGGTCATGACAAGGCATGATGAGCGGCTGGCTGCTGGTCCCTCTTCCGGGGAGCGCGGCGGAGCCGTGGACGCCGGCATCCTGCGCGATCAGCTCGCCGATCTGAGCAAGGGTGTCTTCATCTCGATGCCTATCGGCACGGTGCTGGCAGCCCTAATCCTGGCGGTGCAGCTGTTGTCGGGAGGCGGCCTTGCCGCAGTGGCCTGGTTTGCCGCCATCGCCCTGGTCAATGGCGCTCGCGTGGTGCTCGCGCTCGCCCAGTCGGGCGCGGCCGACGAGCGGCAGCAGGCGGTCGGCGCCCGGCTTTCCCTCTATGGCTTGCTGGCGCTGGCGTCGGGTGTCGCCTGGTCGTTCCTGGCGCTGCTCAGCGACGGATACACCACCGCCCAGGCGCCGCTCTATCTGATCGTGCTCGCCGGCACCTCGGCCGGCTCGGTCACCTACTGCACCTCCCACGCGCCGGCCTCGATCAACTTCATCACGCTGCCGCTTCTCACCGCCGCGGCCTGCGTGCTGGCGCAAGGCGGCGTCGAGAACGACGTGCTGGGCTTCACCATCCTGCTGTTCCTCGGCGGCATGATCAGAGGAGCGCTTCTGGGGCAATCCCGCTTCCGCGAGACGAGCCGCCTCAAATACGAGGCGCGTGAGTTCGCCGCCGAGATGGAACGCAACTCCAGGCGCGATCCGCTGACGGGCCTGCTCAACCGCTCCGGTCTGGAGCAGGCAATCGCCGGGCTCGGCGTTTCCGACGGCCCGTTCGTGGCCATGCTGATCGACCTCGACGGCTTCAAATCCGTCAACGACACCTATGGCCACACCATCGGCGACGGCCTGCTGGTCAAGGTGGGGCGCCGGATCGAGGACCACGCCCCGCAAGGTGCCACGATCGCGCGCATCGGCGGCGACGAGTTCGTGCTGCTCTTCTCCGCATGCAGGTCGCCGCAGGCGGCCGGCGAGCTTGCGTCAAGCATCATCGCGGCCATCGCCAATCCGGACCCGGAGCTGAACTCGGTGCGCGTCGGCGCGTCGATCGGCATCTATCAGGCGGACAAGCCGCAATTGACGGAGATGCTGCTCAAGGCCGATTTCGCGCTCTATGCGGCCAAGCGCGGCGGCAGGAACGAATACTGCCTGTTCGACGCGGATCTCGACGCCGCGCTGGAGCGCAGGAACCGCATCGAGCGCGATCTGCGTGGCGCGATCGAGTCGGGCGCGCTCTGCTGCTGGTTCCAGCCGCTGGTGCGGCTCGACACCAGCGCGGTCGTCGGCTTCGAGGCGCTGCTGCGCTGGCAGCACGAGGTCCATGGCGCCATCTCGCCGCCCGAGATCGTCACCGCCGCGCGCGAGACCGGCCTGCTTTCGCTGCTGACCGAAACGGTGTTCCTCAATTGCTGCGCCATGATCGCAGAGCTGGTGCGGCAGGGCCGCCCGGATGTGCGGGTGGCGATGAATCTTTCACCGCGCGAGCTCGAGGCCGGCAATGTCGATGACATGATCCTCGAGGGGCTGAAGGCGAGGAATGTGCCCGCCGCGATGCTCGAGATCGAGATCACCGAGGAGGCGCCGGTCGACCGCGACCGGGTCGGCCAAAAGGTCGGGCGGCTGGCGGATGCCGGCATATCGATCGTTCTCGACGATTTCGGCACCGGTTTCTCGACCCTGGTGTCGCTGAAGGACAGCCGCATCCGCAAGATCAAGATCGACAAGGATTTCGTGCGCGACCTGGCGAAATCCGTGGAGGACCAGGCCGTGGTCGAGGCGGTGATCGGCCTTGGCCGCACGCTGGGGATCGAGGTGATGGCCGAGGGCGTCGAGACCGATGCCGACCGCATGATCCTGCGCTCGCTGGGCTGCATGATCGCGCAAGGCTATCTGTTTTCGCCCGCACTGCCGATGCGCGACGCGCTCGCCTTCGACGCGGCTGCCGCTGAGGTTATTTTCGAGCCGTTGCGCAATCCCCGCAGCGGCAACGCCGCCTGACAGACCGTCAAGGGCATTCTTCGTAGTTCGGCTGGCAAGGATCGGCGACAGGGCAGGGGTTAGCCGACGTGGAGGGGCGGTGGGAAGCGCGCCGATGTCGTGCGTAATCGCATAGGGCGCTCCCCTCTCCGTCTCGGCGCTGTGCGCCGAGCCACCTCTCCCCCATTTCATGGGGGCGAGGAAGCGCCAATCGCGAACGGGCGCGGCCTCGGCCTGGGTTCCTCGCCCCCGCCAAAGGCGGGGGAGAGGTGGCTCGGCGAAGCCGAGACGGAGAGGGGGAGCGCCCTATGCGATTGGCCCCGCCGAACCCATGAAACCTTTTGATTTTTGGGCCGTTGTGCGGCGATGCCCAAGGCCAAAGCCAAACCGACGCCCGCAGGCGCCGCCACTTTGCGTGCGGTCCGCCAATCGCGCCCGCAGAAGCAGATAGAGAAGCCGAAGCCGCGGCAGGAGAAGCGACCCAGGCCGCGCGATGCCGAGCCCAAGGCTTCGGAGCAAAAAGCCCCCGCCGATGCCGCGCCCGAGGCCATCGGCCATGCCGGGTCGCCGCCGCCCGAGGCCGCCGAGCCGGGTCCTCAGCTTTCGCCCGAAGAGGCCGAGCGGGCGCGCAAGAAGTATCTTCTGCGGCGCTTCTGGATCAGCGGCCGCGGCTACTGGGGTTTGCATGGCGACAGGCTCGCCTGGCCGCTGACGATCGGGCTGCTCGTGCTGATCTGCGTCAATGTCGGTTTTCAATATGGCATCAACCGCTGGAACCGCGCGATCTTCGACGCTATCGAGCAGCGCGACGCCCACACCGTCTATTGGCTCAGCGCTATCTTCCTGCCGCTGGTCGCCGGCAGCATCAGCCTGGTGGTCGCCCAGGTCTATCTGCGCATGACCATGCAGCGCCGCTGGCGCTCCTGGCTGACCACGGCGGTCATCCAGCGCTGGCTGGCCAGCGGCCGCTATTACCAGCTCAACCTCGTCAAGGGCGACCACGCCAACCCCGAGGCCCGCCTGACCGAGGATCTCAGGATCGCCACGGAATCGCCGGTGGATTTCGTCGCCGGCGTGCTCAACGCCTTCCTGTCGGCCTCGACCTTCATCGTGGTGCTGTGGACCATCGGCGGCGCCCTGAGCTTTTCGCTGGGCGGCTCGGTCATCACCGTGCCCGGCTTCCTCGTCGTCACCGCCGTCATCTATGCCGCCATCACCTCGACCTCGATGTTCTTCATCGGCCGCCATTTCGTCGAGCTTTCCGAGCAGAAGAACCAGACGGAAGCAGAGTTCCGCTACGTGCTGACGCGCGTGCGCGAAAACGGTGAAAGTATCGCGCTGCTGGGCGGCGAGGAGGAGGAGAACGCCGGCATCGACCGCAGCTTCGCTGCCGTGCTCGGCCGCTGGGCGCGGCTCACCGGCCAGCACATGCGCACCACGCTCGTCTCGCAGGGCTCCAGCCTGTTTGCGCCGGTAGTGCCGGTGCTTCTATGCGCGCCGAAATTCCTCGACGGCTCGATGAGCCTTGGACAGGTCATGCAGGCGGCCTCCGCCTTCGCCATGGTGCAAGGCGCCTTTGGCTGGCTGGTCGACAATTATCCCCGGCTCGCCGACTGGAACGCCTCGGCCCGCCGCATCGCCTCGCTGATGATGTCTCTCGACGGGCTGGAGCGGGCCGAAGCGAATGACAGGCTGGGCCGCATCCAGCGCGGCGAGACCGAGGACGGCGCCATGCTCAGCCTCAGGAATCTTTCCGTGACGCTCGACGACGGTACCTCGGTGGTGAAGGAAACCGAGGTGGCGATCGAGCCCGGCGAGCGCGTGCTGGTCTCGGGCGAGTCCGGCACCGGCAAGTCGACGCTGGTGCGCGCCATCGCCGGCCTGTGGCCCTGGGGCAGCGGCCGCGTCGATTTCCATCCGGGCAAGCGGCTCTTCATGCTGCCGCAGCGCCCCTATATCCCGTCCGGCACGCTGCGCCGCGCCACCGCCTATCCGGCCGCCGCCGACAATTGGAAGAAGGCCGAGATCGCCGCTGCCCTCGACAAGGTCGGCCTCGGCTATCTGAAGAACCGGCTGGAGGAAGAGGCGCCGTGGGACCAGACGCTGTCCGGCGGCGAGAAGCAGCGGCTGGCCTTCGCGCGCCTCCTGCTGCATGCGCCGGACATCGTCGTGCTCGACGAGGCGACCTCGGCGCTGGACGAGAAGAGCCAGGACACGATGATGCAGACGGTGATGAAGGAACTGCCCACCGTCACCATCATCAGCGTCGCCCACCGCGCCGAGCTGGAAGCTTTTCATACGCGCAAGATCACGCTGGAGCGGCGTGAGGGCGGCGCGCGGCTGGTCAGCGATGTCGATCTGGTATCGAGGAAGAAGAAGCGCGGCCTGATCCGGCGGGCGCTGTGGGGAAGCGGCGCGAATGGCGGCGAGGGGTAGGGAAGCGCTCCGAGCGCAATCGCGGAGGTCGCTCCCCCTCTCCGTCTCGGCTTCGCCGATCCACCTCTCCCCCGCCTTTGGCGGGGGCGAGGAACCCAAGCTTTCCGAAGCCGCACCCACTGCAATTGGCATTTCCTCGCCCTCGGCGGTTAGCATTTCCTCGCCCCCGCCAAAGGCGGGGGAGAGGTGGCTCGGCGCGCAGCGCCGAGACGGAGAGGGGGCAGCGCCAGCGTCCGCGATTGCCAGCCAAACTCGCCGACACTGAACGGAGCGCTTCACCCGTTTCCAGGAAACGGAGAACCGCCTACAGTCCCACCGCTCAGGATCGAACCATCGGGGAGGGGAGCATCGCGATGAACGACGCCACGCCAGATAATCCGAGACAGCTTTCGGAGATCGCCAGCTATCACGCCCATATCTATTTCGGCGATGCGGCCGAGCGCCGGCACGCCGAATGGCTGCGCGAGCGCATCGGCGAGCGTTTTCGCGTGCGGCTGGGCAACTGGCACGACAGGAAGGTCGGCCCGCATGACCAGGCCATGTACCAGGTCTCCTTCGCCACCGGCCTTTTCGCCACGCTGGTTCCGTGGCTGATGCTGAACCATGGCGGCTTGAGCATCCTGATTCACCCCAACACCGCCAATGCCAGGCGCGATCATCTCGTCGACCCGCTCTGGATCGGCCGCCCGCTGGCGGTGCATGCCGAGGTCCTGCCCGACGAGGATCACGAGGCGGAAGCGGCGCTGGAGGTCAACACCGAGCCGACGCTCGCCGTGTAGGAGCCTGCCGGCTTAGCCGAAAAATTCAGCGATATCGGGCACGCCGCCCGGATCTCCCGCGCCGCGCCCGCCCCTCGGGAAGGCTGTCAGTCGGTTGTCAGCTTGGATCAGCTATGCCTCGCCAATGACGCGCGCAAGCCGTCACGGCCTGTCGGCTGAATCCTCAGCCGCGCCGCAACCTCCCAACCGGATGGATATCCCATGTATCGCACTCTTCTTATCGCCGCCCTCGCGGGCGTGATCGCCGGACCGGCGCTGGCGGCCGGCACCTGCAGCACCGCCGCGAAATCGAAGTTCCAGCCCAAGGCGACGCTCGAGGCGCAGCTGAAGGGCGAGGGCCTCACCGTGCGCCAGATCAAGACCGAGAAGGGCTGCTACGAGATCTATGCGGTCGACAAGGACGGCAAGAAGGTCAACACCGCCTACAATGCCGAGACGCTGGAGAAGCTCGACAATGCCGAAGCCGGCGAAAACTGATCGAGCCTTGCCGGCACAGGCCCAGGCGCACCGCGACGTGGTGCGCGTCTGGGACCGTGTCGTGCGCGGCTTCCACTGGGCGCTGGTGCTGAGCTTCGCCATCGCCTGGTTTACGCCGCAAAGCGCCGAGAACATCCACCACTGGGCCGGCTACGCCGCCGCCTCGCTTGTCGCCATGAGGCTGGTGTGGGGCATCGTCGGCACGCCCTATGCGCGCTTCTCGCAATTCGTGCGCGATCCCGCGACGGTGCTGCGCTATCTCCTTGCCATATTGAGAGGCAGCGAGGCCCGCTATATCGGCCACAACCCGGCGGGCGGCGCGATGGTGCTCGTGCTGATGGCCATGATGGTGTCGGTGGCGGTGACCGGGTGGATGCAGACGACGGACGCGTATTTCGGCGTATCCTGGGTGGAGGACGCGCACAGCCTGGCCGCCCACGGCCTGCTCGCGCTGGTGCTCGTCCATATCGGCGGCGTGGCGCTGGCAAGCCTTCGCCACAATGAAAACCTTGTTCGCGCGATGATCACTGGCCGCAAGCGCAAAGCCGCGCCGGCCGACATCGCCTGAACGCGCCCCGCTGCGGGGCAACTGCGGGCGCCTGCCTGGACGCCCGCGGAACCATATGAACGTTGCGTGCCGAGGCGTTCCCGACCTCGGCATGCGCGTGCCTGACAAGACGGAGCAAGCCCGATGCGGCGCTATTCACAGATCACCATCGCGATCCATTGGCTTACGGCCCTGCTGGTCGTCATCGCCTGGTTCACCGCCGAGGGCGGGCGCCATGCGCGCGCCGACCCGCCCTATTTGCATTTCACCCTCGGCCTCGCCGTGCTGCTGCTGGTCGTCCCGCGCCTGCTGGCGCGCTGGCTGGGCGCTGCCCCCCGCGTCGAGGACCCGCAGAGCCGCTGGATGGACCTTGCCGCGCGCGCCGGGCACACGGTGCTCTATCTGTTCCTCATCGCGCTGCCTCTGAGCGGCTGGTATGCCGCCTCGCGCCTCGGCATCCAGGTCTCCTTCCTGGGGCTGGACCTGCCGGCGCTCGCCGCGCCCGTGCAGGGCGCGCCGGGCCTGATCGCCGACCTGCACGAAACCGGCGGCACGCTGATCCTGTGGCTGGCCGGCGCCCATGCGCTGATCGCGATATGGCACCAGTTCGTCATGAAGGACGGAACGCTGGAGCGCATGAACCCGCTCGCCTCGAACGAGCTCGCCGACAGCCGCGAATAGCAGCGCCCGGGCTGGACAGAAGGGCGCGCCGGCGTCGGCTGCGCAAGCGGCACCGGCGGTCAACACCGGGCCGGCGCGTGACCAGCAGGCCGCTCCAGGTGGCCGGCGCCTGTTGCCTGATGGGAGCACCCGCCCCGGCGCCGGCCCGGCGAACCTGCGTCCGCCGCAATATTCAAGGTAGCTAAAAAACACCCGCCGCGGGATGGCGTGATCGCATAAGCCTTGGCGGATGGAAGTCGAGCCGCGTCACATAAGGCAGCGCTACCCCGCTCCGTCCGTCGCGCGGACACCCCGGCATCCGCCCCGCCGCGAAAATCGCTGCGTGAAACCCCTTTCATGCGCTATGATGCGCTCCGTTGTAGTGGGGCGCAGGCGCGCCGGTCGAGACGGCACTGGCTTGTCCCCATCAATGCCTTTCCACCCTCGGAGGGACGTCGTGAACCTCTTGATTGTCTATGGAACGACTGAAGGGCAGACCAGGAAAGTCGCCGAACGGATGGCGACCGACATTCGCGGGCGCGGGCATCAGGTCGAATTGCTGGACAGCGCGAAGTTCACGCCCGATTTGAAGCTCGGGCATTTCGACGCCTTCGTTATTGCCGCGTCGGTCCACCAGGAGCACCATCAGGAAGCCGTCACGACCTTCGTATTCGCGCATCGAGACCTGTTGAGCGGCAAGCCTTCGGCGCTGGTATCGGTCAGCCTGTCGGCGGCGCTGGAAGGCCACGAGGCCGCTGCCCGGAAATATGTCGACCGCTTCGTTTCCGTGACGGGGTGGCAGCCGCGCATGACGCTTCTGCTGGGCGGCGCCTTGCGCTTCACCAAATACGATTACTTCCAGGAGCAGTTCGTCAAATTCGTCGTCATGAAGGGCGAGGATCCAGGCCCCGGGCAGGATCACGAATTCACCGACTGGAACGCGCTCGCCGGCTTCACCGATCGGTTCCTCGCAACGATCGGCTAGGCTGCGCCAAAGCGGCCTGTCCCGCACCGGCGCCCGGCTGCTGCAAGCGGCGCGGTCAGCGCCGTTTCGAAAGACGGTCGAAATTGCGCCGCACCTGCCTGGCCGCGGGCAACAGGGCAGCCGCCGCCGCTTCCATCGCCACGGTTCCATCGCAAAGCGACGGGCTTTTGCCGGAAAGGACGTCAGGCCAGAAGCGCAACGCCGCCTCGAGCATCTTTGCCTGCGCCGCGAACAGCCCTTGCGTTCCCGCAAGCGCCTTTTCCTGCACCGCCTGCAAGGCCTCTCGCCCGTTGGGCGCGTGGCTCATGGCATCCAGCACCAGCAGCGGCACCCGCATGCCGATGACCGCCGGCGCCAGCAAGAGGTCGCTGCCGGAGTGCTTCCTGCGTTTTCTGCGGACGGCCATGGACACCTGCCTTCTTGTGCTGGGAACGATGGCGAAACTACGCGCCAGAGGCATGTTGGTTCCACGCGAGCGAGTCCAACCGGGGGCCGGGAAGGGGACAACCGGACAGCTGCATATATTCGGTATAACTAAAATACACCGCGCGACACGGTGGTCTGTGCAGTTCACATTGAGGCCGCGCAATGGCCGGCACAATCCAGGCTGGAAAAGAGTCTGAACACAGCCCGGCCGTTACTGGTGATGTTCTGGGAACACACCCGCGATAAAGACCGGCGGCGAGCGCTTCTACTGCTTGCCAAACCGACGGCCGGCACATAAGCCTGCACGTCTGCGATCATTGATCCTCGGGGGAGGTGGCTTGTGGCGAAACCAAAACAGCTCGCGACGAAATGCCTGGCGTTGCGCCTCGGCGCCGCGATGCTCGCCATGCCGGTCGCCGACGCGCTTGCCGACAATGTCGTTGCGAACGACCAGGTCGTTCAAGGAAGCCTCTGCGTCGGGCTCGACTGCGTCGACAACGAGTCCTTCGGGTTCAACACGATCGTCATGAAGGAAAACAACACACGCATCTACTTCGACGACACGAGCACGAACGCCGGATTTGCCGCCAATGACTGGGCGCTGATTGCGAACGATTCCGGCTCTGGTGGCGCCAATTACTTCGGGATCCAGGATGCGACGAGCAACAAGATGGTGTTCCGCGTCGATGCGGGCGCTCCCGAGAATTCGGTCTATGTCAACAGCTTCGGCAATCTGGGCCTCGGCACGTCCAGCCCGGCTCTCGGCCTGCAGATAACCCGAAGCGACACGCCGGCGATCCGCCTGGAGCAGACAAACGCCGGCGGCTTCACGGCGCAGACCTGGGACGTAGGCGGCAACGAGACGAATTTCTTCATACGCGACTTGACGAACGGCAGCCAGATGCCGTTCCGCATCCGGCCGGGCGCGCCGACGAGCAGCCTCGACATCGCAGCGAACGGCAATGTCGGTCTCGGCACCGCTTCCCCCACCAGCAAGCTGCATGTCTATGGAACCGCCACGCAGGATACGTTCGAGACGATCGGCGTATCCTCGGCGGCCAACGCGGATGCGCTGACTTTCGGCTATAGCGGCGCGAGCTTCGGCGTCGGCACCTCGATGATCAACGCGCATTCGGCCACCGGCTCGGGCGGCCGGCTTCTGCTTGCCACCGACGGCGTGACCCGCATGACCATCGACGCAAACGGCAATGTGGGCATCGGCACGACCGCGCCGGCCGCCGGCCTCGACGTCGTGGGAACCGTTCGCTTCGCATCGCTTGCGGGCTGCACCTCCGGCATCGGCACCAATGCCGCGGGCGACCTGACCTGCATCAGCGGCGGCGGCGGAAATCCGCCCTATTACGACACGACCGCTTCCGGCGCGCAGCCGAACGCCAGCGGCACCAACTCCACCGCGGCCGGCTCGGGCAGCAACGCCAGCGGCACCAATGCGTTGGCCGGCGGCACCAACAACCAGTCGCAGGGCGACAACACCACCGTCATCGGCTCGAACAACAGCGTCACCGGCGACGATAGCGGCGCCTTCGGCACCGGCAACACCGTTAGGGGCAATGGCAGCTACGCGATCGGCGACCCCAATGTCGTCAATGGCGACAAGTCCTTCGTCTATGGCGACGACAATGCCGTCAACGCCCCGAACGTCGCCGGCAACGGCAACGGCATCCAGGTCTTCGGCTCGAACAACATTGTCGCCAGCACCGCCAATTCGTCGGGATCGGTGGTGATCGGATCGGGCAGCACGGTCAACGCCACCAATGCGATGGCGTTCGGCAATGGCACGACGGTGACCGGCGCCAACGCGATCGCCATGGGGTCGGGCGCATCCTCGGCCGGGCTGAACGCCGTTGCGATCGGCACCGGCGCCAGCGCCGCCTATGCGGGCTCGGCCGCCTACGGCTCGGGCGCGGTCGCGACAAGGCAGAACGAGCAGGTGTTCGGCACGGCGGGCAACACCTATTCGATGCCCGGCCTGACGTCGGCGGCGAGCTCATCGGCCCAGACCGGCGCGATCGAGATCGTCACCACCGATGCCAGCGGCCATCTCGCCTCCGTGACCCCGGGCTCGCTCGGCTTTTCCGATCCCGCGCAATTCAACAGCCTCAATTCCCGCATCGACAGCGTCGGCAGCCGTGCCTATTCCGGCGTCGCCATGGCGATGGCGCTGGCCGGCGCGCCGACCGTGCTGCCGGACGAAAAATTCGTCACCACCTTGAACTGGGGCACCTTCGAGGGCGCCAATGCCTTTGCGCTCAGCGCGGGCGCCCGGCTCGGCTCGCAGCTCCAGCTCAATGGCGGCATCGCCTTCGATCCCAACCGGAGTATGGCCGGCGGACGGCTGGGCTTGAGGATGAGCTGGTAGGAAGCGCCGGCGCGCCAGGATGATCCCGATGCGAACAGTCACGATTCTCCTGGCGGCGATGCTGGCCGTTTGCGACGCCGGGCCGGGTCTTGCCCAGACGCAGACCCAGGCGCCGGCGCCGGGCAAGAAGAAGGCGGCGCCGACAGCACCGGCGCCCACTGCGCCCGCGTGGCCGGCAAACGCCGCGCAGGCCATCTACCTTGCCCGCAGCACGATGATGGCTCTCCAGCAGGCGGTGGAAACAGGCAACTTCACCGTGCTGAGGGACATGGGCTCGCCAGGCTTTCGCGCCCAGAACACCGCCGCCGACCTCGCGATCAGGTTCCAGGCGCTGCGCCAGTCCGGCGCCGACCTGACGGCGGTTGCCGTCGTCGCCCCGCAGCTCTCCACGCCGCCCTTTCTCGATCCCCAGAAGCAGCTGCACCTGGTCGGCCTGTTTCCCACGCAGCCGCTGGAGATCGATTTCGACCTGTCCTTCGAAAACGTCGACAACCGCTGGCGCATCTCCGCCATCGGCGTGACGACCGCCCCGGCGCCGAAGGCGCAGGAGGGTGGTGGGGAGGATAAGGGGAAGGCGAAGTAGAGCGCAGCGAGGGCGGTCGCGATGTAGAAGGAAACCAGCGTTATATTCGGCCCGAGCGTTTCGCTTGCGCCTCGGCAACTGGCGCGACGAGCCGGTCGGCCTGGACGGGCAGGCCATGTATCAGGTCTCCTTCGCCACCGAGGTCTTCGCCACGCTGGTGCCCTGGCTGATGCTGAACCACTTCCTCATCTACCCCAACACGACCAAATGGGACCACCTGATCGACCCGATCTGGATCGGCCGCGCGCTCGGCGTGCATGGCGAAGTGCTCGGCGAGGAGGATGAGGCTGGATGTGAATACGGAGCCGACGCTGGGGGTGTGAGGGGACGGCGAATACGCATACCTTCCGTTTGAAGGAGTTGTGCATACGCATCTTTAGATGACTAGATTAGGTGAAATTGGGAGAACGGTATACTCTAATGGTCTACAATGGATGATTCTCTTGGTCCAAGCTATGTGTTGAATTCTGGCGCTTCGGTTGTAAGCTAGTAGGGTCCGGGGGGATCGCTTGATATGTCGAGTGCAGTTCAAGTCTGGAATCCAGACGAGTGGGAGCTATTCGCCTTCAGTCTCCTTCAGAGTCGGCACGGTCCTTTGCACGTGCACAAAATTCCGGCAGCTCACAAGGGCGACTATGGGATTGATTATTATTGTCCGAAGGAGCTGGTAGCCTATCAATGCTACGCTGTCGAGGAGCCGGTCGATATTGTGGTGCGGGCCGATCGTCAAAAGAAGAAGATAACTACAGATCTCGCAAAAATTGTCCTAAAGCAAACGGAAATTTCAAAGTTATTCCTGGGATTGCCGATCAAGCACTGGGTGCTGCTCACGCCATTGCACGACAGCAAAGATGTCAATCTCCACTGCGCGAAAAAGACTGGTGATCTTCGGGCTGCCAACTGCGCTGCGCTCGACGCAAGCTTCGAAGTCGCAATTCAGGACCCGAGTGCTTTTCCCAGCAAAGCAGTCGCAGCCGGGATCTCAGCCCTTTCAAAGGTAACTCTCAGCATCCCGGCTCTCTCGAAGACGGAGCTTGAAAACTGGGCTGCAGGTTCCTCCGACCTGCTGGCCAACGTCACACGAAAGTTAAAAAAGCGGGCCGCTCCCGATCAAATTGAGGATGTGGTCGCCGACGCTATCAAGTCGTTTCTTCAAGGCAATGCCTTGCTTGATGCGCTGCGATCTGGCGCGCCAGATCTCCACGAGAAGGTTATGTCGGCAATTAAGAGCCGGGCTCGTCGTCTTCAATTTGCCGGGCCGCAGGCCAGCGGATCGGTGGGAGAGATACTGCACGCAGAACTAGATGCCCTCATTGCTGCGGTGCAAGTCACGGCGCCAAGCATTTCTACCGAGAATGCGGAGCAAATTGCATACGGGTCGATCTGTGAGTGGATTATGCGTTGCCCGCTGGATTTTCCCGATGTCCACTGAATCTATTTTTCGTCGTGTGCTTCTGGATAGTTCATTCACGTACACCGCCAGACCTGATCCGCTTCCAGGTGATCTCCGCATGTCGTGGGGGATTGCGGTACTAATACTCGCTCTATTTCATAGCCGTGGAAGAAGGTCGAACTTCCAGAAGCTGCAATTTTTGGCCCATTCGGTGCGCCTCGCGGAAGGGCGGAATGAAGTGCGCGGCCTCCTGTCCGGTGAGTACAAGCCAGCGGATATTTCCGTGCGTGTCGAGCCGTTTCTAAATCGAGCTGTGGCTTTCGCCCACTCTTTGAAGCTAGTGCAAATCGAAAAGGGAACATCAGTGTCATTGACGGATCAAGGAACGAAAATGGCCGATGCGATTCTCGCAGAGGAGGACTCACTAAAAGAGGAAAAGCGATTCCTAAGCGAAGTAGCGCCCCGCATGACGGACGCTTTGATGAAGAGGGTTTGGCGGTTGGAGGATTTGCTATGACCCTCAGATTTCGGCTTCTGCGGCTTCGCGCAGTGACAACAGATGGCGTCTACGGCGCGGATGTGCCCTTCGCTTCTGGTTTGACAGTTTTGTGGGCAGATAACACTAAGGGCAAGTCAACGTGCATGCAGGGCATGCTCTATGCGCTCGGGTTGGAACGGATGCTTAGCCCGAGACGTGAAATTCCACTTCCTCACGCGATGACGAGTTATCTAAATACTGACAGCGATAAACGTGTGGAAGTTCTCGAATCGAGCGTTTCGCTTGAGATATCCAACGGAGAAGAGCAGATCATCACGGTTGGCCGAGTAGTGAAAGGTACAACTGACACGCGATTGATCACAGTGGATTTTGGGCCCTTGTTAACAGAAGGGTCAGTTGGTCTAAGGCGGCAGAATTTCTTCGTTCTAGATCCGGGTGCCGCGCAACGAGAGGATGGGTTCCATCACTTTCTAGAGGAATTTTTAGGATGGCGCCTGCCCCAGGTAAGGCGATACGACGCGCCTGAAACGAAACTTTACTTGGAAACCGTGTTTCCAATGTTCTGGGTTGAACAGAAGTTTGGTTGGTCCGCGATACCAGCTGCGATCCCTACTTACATGAGGATACGGGAAGTTCATAAGCGAGCTGTTGAATTCATCTTAGATCTCGACGTCCACAAACTTGAAATGCAAAGGGAGCGGCTTGCCGAACTGATCGCAGCCAATGCGAAGCAGTGGTCCATTATTCGGCAGGAATTGGAGCTTTATGTTGCTCGAGGGGGCGGCAGAGTGGCGGCCCTGAGCGATATGCCTCTTGCTGATCCAGATGCGTTGTCGAGACCATATATACAGTTAGCACAGGGAACAGAATGGGTCACTCTCGGCGCCGTGCTATCTCAACTGAGAGGGACGGTGGCGAGCCTCCTTGATCAAGCCATCCCAATGGTTGAGGACCAGTCTGAAGAGGTCTCACTGAAACTCGAACAATTGGCCGCTACGGTCGACGAGCTCAATTCGGAGCGGATAAGGATTCATAGCGCTCAACAGTTAAAGATCGCGGACATCAGGTCGCTAGAGCGACGTATCGCTAGCCTCGATGATGATTTAGCCAAGAATCTTGATGTACAGCGACTGCAGCGCTACTCAGGCGTCACGGCTGCGTTAACGCCAGACAGATGTCCAACCTGTGAGCAGGCGCTTATAGACACACTATTGTCGCAAAACGCTTTAACGGCAGTCATGCCGGTCTCGGACAATATTGAATACATTCGGTCACAAAAGAGAATGTTTGAGGGTATTCTCGCCAGGGAGCGATCTGACGAAAATGAACGCAGGGATCAGTTGTCGGCTATAAGTCGACAGCTTGCCGAGCACTATGCAGAAATTCGGCTTTTGCGATCGGAACTTGTTGCGCCGGGATCAAACCCCTCGGCGGCTGTGATCGAAGAGCGAATTCGAAGCGAGGCACGAATTCGGGACATCGAAGGCCTACAGGCCGTTTTCAATGATGCTATTGATCACCTCCGCGATTTGCAGGACGCCTATGCAAAGCTCCTTGAAGAACGCGCAAATCTTCCGAAGGAGAAGCTATCACAAAGCGACCAGAGCAAGCTTAGTCACCTGACAGAACTCGTTCAAAGTCAAGCAAGAGATTTTGGATTCAGTACTTTTTCGCCTTCCGAATTGTCGATCTCTGAAGATAGCTACAGACCCGAAAAGGAAGGGTTTGAAATTGGTTTCGAGACATCGGCAAGTGATGCTATTCGGCTGAAATGGTCATACCAGCTAAGCTTGATCGAACTCGCAAGAGAGAAGCAAACTAATCACCCGGGAATGCTAATATTCGACGAGCCGCGCCAGCAGTCGTCTTCGCGCCCCAGTTTCCAGAATCTTCTCAAGCGAGCGTCAAAGGCAAAAGGCGCAAATCAGCAAATAATCTTCTCAACGAGCGAAGACCTTGAAACGCTTCAACGCATAACTGCCACCATCGAATGCCAAGAAGTAATCTTCCCTGGATACATTCTACAGAAAATTGGCTAGTCGTTTGAGATGGATCTTCGATTATCTGGGCCAGGTCTGCGGAGCCCCTCAATCCTCATCCTCCACCACGAACGACAGCGCGATCAGGTCGTCGAGGTCGATGCCGCCATGGCCATTGTCCAGCACGTCCGCGACCTTCTGGAAGGCCAGCATGTCATCCATGCTGAGCTTGGCCGCCCTCAGCCTGTCCTGCAAACCCGCCACCCTGGTTTCCAACGTCGTGGTGATCATGCTTGCCTCCTTCATTGTCCAACGCCCCGTTCCGGATGCCCAGCATCAGGCATGAGACCGGCCCGATGAAAAGGCCGATCGCCATGCCCACGGCCGCGGCAATGCTCATCCGCTCCGCTTTCGCGGCAATCTTTGCGGGTCCGTCGTCGGCTGGGATGAGACTGAGAAGGGAAAGGTTGCGATGGTCCAGCGCGCTGTTGTCGTTTGCCGGCAACCGCTCCCGGAAAAGGAACTGCTGCTCGCCAAAGGGCTCGCAGGCACTCAGCCGCATGGGTCACGCCCCCGGCGCCTTGCCGTGTTGTTTGAAAAGCGCCAGCTTGGCCGAGTAGCCAAGCCTGAGCTTGGTCTTGCAGGCCTCACAGCGGAAGGTGCTCACTGCCTTGAACCACGAACCGTTTCTGATGATCGGCTGGTGGCAGTTTGGGCATTCATAGCGAAGACTCGCGTCCCGCAGCTCATCGGAAATCGACATTGTTCACCTCGGCCCCGGTTCTTGTTCTTCGATCGGACGCCCGCCACCTGTGGGCAAGTGGCGGGCGATCCAGCCACTGACGATGAAGGGACTGATTGCTCGTCAGCGAAGCCCTAATGAGATGGCCGGGCTTATGTTTCAGGCGATAGACCAATGCGCCGGCGTATGCGACCTCAGTCCCCATCAGCGGAACCTAATATTCCCCGCGCGCTTATGGCCACATGAGCAGGCGCGGTCTCGACTTCTTCGACAAATGGATGGCGGAGCATCTGCCGAATGTGCTGACGGACGATCCGGTGGCGGTGGGCGATCTTGCCGACGAGATGATGAAGGCGGCCGCGCGCGAAGGCATCGCGGCCAGCGAGATCGACGAGGAAGTCGACAGCGTCTTCGAGGTGATCTTCGAGGCGCTGCAACATCGCGAAGGCAGTTTGGGGGAGGGCGACCAGGCTGTCTTCGAATTGCTCTCAGGGCGCCTGGCGAGGGAAACCGGCATCACGCAGGAACAGGCCAGCGAGCTGATCGAGACGATCGGGACCGACTGGGAAGCGCTCCTTCGGGAGGCGCATTTTCTGAAAGAGCAGGGCGGATGAGCGAACGTGGCGCGGAGTTCTTTGGCCGCTGGATCACCGATAATGTAATGCGCGGCAAGGTGGGTGCGGACATCGTCTCGGTGGCCGAGCTGACGAGCAAGTTGTTCGCCGATGCAAAGGCAGCCGGCATCTCCGAGGAGGAGATCGAGGAGGAGACCGGAAGCGCATACGAAGCGATCCTGGCGGCGATCGTCGGCTCCGGGAAAACCGACGGAGCCTGAGCATCGCACGGCCGTCCGTGTCGCTTCCGGACGGAAAACCGCTCACACTTTTCCTGGAATTGCGCCAGGCGCAGCCGGCGAAGATCGGCGCTGGCCGTCAGGAACATTAGCGCGCCCTGGAGGTTCTCCCGGAGAAGTCCCTCGCATCCTGGGTTGGAGCCATGGCCGAGCTGGCATTTGCTTTCGTGTATTATTCCGGGCTGACCGGGCATGACGTGGTGGGCGCCGTGGTGTCCTTGATGGCGGGCCTGCTGCTCTACAACGTCATGCGTGAAGACCGGCCAACCCGGTAAACCATCCGTCCGGGAGCGGCCCTGCCCGAAAGCGGGGGGAGCACACGAGCCGCCGCTGGCTGGTGACGTTTGTAGGGGCTCCCCGAGGGGGCGCGGATCGGCGAACCCAGCGATGGCGGAGGCCGCTCGCTCGCTACCCCCCAGCCAACCGCGGCAGCAGGAAAATCTCCGCCCCCTCGGGCAGTTCCTTGCTCCACGTATCGCGATAAATCGTCCCGTCGATCGCCACCGCGATGCCGCGGTCGATCCACGGCTCTATCCCGGGATACTGTTCCGCCAGCTTGCGGAACAGCTCCCTGATGTCTTTGGCCTCGATCTCGTGCCTGGCCTTGCCCCCGGCGACGGCGCTGAGCGAGCCCCAGAGGGTGACCTCAACCATTAGGGATAACTCCCACAGCGCAGCGTGGTGAGACGAAAGCTGCTGCGCACCTTTCGTCCTTAGCCTTCCCGTTCCGCGTCCAGCGCGGCGAGAATGCGCGGCGGCGACATCGGGATGTGGGTCATGCGCACGCCCACCGCGTTCGACACCGCGTTGGCGATCGCCGCCAGCGGCGGCACAATCGAGGTCTCGCCAACGCCGCGCACGCCATAGGGGTGGTTGGGATTGGGGATTTCCAGGATCTGCGTGTCGATCATCGGCAGGTCGGAGCAGACCGGGATGCGGTAGTCGAGGAAGCCCGCATTCTGCAGCCGCCCGTCCTTGCCGTAGATATACTCCTCGTTGAGCGCCCAGCCGATGCCTTGCGCCGCACCGCCCTGGTACTGGCCCTCCACATAGGTCGGGTGCACCGCCTTGCCGGCATCCTGCACCACCGTGTAGCGGATCACGCGGGTCGAGCCGGTCTCGGGGTCGACCTCGACGTCGCAGATATGCGTGGCGAAGGAAACGCCGGCGCCGTCGGCCACAAGCTCGCTATGGCCGGCGATCGGCCCGCCGGTGGTGCCGGACTTCGCCGCGATGTCCTTCAGCGACAGCGGCGAGAGGTTGCCGTATTTCTCGCCCTTGGCGATGGCATGGCCCTTTTCCCAATGGACGTCGTCCACGGGCACGTCCCACATCTGCGCGGCGCGCTCGCGGAGGATCTTGATAGCATTGCGGGCGGCCGAGATCGTCGCCATCGAGGAGGAGAAGGTGCCGCGGCTGCCGTCGGTCATGTCGTTGTAGCCGAGCGACGAGGTGTCTGCGACGATCGCCTTCACGTGGCTGTAGTCGATGCCGAGCTCTTCCGCCGCCACCAGCGACAGCGAGGCGCGGGAGCCGCCGACATCCACCGTGCCCACGGCCAGCGACACCGAGCCATCCATTCCGATGTTCAGGTCCGTGCAGGTCTGGCCGCCGAAATTGAACCAGAAGCCGCAGGCCATGCCGCGCCCTTGGTTTTCCTTGAGCGGCGCCTTCATGTGCGGATGGTGCTTCACCGCCTCCAGCGTCGGCCCGATGCCGATCGGCCCATAGACCGGGCCGTAGGAGGCGCGGGTGCCTTCCTGCGCGGCGTTCTTGATGCGGAAGTCCACCGCATCCATGCCGAGCTCCTTGGCGAGCTCGTCGACAGCGCTTTCCACCGCGAAGGCCGCCATCGGCGCCGACGGCGCGCGATAGGCCGCCGTCTTCGGCCGGTTGACCAGCACCTCGTAGCCGACCGTCTTGACGTTCTCCAGCTTGTAGCAGGCAAAGGCCGTCATCGCGCCGATCTCGGCCCAAGAGCCGGCATAGGGACCGGAGCTGTAGCGCAGCGTCGCTTCCGCGGCGGTGATGGTGCCGTCCTTCTTCGCGCCGATCTTGACGTCGATCGAGGTGGCGCTGGTCGGGCCCGAGGCGCGGAACACCTCGTCGCGGGTCATCACCAGCTTCACCGGACGGCCGGCCTTGCGGGACAGCGCCAGCGCCACCGGCTCGGCCCAGACATGGGTCTTGCCGCCGAAGCCGCCGCCGATCTCCGACGAGGTGACGCGCAGCTTCGAGGCTTCGAGCCCGAGCAGCTGGGCGCAATGCTGGCGGTAGACGAAATGGCCTTGCGTGCAGACCCACAGGTCCGCCGTGCCGTCGGCGTTGACGCTCGCCACGCAGGCATGCGGCTCGATATAGCCCTGATGCGTCTGCTCGGTCTTGAAGGAGCGCTCGACGACGAAATCGGCCTCGGCAAACCTTTGTGGACGTCGCCATGGCCGAACTGCGTGCGCTTGGTGACGTTGGAAGGCTTGGCCGGCTTTTCCTCGAGGCCCTCGGTGAAGACCTGGTCGTTGATCAGCGGCGCGTGGTGGTGCGCGGCCTCGTCGACATCGGTGACATGCGGCAGCACCTCATACTCGACCTCGATCAGCTTCAGCGCCTGGCGGGCGATGCGGGCGTCGATCGCCGCCACCGCGGCCACCGCATGGCCGTCATAGAGCGCCTTCTTGCGCGCCATCGAGTTGTCGAGGATGTCGTACATGGCGGCGTCGCCATCGGTGAGGTCCGGCAGGTCCTTCGCCGTGATCACCGCCTTCACGCCGGCGAGCTTTTCCGCCTTGGACGTGTCGATGCTCTTGATCACCGCATGCGCATGCGGGCTGCGCAGGATCCGGCCCACCAGCTGGCCGGCCATGTTGAAGTCGGCGCCGTAGCGGGCGCGGCCCGTCACCTTGTCGATGCCGTCGGGGCGGATCGGGCGCGTGCCGACGGAAGCGAACTGGCGTCCTGAAAAGCGCGGATCGAAATTCATGGATCAGGCTCCCTTCATCACGTTCGCTGCGTCCTGGACGGCGCGCACGATCTTGTCATAGCCGGTGCAGCGGCAAAGGTTGCCGGCGAGGCCGAAGCGGATTTCCTCCTCGGTGGGCGAGGGGTTCTTCTCCAACAGGTCCTTGGCAGCGATCAGGAAGCCGGGCGTGCAGACGCCGCATTGCAGCGCCGCATGCTCCAGGAACTTCTGCTGCAGCGGGTGCAGCTGGTCGCCATGCGCCATGCCTTCGATGGTCTCGACCTTGCGGCCTTCCGCTTCCGCGCCCAGCACCAGGCAGGAGCAGACGAGCCTGCCGTCGACGATGACGCTGCAGGCGCCGCAGTCGCCGGTGCCGCAGCCTTCCTTGGCGCCGGTCAGGCCGAGGCGATCGCGCAGCACTTCCAGCAGCGTCTCGTCGGGCTGGCAGAGATATTCGACGGCATCGCCGTTGATCGTGGTTGATACAGCTACACCGGCCATTATTTGCCTCCCGCACGCTTGTAGGCGATTGCCGCGACGCGCCTTGCCAGCACGCCCGCCACTTTCCGTCTGAATTCGATGGTGCCGCGCTTGTCGTCGATCGGCCGGCAGGCGCCGGAACAGATCTTCGCCAGCCGCTCCAGCGTCGCCTCGTCGAGCTTCGAGCCGACCAGCACCTGGCCCGCTTCCTCGACCAGAAGCACCGTGGGCGCCGCGGCGCCCAGCGCCACGCGCGCGGTCTTGATCGCGCCATGCTCGTCCAGCGTCAGGTTCACGCCGGCGCTCACCACCGCGATGTCCATCTCGGTGCGCGGAATGAAGCGCAGATAGGCATCGCCCGCCTGCTCAGGACGCTTGTCGAGCAGGATCGCCTCGATGATCTCGCCCTTGGCGAGCGACGTGCGGCCCGGTCCCGTCGGCACGGTCTCGACGGCAATGGTGCGCTTGCCCGAAGGCCCGGCGACGACGGCCTTGGCCCCGGCGGCCACCAGCGCCGGCACGCTGTCGGCGGCGGGCGATGCGTTGCACAGATTGCCGGTGATGGTGCAGCGGCCCTGCACCTGCTTGGAGCCGATCAGGTTCGCGGCCTCGACCACGCCCGGCCATGCCTTGCGCACAGCCTTGTTCTCGCCCAGCACCGCGCAGGGCACGGCGGCGCCGATGCGGAAGCCGTCAGCCGTTTCCGTGATGTCGGCCAGGCCGCCTATGCGCTTGATGTCGACGATCAGCTCGGGCTCGATGAAGCCGCCCTTCATCCTCACCAGCAAGTCGCTGCCTCCGGCCAGGATGGCGGCCGGTCCTACCGCCTTGGCGAGCTCGCCAACGGCATCTTCGATTGAAAGCGGACGTATGTAACGCATCGTCTCCCCTTGGAGGTCATAACCAGATCGCCCGTTATAAAGCGTCTGGTTATAATGGCCATCCCGTTCATGCATGTGCGGGTTGGGCCAGAGCCATGCTCCAGATGCGCCCAGAGGCAGGACCAGGGCCAGTTCCTTCTCCCCGTCTCTATACGGGGAGAAGGTGCCCGAAGGGCGGATGAGGGGCGGCGCCGGCGCTGGTCATTGCCCGTCTCCGCCACAAACCGCAAAACTGCTATTCGCCTGACGCGATTGCCGTTCCCGATGTCCATACCGGCTCGAACGACACATTGCGCAACCCGGCCTTGCGCACCCGCTCGACGAACACGTCATTGACGAAGACCGGAGAAGCCCGCATCGGCAGCTTGAACACTTCAGCGCTCCCGATCTTCTCCGCGTCGAAGGCGTAGCGCTCGATCGCCAATATGTCGCCGCCGTCGAACCGCACGATTTGCGAGCGCGCCTCGTCCAGCGCGTCGATCACATGGGTGACGTTGAGCAGCCAGACCTCCTCGCCGCGCAGCGCCACAAGCTCGCCATAAGGCCGCAACGCCGCCGCCAGCGCCTCGACAGCCGGCCGGCGCAACAGCGGCGCATGCTCGCCGAGCCAGGGGAAATCGGAATAGAGCCGCTCGCCTTCCTCGGCGCGCCGCATCACCGGCGGCTTCCAGCCCTTGAGCGATCGTCCGTCGAGGCCGAAGAATTCCTCGTAGGCGTCGTCATCGGCCGGCAGCATCCATTCCTGCCCCTCCGACACGGCGAACTGATGGATGGTCGTCATCGCCCGATGGCTCCGCTGGTTTCGTTCGAGGATCGCGGTTCCAGGCGGTTCGCCGAAAGCGCGCGGGGAACATGCACCGGCCGCGCGCGCCGTTCAAGGAACTCAGCCGCGCAGCAGGCCAAGCCGGATCAGGCTCTCGGCGCAGGATATGATCGCCTCCTCGCGCGATCTGGGTGTCCAGCCCAGCAGGCGCTCGGCCTTCCTGCCCGTCGCGCTCATGTCGTAGTGGAGCAGCGGTACCACGCCCTTGAGCTGCGCGTTGGTTTCGGCGGCGATGCGCACCTGCTCGTCGGGCCACACCTGTGTCGACACTTTTTCGGCCGCCTTGCCCAGCCGCTGCCGCAGCAGTTCGGCGATCTCGACCATCCACATGCTCTCGCCCACGGTTGCGAGGAAGCGTTCGCCCTTGGCGGCCGGATCGGTCATGGCGCGCAGATGCAGGTCCGCCACGTCGCGCACGTCGACGCAGCAGGAACTGACATTGAGGCATCCCGGCTGCCCCTCCAGCATGTTGGCGATCAGCCTGATCGAGTGCGAATAGTCGGCGCCCAGCACCGGCCCATAGACGGCGACCGGATTGACCGCAGCCAGTTCCAAGCCATTGCCTTCGCGCGCCACGAAATCCCAGGCGGCGCGCTCGGAAAGCGTCTTCGATTTCTGGTAGGGCGCGACATTGCCGTTGAGGTTGCTCCAGTCGGTTTCGTCGAAGGGCCGCCGGTGGTCCCGCTTGTGGCCGACGCCGATCGCGCCGAAGGCCGATGTCAGCACCACGCGCTTGACGCCGGCGTCGCGCGCGGCCCTGAGCACCCGAAAATTGCCGTTGACGGCGGGCCCGATCCAATCCTCCTCGCTGGTCTGGTCGCCGGAAGGCGTCGGCGAGGCGCCATGCATCACATAGTCGCATGCGGCCGCCGCTTCCGCCCATCCGCGGTCGTCGGTGAGATCGGCGATGACGAAGGAGAGGCGGTTTCCCGCATCGACGCCGCCGACCTCGAGGTGCGCGCGCACCTCCGCTTCCCGCCCTGGCGAGCGGATGGTCGTGCGCACGCGGTAGCCCGCCTTCAGCAGCGCCAGCATGCAATGTTGCGCGATGAAGTCGGTGCCGCCGGTCACCAGGACGAGTTTGTCGGTCATTTGATGACTCTGGGGTCTGGAATGGAGCGCCGCATCCAATGGCGATGCGTCGGATGGGCGCTAGGTAGGACGGCGCTTCTGAACTGTGAATGCTTGAAAATCCGCATTCTCTGCGCGAGAGTACGGAAATGACCGTCGATCCCTTCTCCGATGTTCTCACGCTCACCAATGCCGAGGCGGTCGTCACGGGCGGCTTCACCGCCGGCGGTCCGTGGGCGATCAGCTTCCCCGGACGCGACAAGATCAAGTTCTTCGCCGTGGTGAAGGGCAGCTGCTGGGTCACCCTCGAAGGCGAGCCAAAACCCTTCCGTTTCGAGACCGGCGATGTCGGGCTGCTGGCGGCGCGGCGCAGCTTCGTGCTCGCGAGCGACCCGAGCGTTCCACCGGTCGACGCGATGAGCCTGTTCACCGGCGCCGGCCGCACGCTGGCGACGCTCGGCGACGGCTCGGAATTCGCC